>CAZMED010000027.1:20272-21647 GCA_964565045.1 uncultured Thermoanaerobaculia bacterium
CTGCCGTTGCCACTCCCGCTGCCGTTGCCCTGATGGCCGCCGTTGGAGCCGGCACCACAGTCGCCGGTGCCGCCGCACTCGCCGACACCCTCGCCGCTGCCCTGTCCGCCCTGGCCGGGCCCGCGCCGCATGCCGAAGCCGCCGACCGACGCGCCGCAGGCCGGCACCGGCTCGCCGTCCGCGTCGTACCAGACCTGCCGTTCCATGTCGGCCGCGAGCACGGCGTCGAAGGTGGCCTGGTCGAGGTACTGAGGTGTGTAGGTCTCACCCTGCGCCGCGAGCGCTTTGACGAAGGCGCGCAGGTGGTTGCGCGAACCCTTGGCGAGGTTGTAGGCGATCAGCGCGAGGTGTCGGTTCTGGGTGTTGGCCGTGATCTCGAGGAGATCGGCCAGGTCCATGTCCTCGACGGTGGCGCCGACGGTGAGGGCCTCGACGAGCGACACCTCGCCGGTGGCGGTCAGCACGTCGAACTGCGCGTCGAACCATGAGTCGGTGAAGACGCCGATTTCATCGTCGACCACCGGGTCCTCGAGGCCGTAGGTCTCGAGCATCAGCAGCACCAGGTCCATGTGCTGCTGCTCGGCGCGGGCGATGTTCGCGAAGATCGGCAGCTGCCAGCGCGCGGCGAGAGTCAGGTAGACATCGCGGGCGAACTTCTCCTCCTCGCGGAGGAAGAGCACATCCGCGGTGTCGGCATCGGTCAGCGGCGCCGGCTCGATGGCGTCGAAGAGGGCGCCGACGCCCCCGACGCAATTGGGGCCGACCTGAGCCGAGGCGCGCCGCTGCGCCTCACCCGGCAGGGCGGCTGCGAGCATGACGGCCGTGACGGCGCCGACCACGATCCACTTCGAAAGGTGCGTAGACTTCATGATGACCTCCGTTTCGCAGCGGTTTCGTCCGCCGCTGCCCCCGACATGGCAAGAGCCGTGCCAGCCGGAAGCATTGCGATCGAGCCCAGCAAGTGCGGCCTCCGGGTCGACGGGACGCGGTGGCGGGTCGGTCGGACACGGCGAGGGCGCGAGGGCTTGAGGCTTGGGGCTTGAGGCCCGACAGGAAGGCTCGGCTCATCCGGGGAATAGGGGATGGCCACGGCGCGAATTCGGAATTAGGAATGAGGAATTAGGAATTAGGAATGCCGCCCGCCCGCCCACCGGAGGCCCGAGACCCGAGGCTCGCCCGCCCACCCACCTGAGGGCCGAGGCTCGAGGGCCGAGGCCCCCCCCCCCCCCCACCCGAGGCTTGAGGTTCGCCCGCCCACCCACCCGAGGCTTGAG
This sequence comes from uncultured Thermoanaerobaculia bacterium, assembly GCA_964565045.1. Taxonomy (GTDB): domain Bacteria; phylum Acidobacteriota; class Thermoanaerobaculia; order Thermoanaerobaculales; family Sulfomarinibacteraceae; genus Sulfomarinibacter. The sequence continues at coordinate 21,547 of CAZMED010000027.1, forward strand.
GCTTGCGCCCTGGGGTTTGACATCCAATCCACCACGATCGATCTTTTTGAAGCCCCGAGCCCCGAGCCCCGAGCCCCGAGCCCCGAGCCCCGAGCCCCGAG
>CAZMED010000028.1:0-3407 GCA_964565045.1 uncultured Thermoanaerobaculia bacterium
GACAACGTGGTGCTGACGGACGAGGGCGTGCCCAAGATCCTCGACTTCGGCCTCGGCAAGCTGATCGCCGATGCCGACCCGCAGGGCGGCTCGGTGCTGACCGAGGCGCCCACCGCGACCGTCCAGACCTCGCCGTACCTGACCCGCGCCGGTCAGGTCATCGGGACCCTGGCCTACATGTCGCCCGAGCAGGTGCACGGCCGGCCCGTCGATGCGCGCTCGGACGTGTTCTCGTTCGGCGTGCTGCTGTACGAGATGCTGTCCGGAAAGCGGCCGTTCACGGGAGAATCGAAGCTCGACACGGCGACGGCGATCCTGCGCGACGACCCGGTGCCGCTCGCCGAGCTTCGGCGGGACGTGCCGCCAGGGCTGCAGGCGATCCTCGCGCGCTGCCTGGTGAAGGCGCCCGAGGACCGGTACGACTCCGGCCAGGAGCTGCACGACGATCTGCTCGCGCTGAAGCGGCGGCTCGAGACGCCCCCGGCCGGTCTCGCCTCGCTGCTGCGACGCCCGGCGGTCCTCGCCGCGGTGGTGCTGCTTCTGGTGCTGATCGGCGGCGGGCTGGTGAAGCTGCTCCACCGCAGCTCGCAGGTGTCGTGGGCCCGCAACGAGGCGCTGCCCGAGATCGAGCGGCTGTACAGCTCGGGCGACCGCGACGGCGCGATGCGGCTGCTGTATCGGGCATCCGAGATCATCCCGGACGACCCGTACCTGGTGCAGCAGAGCAAGAGCATTGCGATGCCGCTGTCGATCGACAGCGATCCGCCCGGCGCCACCGTCTTCGTCAAGGGCTACAACCACCCCGAGAGGGAGTGGCTGCGCCTGGGCGAGGCGCCGCTCGAAGATGTTCCCGTCGCGCTGCCGGCCCGCTTCCGGATCGAGAAGGACGGCTACGTTCCCGTCGAAGGCGCGCCATTCGGCATGCGGCAGACTTTCCGGCTCTTCCGCGAGGGCGGGGTGCCGCCGGGAATGGTCTTCGTGCCGGGCGGCGCCGCGGAGTTCGGTGGAGCCGGGCCGGTGGCGCTGGACGACTTCTGGATCGACACCTACGAGGTGACCAACCGCGACTACAAGGCCTTCGTGGACGACGGCGGCTACCGCGACGACCGGTTCTGGCCGGAGGGGGCCGACCGCAGCGCCTTGGTCGACACCACCGGGCGCCCCGGACCCGCCGGGTGGGCGCTCGGCAAGTACCCGGAAGGCGAGGACGAGCTGCCGGTCGGCGGGGTGAGCTGGTACGAGGCCTCGGCCTATGCGGCGTGGGCTGGCAAGAGCTTGCCGACGGTGTTCCACTGGCGGCTGGCGGCGCGGCAGAGCATCTTCAGTGAGATCCTGCGGTGGAGCAATTTCGAGACGAACGGTCCGGCGCGGGTGGGGAGCTACGTCGGGCTCGGGCCGAGCGGCACCTACGACATGGCGGGCAACGTCCGCGAGTGGTGCGTCAACCGCACCGGTGAGCTGCGCCACACTCTGGGCGGCGCGTGGTCGGACCCCGACTACCTCTACCGCGACACCGACGCGGCCGACCCCGCCGACCGCTCGCTGATCAACGGCTTCCGCTGCATGCTCACCCCCGAGCCGCCGCCGGAGGCGTCGCTGGTGGCGATCGAGCACGTGATCGAGGACCACCGCCAGGACACCGTGGTCGACGACGAGGTCTTCGCCCTCCTGCTGGAGAGCTTCGAGTTCGACGACCGCGACCTCGACGCCAGGGTCGAGTCGACCGACGACCGCTCCGAGCAGTGGGTCCACCAGGTCGTCTCGGTGCGCGCGGCGTACGGCGACGAGCGGCTGCCGATCCACCTCTACCTGCCGAGGAACGTCGAGCCGCCCTACCAGGCGGTCGTCTACTTCCCCCCCTCGAGCGCGTACTTCCTCACCGACAGCACGAACCCCAGCTTTCCGTTCGCGTACTTCATCCCCGAGAGCGGGCGCGCGCTGGTCTACCCGATCTACAAGCGCACCTACGAGCGCCAGGTCGACATCCGCGGCCCCAACGACTACCGGGACGTCACGATCCAGATCGGCAAGGACCTGCGGCGGGCGGTCGACTACCTGAAGACCCGGGAGGACATCGACGGCGACAAGCTGGCCTACTACGGCCTCAGTTGGGGCGCCTCGCTCGGTCCCTTGATGACCGCGGTCGAGCCTCGGTTCGCCGCGAGCATCCTGGTGGCGGGCGGGCTGTGGCGCATCCCCGAGGACTGGCCGCCGGTCGCGACGCCGCAGAACTACGCGCCGCGGTCGACCGTGCCGACCCTGATGGTCAACGGCAAGGCCGATTTCGGGGCGCCGGTCGAGACCAACATCCAGCCCATGTTCGACATGCTGGGGACGCCCGCGGAGCACAAGCGGCTGGCTCTTCTCGACGGGGGCCACGTGCCCGCCTCGGCCAACGAGGTGATCCGCGAGGTGCTCGACTGGCTCGATCTCCACCTCGGACCGGTGGACACCGCGGGCCGCACTCCCCCAGCATCGGGGGACTGAAACCCGTTCGGTACCACGTATCCCAAACTTCCACTCATCCCAGGTGCCAAGTCCACACTTCCACCATGAGGACCCCAAGTCCACACTTCCACACTTGGTGGCGGTCGGTGCCGTTCAGGGACGATCGCTGGCTGCCTGCCCGTGCGGTCGGTTGAGGTGATCGGCCGACTCGGGCGCCTTCATCCTGTGCGCCGATGATCGTGATGTCGAATGGCCGACAAGTGTGGAAGTGTGGACGTGGCAACAATCCGCACTCCGGTGATAAGCGACGTGGCAACGGCCTGTTGACACCGCGGGATTCCTGCTAGACTCCACGCCAGAGTTCATCAGAACCATTGGTCCTGCCGCGACCTCCCGGGGTGGAGGCTGTCGGCTTCGTGAAGGGAGGACTGTATGTCCGTTCGAAACGCGTGTGGTGTCGTTCTTGTGGTGCTGTGTCTTGCCGCGTGTGCGGCCCCGACCCCGCCGCCGGCGGAGCCGGCGATCGATCTCGCGGCGGAGGAGCAGGCGGTCCGCGACGCCTCCATGGCCTGGTTGCAGGCGGTTCAGGCGCGGGATTCCGCGACGGTCGATGGGTACTTCGCGGCGAATGCCGCCACCATTTTCGATGGCGAGGTCCACGAGGGACCGGCGGCGATCCGTATGAACCGTGAGCAGGAGTGGGCCGAGAATCCCGACTCCACGATGGAGTGGACCACCACCGAGGTCGGGGTGGCTGCGTCCGGTGATCTCGCCTACGAGCGCGGGAGCTGGATCTTCGACCCGGACGATGCCGGAGACGCACCGGCGGAGCGGGGCGAGTACCTGACGGTCTGGAAGAAGATCGACGGTCAGTGGAAAGTGCTGTACGACGGCGGAACTACGATCACGGTCGTAGGGGAGTTGATGGAAGAGTAGGCGCCCTGAGTTCGGTACCACGT
>CAZMED010000028.1:3507-21583 GCA_964565045.1 uncultured Thermoanaerobaculia bacterium
TTCAGCCCTCGGTGCCGGGTACATATTTGTCTATTTACCTTCATAGGTACACCGCGTCTTTTTGGTTTGGCGGCGCCGCGCGAAGATGTTCGACCTATCTTCTCGCTTCCTCGAGGCGCCGGCCGACGGCGGCGAGGGTCTCTTCGAGGGTGGCGGTCGAACCGATGGGGTCGTTGTGCGGGAGGTTGTCGCCGTAGAAGACCAGCGCCACCCGGTCGCCCACCAGCATGGGGATGACGACGACCTCGGCGGGCCACCCTTCGCCGAGCGCCCGGATCAGCTGCGAGTTGGCGCGGACCTGGTCGGGCACGCCGCGGAACACCTCGCCGTCGCGCACCGCCGTGGAGATCAGGGAGTACTCGTCCATCGACAGCACCAGCTGCCGGACGCGCTGGCTCGGTGGGGGATCTCCGTCGGCCAAGCCGAACTGGGCCAGCCCCAAAGCGCTGTGGTCGCGGACCAGGAAGATCACGCCCCGCGAGAGGGACGCGGCTGCGACCACGAAGATGTCGCGGATGGTTTCGGCCGTGAGGGCCGGCCCGGCCACCTCGGCCATGAGCTCGGCGAGAGTCGTCGGCTCGGCGGGCTCCTCGGCCTCTTCTGCCTCCACCTCGGCCTCCGCCTCTGCTCTGGCCCTCTCGGCCTCCGCCGCGCGGGAGGTCTCGTCGAGCTCTCGAGCCGCGTCCAGCGCGACGCTCCGCGTGTCGAGCGGGGACCCGGCGATGAAGTCCCGGGCATCGACCTCGACGTCCCCTTCCTCCTCGATCTCGAGGTTCCGGAACCTGAAGTACCCGGTCTTCCACTCGAAGATCTCTCGCACCACCTGGCTGACCTGGTGTACGAGGACCCGCTCGACATCCTCCTGCCGCATGGCTCCGAGCTCGACCAGGATCTCCCCGAGCCGCTTGTCCTCGTGCGACCGGTACTGCAGCTGCACGGCCTGCTCGAGCTGCCTGCTGCTCACGATCTGCAGGGTGAGCGCGATGCTGCCGAAGGTCTCGCGGATGGTGCTCGAGGCGGCGTAGATGATCTTCCCGCCGCGGAAGACGATCATCCCTTCCTGGGTGCCGGTGGTGACGTTCAGCTTGCCGGTCTTCTCGGAGTCCGAGAGGATCATCAGGATCTCTCCCGGCGGGACGTCTTCCAGCTTTCCGACCAGGGCCACCTCGAGCTCTCCTCTCTCCTCAGGGTGCCGAGTATCTCATTTCTGTGTCGAAGAATGAGCCGTCGACCCCGATTCATGAGAGGCCCCCGTCCGGGCGTGCGTGCCCGGTGGGCCGCCGGCGGGTGCGATGTACCAATCGGAGCGGATGGCTCTTGTCCCGTGACCCGCTGATCCTCGGCAACGCCGGGCAGCTTCGATCGCCCTCAGCCCCGGCGAGCCAGCCCGGCCAGCAGCTCGCGGTAGAGGGCGTAAAGCTGGAAGGAGGTGTTCCGCCGGGGGCGGTCGTCGAGGCAGGGGAGGTAGCGGCCGCTCTCGAGGAGCGGGGGTGCCGTGCTCATGACGGCATCGCGGACGGCCGCCTCGTCGCGGCTCAGGGCCGTGGCGTCGATGCCTCCGATCAGGGCCACCTCGGGTCCGAACTCCTGGCGCAACTTCGAGTACTCCATCTCCGTGCTGACGATGTTGCTGATCCACAGGCCGTTGATGCCGGCGTCGACGAGCATCGGCAGGAGCGAGCTGAGGTCGCCTCCCGTGGTGCACATCACGCGGAGTGGGACGCCGTGCGCCTGCAGCAGCTCCAGGACTTTTCGGTAGCCCGGCATCGCGAATCTTTCGAACATCTCCGGTGAGACCACCGGCCCCGCGTTCGAGGCGATCGGCTCGTAGAAGGAAGCGTAGTCGACGGAGACCTCGGACAGCACGCGTTCGAGGCAGGTGCAGTAGAAGTCGGTGGTGCGCTCCATCAGCTCCTGGACCGCCTGCGGCCGCCGCACCAGCGCCTCGCAGGCCGCAACCAGGGTCTCCCAGTCGCCGACCCCCAGCATCTGCAGCAGCCCGCCGCCCGATGCGGTCACGTAGAGGACGCGCCCCGCGCGGGCGAGGCTGCGGCACGTCGCCTGGTAACCGCTGGCGTAGCGTCGGGGGTCGTCCGGGTCGTAATGGCTGGGGAAGGAATCCGGGTCGGTCAGCAGGTCGGGGGCCTTGCGGTAGAAAGGCGCGCTCCGCAGCTCCAGGCCCACGGAGTGGTGCTCCTCGAGGTGGAAGAACCCGGCGACCGATGTGTCCCTGGGAAGGCCCTGCCGCCTCCACAGCCGAACGGTCTCGTCGGGCGGCTCGAGGTCGAAGAACGGGAAGCGGTCCGCGCCATCGCCGAGGAGGGTGGCCAGGAAGCGTTCGCTCTCGGTCATCGGTGGCGTGCCGCGTGCTTCATGGGACGCTTCATGGTCGCACGCGCCAGGTGGTGGGGGAAGCGGCGGCCGGCAGAGCTCGGGAACCGTTGCCGCACGGTCGATCGAGCTGTCAGTCGATTTCGAAAATCCGTCCCCGAACTTCCGGGGCGGCAATTGGACAAATGTGTACTCGGTACGTGAGCAACTGAAACGAGACCTGTTGCTGATAAATTCTTTAGAATAGTCATTTAACTGGTCAATTTGTACCAGAAAATTCATCGTTTTGAGTGATGGTAGCACGAGGATTTGGGACCCATATTGACCCAAAGGAGTTCCCAGACATGACTCGAACCTCGCTGAGGTGGCGGTGGCCGCCACAAAGCCGATGAACTCCTGGATCAGAGTGGAGGTTGCCATGAAACGCTGTGTGATGCTCGGAATCCTCGTGCTGTCGAGCTGGGCGCTGCCGGCCGCGGCGGCGGACACGGACGCCCACCTCTTCCTGGACGACTTCGACTCCTACGCCGCGGGCACGCTGCCCCCCGGTTGGGACATCGTGTGGGACGGCGCCGGCTACGATCTGCAGGCGGTTTCCAGCGCGCGGGCGTTCTCCGCCCCGAACGCCTTCCGCCTGGTGGGCCGGCCGAACTGGAGCGCCGTCGTCGAACGCGGCTTCGCCTCGGACAGCGATTTCATCGGGTACGAGTTCAAGATCCTGATCGAGGCTGTCGGCAGGGGAGGCGAGGAGCACCCGGCGTTCTTCAAGTACCAGGCCGAAGGCAACCGGTGGGGCACCTACTACGGTGCGGTCCGCTTCCAGCACCCGAGCGGACTCATCCTCGCCGAGGATGGGACGCCGCTCGCGAAATGGCGCCCGCGGACCTGGCACTCGGTGCGGGTCATCCTGGACCGTGCGCAGAGGACCTACGACGTCTGGATCGACGGGGCGCAGGTCGGGTACGAGCTCGCCATCAACGCCCGGTCGCCCGAAGTGATCGATGCTCTCGCGCTGGTGTCGGGGCACGCCGGAGTGCCGGTCTACTACGACGACGTGGCGGTTTTCGTGCCCGCGTTCGACAACGACGGCGACGGCATCCCCGACTGGCTCGACCCCTGCCCGGACGTCCATCCGGGCCTGATCGACATCAACACCGACGGCTGCATCGACACCAACATCGACATCGCCGTGTATCTGAAGGAGCAGGTCGTCCCGATCGCCTCCGAGCTGCCGGATGCGGCGACCGTCTGTCTGGAAAGCGCACTCGTCGGACTCGAGCTTGCCGCTTTCGAGGCATCGATCGAGGGCATGCTGTGCGCGGCCGAGGTCCTCGATACGGCGGGCCCCGGCCCCGCCGCCGATGCCCAGTACGCGGTCGGCCTGTCGGCCCAGACGACCGCCCTGCTCGCGATCCACCAGCAGACGCTGCTCGTCGGCGCGGATGACCCGAACGTCATCGCGGCCGGTGCGCTGGCCGAGCTCGGCGTCGAGTTGCTCGAGCAGCTCAGGATCCCGGAGGCCGTCTCGCAGTTCCTCGAGGCCGTGTCACAGCTCGTGGAGGACGAGAAGCCCTCGATCCTGGTCGAGGTGGATCGACGCAACGCGTGGCTGCGCATCTGGGAAAAGCACACATCCACCTTTGCCGCCTGGGGAGAACAGGTCATCTCCGCGATCCGGGTCACCAACACCGGCAACGTCGATCTGCACGACATCGAGGTGTGGCAGACGTGGTCCGACTTCGAGACGACGATCGATGTGCTGCACGTCGGCGAATCCAGGATGGTCAACGTGGGCACGCTGGGGATCGACATGATCGAATACGTGGTCCGGGAAGCTGACCCGGACCCGTTCATTATGCTCTCCACCGCCCAGTGCCGGCACAACGGCGTCTGGGTGCGGGACTCCGCGATGTGCGAGGTCGACATCATCCACCCGTCGATCGACGTCACGATCGAAGCGCCGTCGACCACCAGACCGGGGGATCTGGTCTCTCTCCAGGTCACGGTCACGAATACCGGGGACGTGCCCCTGCGCAGCGTCTGGTACTTCTTCTACGGAGGCCTCAGCAGGTGGCGCGCGATCGACCGCGAGCACATCGGCGACATGGCACCCGGCGAAAGCCGCTTCTATCACTACCACTACCTGATTCCCAAGACTCCGACTGGGGGGTTGGTCTTCCGGTCGGTCGCCCTGGGCGGACGGGATTACGACACCGGAATCTCGTGGGAAACCTTCGGCAGGCGGATCGAAGACCGTACTTCGCACCGGATGAGGATCGTTCGATAGCCCGCGTTGGCTCATGAGTTCTTCGCTGCGGGGCTCGAGACACCGCGCGAGGCAAAGGCTGTCTCGGTTCGTTCGCTCGACGCGCCGCGAGGAGGCCTCGGCTCTCTCAACATCGAGATTGCCGACATGCCCGCGCGTCGCACCTCGGCGACGAAATCTCGGGAATCCGGGGAGCTGGCGAACGGACGCGCCGGGGCGCTTTCCGATCAGATCGTGAATTCGTGCCCGTCTCGTCGGTTCAGAACTGGAGCGAGAACACCGTGGTGCCGTGCTTGAAGGCAGGGTCGTTGGGGCCCGCCGGTCCTTTGTAGCGCTCGGGGATCGCATCCCAGCCCTCGTAGATGCTGCCCTGGATGAAGACGCGCTCTTTCTCCTGCAGCGTCTCGGGCGCCTTGCCGAAGACGTCGTAGACCGAGCCCGGCGGCACGGTCCCGACGAGGTCGCCCGGCGGCACCAGCTCGTAGAGCCCGTCTCCGTCGACGTCCACGCGGATCCAACCGACCTGGAGGATCTCGGAGCAGGTGCCGTCGGAGATCATGCCCGGGATCTCCTTGTTGAAGGCTGCGATGATGGCTTCGGCGTCGGGGAGATCCTTCCGGACGGCGAGGTGCAGCGTGCGGCGGGCCAGCGGGATGGTGCCGATCTCGAGCTTCGCGGCGGTCTCGTCCGGTTGATAGGTCAGGAGGTAGCGGACCACGAGCTCCTCGACCAGCATGTACTCGACATCGCCCGCGAGCAGTCTGTCGAGGTTCTCCTGGTCGTTGCGTCCGTTGACGAAGTAGACCCCGACCGCCTTCTCGATCTCGTCACCGTAGGCGTAGCGCCCGACCGCGGCGACCCGCCTGCCGGCGAGCTCCGACATCCGTGTGAAACCGACGTCGCTGCCCTTGCGGCCCACGAGCACCAGGCGGTTCTCCAGGTACGGCGCCGAAAAAACGAGATCCTTCTCCCGCCGGTCGGTGCGCCACATCGCCGCGCTGCCGTCGAGCTCGCCTTCCCTGATGCCGGCTTCGACGTCCTTCCAGTCGACGATCGTCGTCGTCGCATTGATCCCGGCACGCTCGAGCGCGGTGTGCACCAGCTGGATCGCGACCCGCTGGCGTCCGGGCTCTTCGGTGAAGGGCGGCCAGGCATCGGATCCGAGGCGGAGCTCTCGGGGCTCGCTCGCCATTGCCAATCCGGGCAGCATCAGAAGCCACGCGGCGGTGCGGAACGCGCGCCACCGTGGCGAGTGCCTCATGGAGATCGCGGCGAGGTCGCGGTCGAGCGGGTCCGGTTGTTTCGTCTGCATGGCCTGAGTCCTTCCGGCGAGCGGTGCGGGCCTGTTCTTCTGACCGAGATCATAGTGCGGACATCACAGCCAACGGACTGCGGGCTGCAGTAAATTTCCCGGGGTACCTCGAATGACAATTATACAAATATGTACCCGGCACCGTCGGGCGTTTACAGATACGGCGTCAGCAGCCAGGCGAGGCCGTCGCGGAAGCGGATCGGCAGCGGGCGGCTGTCGACCTCTTCGAGGGTGATCTCGCGCGAGCGGCGGCGGACGGCGCGAAAGTGATCGTCGACACCGGCGGCGAAATCGCGGTCGTAGATTTCCACCACGAGCTCGAAGTTGAGGCGCAGGCTGCGAGGGTCCATGTTGGCCGATCCCACCTGCACGTAGTGCCGGTCGACCATGAGGAGCTTGGTGTGGACGAAGGGCGGCGGCTGAAGCAGGATGCGCACGCCCCGCTGCAGCAGCTCCCACATCATGTTGCGGCTTGCCCAGTGCACGAAGGGGAGGTTGTTGCGGTCGGGAACGATCACCGTGACCTCGACCCCGCGCATGGCAGCGCCCTTGAGAGCGCCGACGAGCTCGCGCGGAGGCACGAAGTAGGGGGTCATGATCGACACCTGCTCGCGAGCTGCGGAGACTGCGGCGACGAGCACGCTGAGGAGCTTGTCGAAGTCCTCGTCAGGTCCCTCGACGATGGTGCGGCACATCGCGGTGCCAACTTCGGTCTCGTCCGCCGGGAACCGCTCCGGGGCCTGCCCGGTGACGAAGGCCCAGCCGTCGAGGAAGACGCGCTGCAGCTGGCCGACCACCGGGCCCTGCATGCGGAAGTGCGCGTCGACCACCCGGTCGGGGTTGTCGGTGCGCTCGGCAAGGTGGCGGTCGCCGAGATTCATGCCGCCGGTGAAGGCGATCCGGCCGTCCACGACGAGGATCTTACGGTGGTTGCGGAGGTTGATGTGCAGCATCGGCGGCACCAGGCGCGGCGGCAGGAAACGCGCCACCTCGACACCGCGCCGCGCCAACAGCTTGCTCACTCGCGGGCGGGAGTAACGCTCGCCGACGCCGTCGACCACCACCCGCGTGTCGACGCCGCGTTCGGTGGCGCGGGCGAGAGCGTCGACGAAGTCGAGTCCGGTACGGTTGCTCTCGAAGATGTAGCTCGAGAGGAAAACGCGGCTCTCGGCGTCGTCGATCGCCTGCAGCATCGCCGGGAAGGCCTGCTCGCCGTTGTGAAGTGCCTCGACGCGGTTGCCCGCCGTCAGCTCGAAGAGGGAAACGGCCCCTGCAATGCCTGCGAGCTCGGAGAACTCGAGCGGCAGGTCTTCCTCGGGCGAGGCGGGCCTGGCATTACCGTCGCGCGCGTGCCGTGAGATCGGCAGCCGCTGCGCCTTCGTGCGGATGCGGTTGATGCCGAACACGAAGTACAGAAGCGGCCCGGCGACGGGCACCGTGAGGGAGACGACGATCCAGCCGAGTGCGGCCCGGGGGTCGCGCTTCCACAGCAGGGCGTGGCCGGCAGAGGCGACCGAGGCCGCCACCGCGGCCAACACCAGGCCCCACCGCAGGAGTTCGTAGATCACCGAATGCCACCGTCAGGATCGCCCGCCGATTCTACAGAATCCCGCCTCCCAGTCGGTGCCGGGTACATATTTGTATAATTGCGATCCGCAATTATACAAATATGTACCCGGCACCATCGGGTTAGCTGCCGGTGGGGAAGGTGAACGCCTGGTCGAGGATCGCGTCGAGGCGCGCCCGCCCGTCGCCGGCGAACTTCAGGAAGCGGACCCCCACGCCCTCGACGCCGTCGCGGTCGGGCTCGGCGTGCCGCACCACCTCCGCCTTGAGAGCCAGGGGTTCGTCGTCACCCGCGACGTCGATGGAGATGATGATGTGCTGACCCGGCTCGAGGTCGGCGTCTGTCTCCACCAGCATGCCGGAGGACGAGATGTTGACAACCGCTCCGAGAGCCTCCTCCGAGCCGTCGGCGAGCTCGACCAGGAGCCGGGTGGAGAACCTGTAGGTCGTCCGTGGCGCGATATGGAGAAGCTCTGCCGCGCGTTGGCCGATGAGCTCGGCTGGATCGGTTGACAGCATCACCCGATTGACGCCGCGTCCGATGAGGCCGACCGCCTCGTCGGCCCTGTCGGGCCGCGCGAGCACGAGCAGGGATGTCGCGCGGGAGGCCGACGACTCCGAGCGGATCAACCGAACGACCTCCGCGAGGCTCATCGTCGTCGGCTCTGCGTCGAGAATGACGAGATCGATTCGCTCCGAATAGGCGAGTTTTGTCGAGTCCTCGGCGCTCGTGACCTGGACGACCTCCAGCTTCTGGCGGTCGAGCACCGGCGCGAGCTGCTCGAACGAGCTTCGCCCGACACCGGCCACCAGCACCACGGGTCGTTTCTCCATCATCATCTGCACCAACCGCCTCTGGACAAATGTGATTCCGCGGTCCCCGGTGCCGACACTTCGGTGCCCGACACCCATGTCGGTGCCGGGTACATATTTGCATATTTGTCTGTTATCCTCGACCCCAAAGCTCGACTGGAGGTACCCCGCATGCCGCGCAGGGTCCGCGTTGAAATCGAAGGCGGCCTTTACCACGTCTACAACCGGATAGGCCAGGGGCAGGGTCCTTTTTCAGATGACGGCGAAGCGGAGACCTTCGTCGATTTGTTTCGCGAGGCCAAACAACGCGGCGAGCTCGTGGTCTTCGCCTGGTGCCTGCTTCCCAATCACTACCACTTCGCGGTGCGGATGCAGTCGGTTCCACTGTGGCGCACGATGCACACTCTTCAGCACCGCTATGCCCTCGGCTTCAACCGGCGTCGCGGCGTGTTGGGAGGAGTGTGGCAAGGCAGATACAAGGCCAAGATGATCGAGGACCAGCGGTACTTCGACCGGTTGATGGCCTACATCCACCTCAACCCCGTCGAAGCGGGTCTGGTCGACGATCCGGCGGACTACCCGTGGAGCGGACATCGCGAGCTCCTCGGTAAGGTCAAACGGCCCCTGGTCGATGTCGACGAAGCCCTGTTGGGATTCGGCACGACATTGAGATCCGCGCGGGCCGCCTACGTGCGGACACTCAAAGGCGTCAGGGACGAGTCGTGGAGCGGCGACAAGGTCGATCGCCTGCCGTGGTGGTCTGCCGGCGGCGACCGCGAGATCCAGACCGTCGACAGCGGGCCGTACATCGACATGCTGGGCCGCTCGACCGGGCTCGAACGCCCTTCGCTGAGCATTGCCGAGTTCATCGAGGCGGTGGTCGGGGAAATGGGGATCGAGGTCGCGGAGCTCGCGGGCAAGGCGCGGAAGCCGGAGATCGTGCGTCTGCGCGAGATCATGGCTGTGGTCGGCGTCGAGCGCTACGGCGTCGGAGTCAAGGCACTGGCCGAAGCGCTAGGGAAGAGCAGGGTGACGGTGAGCTCGTGGGTCAGCCGGGGCGCGAACAAGCGAATCGCCGAGCCGGCGTTCGCGCGACAGCTCGACGACCTGGACACGCGCATCGCTGGTCGAGGGCGTTAAATATACAAATATGTACCCGGCACCGGGAGATGGCGCGGATCGGCGCCGTCGCGGCTAGAATCACCCGGCCATGGACGCGCCGTTTCCCCACGCCGGTGAGCTGGCCGCCCTCGCGACCGCGTGCTGTTGGACCATCACCGGTCTCGCATTCCAGGCCGCCGGCCGCCGCGTCGGCTCGCTCCCCGTCAATCTGATCCGCCTCGTGATGGCAGTGTTCCTGCTCGGGGGTTTCACCTGGGCCACCCGGGGGTTGCCGTTGCCGATGGACGCGCCGCGCCACGCCTGGGTGTGGCTGTCGCTGTCGGGGCTGGTGGGGTTCACGATCGGCGATTTGTGCCTGTTCCGGGCCTTCGTGGTGGTCGGGGCGCGGATCTCGATGCTCATGATGACCCTGGTGCCGCTCTTCACGACGGCCTTGGGTTTTCTCGTCATGCACGAGATGCTCACGGCGCATCAACTCGCCGGTATGGCGCTGACCATCGCCGGCGTGTCCTCGGTCGTCTCGGAGCGGCGGCGCGACGCCAACGGCCGGATAGAGCGTCTCCCCGCCAGCGGCATCCTCCTCGGCCTCGGCGGCGCGGTCGGACAGGCGCTCGGGCTCGTGCTCGCCAAGTACGGCATGGCGGGCTACAACCCGGTCGCCTCGACCCAGATCCGGGTGTTGGCCGGCATCATCGGTTTCGCGGTGGTCTTCACCGTCACCGGCCGCTGGCCGCGCGTACGGGCCGCGCTCGGCGACCGCCGCGCCATGGCCAGCACCGGCCTGGGAGCCTTCTTCGGGCCCTTTCTCGGCGTGTCGTTGTCGCTGGTGGCGATCCAGTACACCGAGGCGGGCGTCGCCGCCACCCTCATGGGGCTCACTCCGGTCCTGATCATTCCCGTGTCGATCCTTCTGTATCGCGAGCGCGTGGCGTGGCCGGCTGCGTTGGGGGCCGCGGTCGCGGTCTGCGGCGGCGCCCTGATGTTCCTTTGAGGGCCGACGCGCCGGGTCGTTCTCGCCGACCGGGAATGCCGGCGCGGTCCGGAGGGTACTCCCACGTGGACACGGGAGGACCGATGACTGGACCAGGCAGATTTGCAGGGCTTTTCACCGCCATCGATGGTCGCGACATCGAGGGCTTCATGAGGTGGCTGACCGAGGACTGTTCGTTCGCCTACGGCAGCGGGGAGCCGGTCCGCGGCGCCGCTGCGGTGCGCGCCATGGTCGAAGGATTTCTGGGCGCCTTTGCCGCGGTCGAGCACCGGGTGCACTCGACGTGGGAGGTCGAAGGCGCCGCGATCACGGAGGGGAGGGTCACCTACACCGGCGCCGACGGCCGTTCGACGACGCTGCCCTTCTGCAACGTTCTCCACCTCGCGGACGACGGGCGGGTGCGTGACTATCGCATCTACATCGATCCGACGCCGCTCGGCTGATTCGATCTGCCGCAACCCGCTCGCGAGCGACGCGGCATGTAGGGTTTCGAAGGACGGCCGCAATTATACAAATATGTACCCGGCACCGTGGGTCAGTAGTCGAGCCTGAAGAGGCCGTCCGTCCAGGGGACGAGGTCGCTGGAGCGGTCGCGTCCGTCGCGCTTGTCGCGCTCGCGGACGGCGGCCATCTCGGCCGAGCGGTCGACCGTGGCGAGCAGGTACCCGCTCTCGAACGTCAGCTCGAGGACGGTGCGGTAGCGACAGGCGGGGTGGAGGCGGAGCTCGTCGGACAGGTCATCGATGAAGCCGTCGCCGAGGAGCAGGCCGCCGGTGAAGCGGATGGGGAAGGCGAGGCCGTCGGCGTCGACGAGGGGATGCGCATCGTCGAGGTCCAGCCTTTCGCCGAAGAGACGTTCGAGCCGGGCGCGGTTGCGCTTCCAATGGACGGGTTCCGACCACAGCCGGAGCGCGGCCAGGAAAAGACGATCGCTGACGACCTCGTACACGCAGACGCTGCCGCGCCAGCAGCCGGTGTCGGGCGCGACGGTCTCGATGCCGTGCCGTGCGGCGTCGAAGAGACCCTCGCCGCGGACGCCGCAGAGCGCGTACTGCCGGCCGTCGACCAGAACTGAATCGGGGACCTGTGCGGTCATGGTGCCATCCTTCGCACGCTGCTCGGCTGCCGCCCCTCACCGGCACACCCAGCATAGCACTTTGCTATTTATGACGTACAGGAAATTTTATAGGTTAAATTAAGCCATGACCCCGGCCGCCATCTCCGGCACCCCGGCGGCCGAAGGCGTCGACCTGCCTGGGCTACGACACGAAGAGCTTGGTGCTGGCGAAGCTCGGGTCGCAGGTCAGGTTGACGCCGAGGCGTCGCAGCCCGCGCTCGTCGCCGGGCGTCGGCAGGTGGGTGAGGTGGAGCTCGCAGCCGGCGAGCTTGGGCAGCTGCAGCATGGCCTGGTGGGCGGTCGGGTTGGTGGTGGAGCTGATGGAGAGCGCGATCAGGGTCTCCTCGAGGTTGAGGCTGATGGAGCTGCGGCCGAGGAGGCTCTTGCGCAGGGTGCCGATGGACTCGATGACGACCGGACTGATCAGGTCGAGGTGCTTGGGGACTCCCGCCAGCACCTTGATGGCGTTGAGCACCAGCGCCGAGGCGGCGTGCATGAGCGGGCTGTTGCGGCCCACCACGATCTCGCCGTCCGGGAGCTCGACCGCGGCGCCGCTGAAGACGCCGCGGTGGCCCTTGTCGGCCTTCTCCTCGGCGACGCGGGCGGCCGAGCGGGCCGGCCGGACCACCGGGCGGTCGTCGGGCTTGAGCTCGAACTCCTCCATCAGGGCCTCGATGCGCCGCACGGCGTCGCCGTTCTCGAGGCCGAGGACCTCGTCGCAGGCGTAGCGGAAGTAGCGGCGGATGATCTCGCGCTTGCCGGCCGCGCAGGCGGCGCCGTCGTCCGTAATGGCGAAGCCGGCGCGGTTGACCCCCATGTCGGTCGGCGACTGGTAGATCGACTCGCCGGTGATCTTCTCGAGGATGCGCCTGAGCAGCGGGAAGGCCTCGATGTCGCGGTTGTAGTTGACCGCGCGCAGATCGTAGGCGTCGAGGTGGAAGGGATCGATCATGTTGGCGTCGCGCAGCTCGGCGGTGGCGGCCTCGTAGGCGGCGTTGACCGGGTGGCGCAGCGGCAGGTTCCAGATCGGGAAGGTCTCGAACTTGGCGTAGCCGGCGCGCACCCCGCGCCGGTGCTCGTGATAGACCTGCGACAGGCAGGTCGCCATCTTGCCGCTGTTGGGACCCGGCGCGTTGACGACCACCAGCGGGGCGTCGGTCTCGATGTAGGGGTTGGCGCCGAAGCCCTCGTCGCTGACGACCCTCGAGATGTCGGTCGGGTAGCCGGGGATCGGGCGGTGGGTGGAGACGGTGATCCCGCGGTGCTCGAGCTTGTGGGCGAATACCTCGGCGGCCGGCTGGTCCTCGTAGCGCGTGATCACCACCGCCCGCACGTCGAGGCCGCGCTCCCGAAGGTCGTCGATCAGCTTGAAGGTGTCGGCGTCGTAGGTGATCCCGAAGTCGGCCCGCACCTTGCGGCGGTCGATGTCGCCGGCGTAGACGCAGAGGATGATCTCGGTCTGGCTCGCGAGCTGCTGCAGGAGGCGCATCTTGACGTTGGGGTCGAAGCCCGGAAGGACCCGTGCCGCGTGGTAGTCGAAGAGCAGCTTGCCGCCGAACTCGAGGTGCAGCTTGCCGCCCACTTTCCGCATCCGTTCGAGGATCGCCTCGCTCTGCTCGGCGAGGTAGCGCTCGTTGTCGAAGGCGACGGCGCCGTTCACTGCAGCCCCCATGAATCCCCCCTGCCGATCCGGATCCTCCACGAACGATCGAGAGGATAGCAGGGTCTTCTCAGATCGGGGCGCCCCCGTCAGGCATCGCGCCGCGCCTCTTCGAAGGCGCCGAGCAGGCGGCGGACGCACTCGCCCAGGACCTCGAGGTTGTAGCCGCCCTCCTGGCAGAACAGCACCGGGCCCTTGATCCGGGCGAGCCGGCGTCCGATCTCGGTGTAGACCGCCGTGGTGAGGGCGAGGCCGCCGATCGGGTCGTCGGCGTGGGTGTCGAAGCCCGCCCCGACGATCACGAAGGCCGGCTTGAACCTGCGGATGGCGCGCAGGGCGCGCTCGAGGGCTTCGAGGAAGGCGTCGTCCCCGGACCCCAGCGCCAGCGGCAGGTTGAGGTTGGTGCCCACCGCCTGCCCGACGCCTTTCTCGGAGGCGTAGCCCCAGAAGTAAGGGTACTCGCGGCGCGGGTCGCCGTGAATCGAGCATGTGAAGACGTCGCGCCGCTCGTCGAAGAACTCCTGGGTGCCGTTGCCGTGGTGGTAGTCGATGTCGAGGATCGCCACCGTCCCGTGCGGCGCCAGCAGCTCGGCGGCAGCAGCGGTGTTGTTGAAGTAGCAGTAGCCGCCGAAGACCCGCGGGCCCGCGTGGTGGCCCGACGGCCGGCACAGGGCGTAGACCTCCCGGCAGCGCCCTTCGAGCAGCAGGGTGGCGCCGGTCATGGCCGCTTCGGCCGAGCCCTTGGCGACCTCGTAGGTCCGGCCCATGATCGGCGTGACGGAGTCGGTGCACCAGACGCCGCCCCACAGGGGGTGGATCTTGCGCCCGACCCGCGCTCCCTCTCCCGGAAACAGGTCCGGGTAGATCTCGGTGCCGGTCTTGCGCGCCGCGCGGGACGTCTTCTTGATGAAGTCGTGGTAGGGGTGGATCCGCGCCAGGTGCGACTCCGGGAAGCGCTTCGCCCTGGTGAATCTGAACCCGCCGTGGGACTCGAGCGCATGTTTGACGACCTCGACGCGCCGCGGCGTGTCCATGGTCTCGTAGGTCTCCGGACCGAGCGTGTACTTCCAGCTCGGGTTGTGGAGGCTGAAGTTCGTCTTCTCAACGACCAACATGGATGGTCCTCCCTGTCGTGAGCAGCTCGGCCGAGGACTCCGTGGTGTGGGTTCGCAGGTTGTAGGCGACGGTGATTCGCACGCACCCCCCTTGCTGCCCCGTGGCGAGCGAGCCTCCGGCCGGGAGCGCCGCGCCTGATGCGGCGTCGCCGGCACGCCGGTCGGAGTTGTCCGTTGCGGCAATCGCCACGCCGGGACGTCGGGTCGAGTATAGAGGAGCGGCGCTGGCCCGCCGCCCCACTCTTCCCCGACATGGACGGCACCTGTAGGATGTCGCGAGGGAGAGTGGGCGCATGGAGTGGACCGAGCACGACCTCGAGGATCTCGCCGTCGCGGTGGAGCTGCTGGAGAACCCGAGCTTCGTCGCCAGGCTCTCCGACCTCGTCGGGGTCCCGGTCGAGTTCGTCCTCGACCGGCTGCCGCACGGCGCCGGCAGTGCCATCACGGGCGCGGTCCACAAGAGCCTGCGCGCCGCGCTCGCCGCCGCGGTGATGACCCTCGACCGCTCCGGCCGCGGCCGCCCGCAGTCGAAGCGCCACAAGGTGGCGGCCGGTGTCGCGGGCGGAATCGGCGGTGCCTTCGGCCTCGCCGCCCTCTCTCTCGAGCTTCCGGTCACCACCACCATCATCCTGCGCTCGATCGCCGACATCGCGCGCAGCGAGGGCGAGGACCTCTCGCACCCCGAGTCGCGGCTCGCCTGCCTCGAGGTCTTCGCCATGGGCGGCGCGGCGGACGAGGACGACGCCGCCGAGTCCGGCTACTTCGCGGTGCGGGCGGCGCTGGCGCGGGCGGTCAGCGAAGCCGCCAAGTACGTGGCGGAGCGATCGGTGGTCGAGGAGGGTGCGCCCGTCATCGCGCGACTGCTGGCCAAAGTTGCCGCCCGCTTCAACGCCGTGGTCGGCGAGAAGATCATGGCCCAGGGGGTGCCGCTGATCGGCGCCCTCGGCGGCGCCACCATCAACCTGCTCTTCATCGACCACTTTCAGGACATGGCCCGCGGCCACTTCACCGTCCGCCGCCTCGAGCGCGTCTACGGCGACGCCGCCGTGGCCGCGAAGTACCGCGAGATCCTGCGCCTGCGGGCCTGAGCGCTCCGGAGAACGGCACACGCAAAAGGCCGCCCCGAAGGGCGGCCCGTGGATTCTGAAGTATGCCTGCGCTCAGAAGGTGACGCTGGCGGTGTTGGAGCAGGCCGAGCCGTCGGTCTCGCAGACCTGGTAGACGAAGGTGCCGCTGAGTCTGCCGAGGTTGTCGGTGTATGCGCCGTCGTTCCCGGTCGTCGTGATCTTCGTTCCATCGCGGAAGATGTCGACATCGGTTCCGGTTGCGCCCGACCACGACAGGTCGACGAATCGGATTCCGCGCACCTTCCTGCCCACGGCGGACAGGATGATGTCGCTGGTGACGGGCTCGGTCACGGTGACGGAGTCCGAGGTGCTGCCGGTCGCGCCGTCGTCGTCGGTGACGGTCAGGGTCACGGCGTAGGTGCCGCCGGCTGCGTAGGT
Organism: uncultured Thermoanaerobaculia bacterium; assembly: GCA_964565045.1. GTDB lineage: Bacteria > Acidobacteriota > Thermoanaerobaculia > Thermoanaerobaculales > Sulfomarinibacteraceae > Sulfomarinibacter. The sequence continues at coordinate 19,306 of CAZMED010000028.1, forward strand.
GTGGCTCGGGTTCTGAACCGTCGAGGTGCCACCGTCGCCGAAGCTCCAAGTCCAGCCAACGACACTGCCGTCGCTGTCAGTGCTGGTGTCGGTGAAGCTGCAGGTCAGATCGGTGCAGTCCAGGGTGAACGAGGCGGTGGGCGGCGTGTTGGAGCTCGCCGAGGTAACGGTGACGCTCTTCGCTTCGCTGTCGGTCGCGCCGTCGTCGTCGGTGACGGTCAGGGTCACTGTATAGGTGCCGCCAGCCGAGTAGGTGTGGCCCGGGTTCTGCGCCATCGAGGACGTGTTGTCGCCGAAGTCCCAGCTCCACGAGGCGATCGAACCGTCGTTGTCGGTGCTGGTGTCGGTGAAGCTGCAGATCAGATTGTCGCAGTCGAAAGTAAACGACGCGTTCGGCGACTGGTTGACCGGCTCACTCGTCCCAACCGAGAACTCGCACACGAAGGTCGCCCACTGGAAGCTGCCAGTGTTTGTGAACACCTCGTTGGTATGCCAGAACGTGTCGCCGAGGGGGTCGACGGACGTCGACGAGTAGTCGCCGGAGCGGCCGGTGTTGAGCTGGACACCGGAACCCGCGGCACAGATCTCCTCGGCGGCGTCGAAGAAGCCTGTGCCGCTCGCATCCGCGGACTGGCCCGTGACGGCCGTGGACACGTAGGTGCTCGTGCTCGAGATCAGGTATCCGACGCCGATGTCACCAGCCCCGTTCATGGCAGCCGAGGGCATGAAGCGGTGCTCGCCGTCACTCGGACCGAAGGTGCCTTCCTGGTAGAGTGACCAGGTGCCGCCCGACTCGCGCAGCTCGTACCAGCGGATGCCGGCGCGGCCGCCACCGACGTCGACGGTGTGTGCGGCCACCATGGTGCGATAGGACCCCCAGTCGCGCAGCTGCAATCTGTGCATCAGCCGATCTGCGATGGCCTCGAGCGCCGGGCCTCCGTCTGGCTGCGGGATGCACGCCTCGCGCGATGCCGAGCAGAGGTCGCTGTCGAAACCGGTAATGGGAACCGAGGCGATCTTGCTGACCGACGCGTTCTCGGTCGACCAGTCGACGGCGATGCGCCAGATGTCAAAGGCGTTCGCCGTGGACATGGCGGTGGCGAAGAGCGCGGGCGCCAGGCCACCGCCGTCGAGGTCGCCGGCGACGAAGCCGAACTGGCCGGTGCCGATGTTGAAGCCGATCAGGCTCGCCGGATCGCCGGCGTACATGGCGGCCTTGTCCATGACGCCGAGGAAGGTGCCGCCGAAGTAGAAGCTGCGTCCCCGCGGTGTGAACAGGTTGGCAGTCATGGTGATGGAGTCGGTGACAATGCCGTGCTTCGGATAGTCGTTGAAGCCGATGCCGTTGAAGCTGAACTCGTAGCGATTCCAGCCCCCGGTTGGGTTGCCGTCCTGCGAGATGGCGACGCACTGCGAGAAGCTGCCCATGTTGTCCGGGAAGGCGAACTGGCTCACCAGCCAGCGATCCGCGTCGTCGTCGTAGAGCACGATCGGGTCGCCCTGGTTGTACGCCTCGCAGTTGCCGCCGATCCCGGCCCAGAAGGCGTTGCTGGCGAACGACGGCGCCACGACGTTGCCATCCTTGTCGTAGATCGTCGTGAGCAGGTTGATCATCTGCACGAAGTGGCCGGGTCCGACGGACCCGTCGGTGTCGGGCGGCGCGATCAGGAAGCCGAGCAACGAGCCGTTGTCGTCGTTGGTCGCGCCGGGAAAGCCGGAGCCGATGGCGACAGCACCGCTTCCGGGGCTCGTCTGCAGCACCGCATCGGGCAGCGACGGTCCGCCGCCCGGGGCAGGCCGGCCCTCGCCGCGGAAGTTGATGATCTCGCGCGGCGGCCGTGGCGTCACCGGCTTCGCCCGCGCCTGCGCCGCCGCGGCGGCGAGCGACGGCAGCGGTTTGTTGACCGCCCGCGCCTCGATGCGCTCGAGCGCGTTCTCGTTCTGAGCCGCGGCCGGCGCCGCGACCGCGAGCGCCAGCGCCACACACACGACGATCCCTACGATGCCGCTGAAGGTCCTCGTCATCTGACTCCTCCTCCTCGTGAAAATGTGAAACGAAACGCCCCTGAGCTGTCTCCGACGATAATCGCAATGAGTTCCGCACGTCAATAGCGGTGCCGCCACGCCGGCCGAGGGACTGCCTGCCTTTCCCCCCTCCCTTCACGTCTCTCCCCTCGGTGCCGGGTACATATTTGTATATTTGCAAAGATTGCAGGCGCTAATTATACAAATATGTACCCGGCACCGAGGGGAGAGAGACACCGGGGAGTGACTCGAC
>CAZMED010000029.1:0-21546 GCA_964565045.1 uncultured Thermoanaerobaculia bacterium
AGGGCCTCGGCAACGTCGGCTACCACGCCGCCAAGTTCCTCGAGGAGGAGGGCGGGGCAGTCGTCGTCGGGCTCATCGAGTACGAGGGCGCGATCGCCAACCCCCGGGGGCTCGAGGTCGAGCAGGTCATGACCCACCGCCGCGAGACCGGATCACTGCTCGACTTCCCGGGCGCGACCAACCTGGAAAGCCGCGAGGCAGGCCTCGAGCTCGACTGCGACATCCTCGTCCCGGCCGCCCTCGAGAACGCCATCACCATGGAAAACGCTCCGCGCATCAAGGCGCGGATCATCGCCGAAGGGGCCAACGGCCCGGTGTCGGCCGAGGCCAGCGAGCACCTCTTCCAGCGCGGAGTCATGGTGGTGCCCGACGCCTTCATCAACGCCGGTGGCGTCACCGTCTCGTACTTCGAGTGGCTCAAGAACCTGCAGCACATCCGCTTCGGCCGCATGGAGAAACGATTCGAGGAGAAGGCGGCGCGCCAGATCCTCAACGCCATCGAGCACGCCACCGGGAGCTCGTTCTCGGACGAGGAGATCAACATCTTCGCCCACGGGGCCGACGAGATCGACCTCGTCAACTCCGGGCTCGAGGAGACCATGATCAAGGCCTACCACCAGATCCGGGAGATCAAACAGCTGCACGGGGGCATCGACCTCCGCACCGCCTCGATGATCAGCGCCATCGACAAGATCGCGGCGGTCTACGCCCACCGGGGGATCTTCCCCTAGCCTTTCTGCCCCGCGGACGGGGCAAAAAGGCGAAGAAGAGGCACTTACTGGCCGATCTCGAAGGGGATTCGGATCTCGCTTTCGGGAAGGTCGATGCCGAGGGTCCAACGGCCGGGCTGGATGCCGCCCGGGACCTCGAAGAAGAGCTTGCCGAAGCAGCCGCGAAGGTCGCTGACCGTCACCTCGTCGAAGGCGACACCGCCTCCCGGCGAGACGAAGAACTGGATCGGGCACTCGATGCGGCTCGGCGGAAAATAGTCGAGGGGATCGCTGTTGACGTTACTCTTGGCGATCACCGGCCGCAGGGCGCCGTACGCCTGATTGAACTCGGTCTGCGTCGCGAGGGGGATCCGCTCGCCGGAGGGCGAGCGCAGGAAGACCGCGTCGCGGGTCACCCGGGCGCTCTGCCCGTTGGGCGAGCTGAGCCCCAGATCGAGGATCATCCACTCCTCACCGACCTGGGTGGAGGCGAATCGATACCCGAGCACGGTCCACAGCTGTGGGCCGAACTGCCGCAGCACGTACTCGCCCATGCGCTCGACGCCGGGGGTGTCGGTCGGGGTCGCACTCGTGCAGCCGCTCGTCACCGCCAGGCCCGCTGCGGTGACCAGCACTATCGAGAGGGTCGCCATACGCTTCGATTTCATCGTGTCTCCTTTCACTCGCTCCGCGAACCACTCAAGCAAACAGCAAGAACAATGCCAATGCAGGATGCCCCCAGAGCCTCCTCCGAGGACGCCGGGTGTCCACCATCGGAGACAACCGAATAACCCTTCAAGTCCGCCGATCATTCTCGGCCGGTGCTCCCGAACGGGGTAGCGGATACGCGTCGGGAGCGGGTATCCTGTGCGCGGGCGCTCGCGCGCCGCCCGGGTGCGTCGATCCTGTGTCAATGCGGCGTTCGGCAACCGGCGTCCCTTCCGCCTTCAGGAGGCCTGCATGGAGAAGCCCCGATACTACTTCACTGACGGACAGACGACCGCCAAGCTCGACTTCTCCAGGCTCGGGTTCGACTATGTGACCTGCCCGTATCGTTTCGAGGCGTTGTACGAGCACGGGCTGTGGCGGGTGCGCGGCATCATCGAGGACCCCGCAGTCCATCTGCCCGAGGGCAGCCAGAGCCTGCACTACGGCCAACAGCTGTTCGAGGGCATGAAGGTCCAGCGCGGTCCGGACGGCAGGGTCTACGCGTTCCGGCCCATGGAGAACGCGCGCCGGCTGAACCGCGGGGCGCGCTACCTGCAGGGGCCCGAGGTCCCGGAGGAGCTCTTCATCCGCGGCATCGAGGAGGTCACCCTCGCCAACCTGCCCTACGTGCCGCCGCACGGCAGCGGCGCCGCCCTCTACGTCCGCCCGATGTGGATCGGCGTCGGCGACAACGTCGGCGTCAAGCCCGCCACCCGGTACATCTTCCGCATCTTCGTCTGTCCCGTCGGTCCTTACTACAAAGGCGGCTTCGGCCCCGACCAGGGCAAGACCTTCATGGTCAGCCGATTCGACCGCGCCGCCCCGCACGGCACCGGCCACATCAAGGCCGGCGGCAACTACGCATCGTCGTTCCACCCCGGGGCCGAGGCCAAGGCCGCGGGCTTCGTCGACGCCATCTACCTCGACCCGGTGGAGCATCGCTACATCGAGGAGATCGGCGCCGCCAACTTTCTCGGCTTCAGGGGCGACACCCTGGTCACGCCCGATTCCGCCAGCATCCTGCGGTCGATCACCCGGACCTCGCTGCTGGAGATCGCATCGGAGATCTTCAACTGGCCGACCGAGGAGCGCGCCATCGACGTCGACGAGCTCGAGCACTTCGCGGCCGCGGCCTGCTGCGGGACGGCCGCCGTGCTGTGCTGGGTGTCGAAGATCGTCGACGGCGAGCGCCACTGGGACTTCAAGTTCGATGACCGGTGGCGCCAGCTCTACGAGGCCCTGACCGGGATCCAGACCGCGGCCCGCGACGATCCCTTCGGCTGGCGGCACGAGATCACGGGCTGAGCGCCTCCACCGCCTCGCGTCGGCTCTCGAAGATCGAGAAGATCTCGTCGAGGCGGGTCAGGCGCAGCAGGCTCATGATCCGGGGATGGGGGCGCAGCAGGGCCAGGCGCCGGCCCTCGTTCTCGAATCGTTGGAGGTAGCCCACGAGCTCGCCGAGTCCGGTCGAATCGACGCCGTCGATTCCGGACATGTCGAGCAGGACTGCGGGGGCTTCGGACTCGAGAAGCTCCTGGAGATACGACGAGAAACGGCGCGCTGAATCGCCGAAGTTGATGACGCCCCTGACGGCGACGATGATCACACCACGGTCTTCCGCCCGCTCAATCTCCATGGCAGCTTCCCTTCGACTCCGCTGTGTCGCGGCCCATTGTACGGCCCGCCGCCAAGGCCGGGCAAGAGCGCATTCCGGCGCCACCGGTCCGCAGCACCGGGCCCGCGGCGCGCATCAAAACGGCCACCACGGCCGTCGCCGACCGGTTGTCCCGGCGTCGCCGACCGGCGCCGCTGCGGCCTCGAGCGCCCGCCGCCGCTCGTCGGGGTCGCGCTCGACGAGCAGGCAACCGGCCGACTCGACGCGATCGAGAAGCTCCGGGGCCGAGTTGAGGATCAGGACGTCGAGGTGAACCGCTTCGGGCAGGACATCGGCCACGATCTCCGACACCAGGTTCAGGGACATGCGCAGCGAGCGCATTGCCGCCGGCTGGAGCCACACGAAGAGCGTCGGCGACGGCCCCTCCGGCGCCCCCGGCACCTCGAGGTCGACGAGGTGCGCGAAGGCCACGTCGGGGCAGCGCTCGAGCCCGGAACAAAGCGCAGCCGTGACGTCGTGGTCCAGCGGGCGGGACGGGGGGCGGACGATGATCGACCGGTCGGAGTCGGTCATGCCGCCATCATACCCTGCGGTCCTGGCGTCGGGCGCCCTTTCCGGTTAGGGTTGTGCAATGGTCGCGTACCTCGTGCTGGCCGCCCTCCTGGCGGGTCTTGGCGCCGTCGGTGGCGGCGCCGAGAGCTTCGAGGACGCCCTCGGACGCGCCCGTGAAGCCGCGTCGGCGCACCGATACGCCGAGGTGATCGACACGCTGACTCCGTTCAGCAGCGCGTCGGACCCCGAGGTCCGCTACACGGCCACGGCCGAGATCGGCCGCGCCTGGTATCACCTCGGCGCCTACCCGGTTGCCAACCGCGCCTTCCGCGAGGCGGTGGCCATCCACCCCGACCGGGCCGAGACCGCGATCTACCTGCTCGCCACCTCGCACCTCACCGGCGACACGAAGCAGGCGCTGACGGTGCTCGGCGCGCTGCTCGAAAGCGGCGCCCTGGACCTCTACCTCGCCGTCACTCTGACCGGTACCCGGCGCTTCTTTCAGGACCCCGAGATCGTCGACCTGCTCGAGCAGCACGCCCTCCCTCTCGAGGTGCGGATCGACACCGGGTCGGTGATGGCGGCGACGTTGGGCGACTCCCGCGAGCGGGTTTTCGAGGTCCTCGGCGTCGGCGGCGATGCGGCGGGCGGAAGCAGCCTCACCGCCGAGGCCGGACCGGCAGTGATCTGGGCCTTCCTCTTCGACCGCGAAGAGCGCCTTTCTGAAATCGTGCTCCACGCGCAGAACCTCCTCTTGTACACGCCCTACAGGCTGCAGTTCGGCGGCGGCATCGACTGGCGGGCGAGCCCGGCAGCCGCGATCGCGGCCTGGGGCCCGCCGTTCTCGTCGCGCTCGTCAGACGACGGCGTCGTCGAGATGTCGTGGGACTTCCGGGACCATCTCGTGGCCGTCGAGTTCGCACGCCCCGGCGCCTACGAACCTTCCGACCGGCCGACCGGGGCGGCCATGATCCGCCTCGTCCGGTTCCGCGCCCACGCCACATCAGCCCCTGCTAGGATTGAGTGATGACCGACGGCACATCCTCATTCGCCGGCAAGCTCCTCATCGCCATGCCGAACCTCGCGGACCCCAACTTCTGGCGTTCGGTCGTGCTGCTCGGCGCGCACTCCGGCGATGAGGGTGCGTTCGGCCTGATCGTCAACCGTCGGCTCGACGTCGACATGCGCGAGATCCTCAGCGAGCTCGGCGACGAGACAGCGGACGAGGGCCTGCCCGGGGTGTTCGCCGGCGGCCCGGTCCAGCCCAGCCACGGGTTCGTGCTCTTCGAACGGGGCGAGATCGCGGCCAATGCAGAGGACATCGCCGTTTCCGAGGACATCGTCCTCTCGGGGAGCATCGAGACCCTGACCCGGCTGACCCGCGGCTCGTCGCGCAGCCGCTACTTCCTGCTCCTCGGGTACGCCGGCTGGCACCCCGGCCAGCTGGAGCGCGAGATCGAGGAGAACTCGTGGGTCATCGCGCCCCTCGATCCCTCGCTGCTGTTCGACGTGCCGGTCGAGGAGCGCTGGTCCGAGGCCCTGAGGTCCATCGGGATCGAGCCGGGGACCCTGGTCGATGCCGGCTCCACCGAGCCGAGCTGAACCTCCGCGCCGTCCCGCGGGTCTCGAACGACCGTCCGGCGACGAAAAACCCGGCCGCGGGGGCCGGGTCGATTCGGAGTGGGAGGGCCGGTTCAGCCGGTTCGGAAGGATCAAGACGATGGGAAATTATGGTTAGCCTTGAAAAGGTTGGCCTTTTGTAGGCGGGCAGACAAGGTGGCTAGCTTCCCCGGACCCATCCCTTTCTCAATTGATGTCCAAGTCTACCATTAGGACGAATCGATGTCCAGTCTAATCTCAGAAAAATCACTGATTTGCAACTCCTTTTGATAGCAAGGGTTTCAGTTTTCCGCACGAGCGAAAGGCCCGTTACAGCGACTCCCCGTCCGGCACCTCCTGGAGCACGATCTCGAGCTCCAACTCCTGTCCGGGCCGGAGATCGATCGTCCGCGTGTCGCCGGTGTGGCCGGGCGCCTCGACTTTGATGGTGTGGCTGCCGGCCGCAATTGCCAGCGGCGCTTCCATCTTCGCGAGCTCGTCGCCGCTGGCCACGAAGGCCCCGTCGATCCAGACTGCCGCGTGGGATGGCCGGACCTGCAACCGCAGAGTCGATTCCCGGGTCATCGGTGCCGCGTCGCCGCCAGCAGCCTCGCGCCCGATGTCGGGCCGCAGGCTCGGATCGGGCCCTCGGCGAGGCGTGCCCGACCCCGCCGGGGCGGCCTCGGCCACCGGTGCGTACACTCGCTCCAGTGGCTTGCCCCGGCCGAACGACCTGTCGTCCGGCCCGGCGGACGCGCCGGGCGCCTTCAGCAGGCGGTGTTTGAGGTCGTAGCGGCAGCCGCGCTCGGCCTTGAGATCCACTGACACGGTCTGATAGCCCTCGAGACGGAGCTCGAGCGTGTACGCCCCCGGCTCGAGGTAGAGATAGCCGGGATGCCCGTCCAGGTACCGCGCCCGTCCGACGAAGCGGTCGTCGAGGTGGACGCGGGCGTTCTTCGGCCGCGAGTCGACGGCCACGATTGCCAGATCCGGTGCCGACGGCGTGCCTTCGGGCGGCAGCGGACCGTTCCAGTACGTCCCGACCGGCAGGCACGGCAGCACCACGGTGCTGGCGTCCACGGCGTCACGCTCGACGGCCCCGGCACCGCCGGAAGCTGCACTGATCACGGCCGCGCACGCGAAGGTCATCAGCAGGCGCATGGTCCTCATCGCGCACCTCCGGTCAGCGCCGTTGCAAACCTGCTGCCAGCCCTCTCTCGTAGCACAGGTCCAGGTACTCCTGATACGCCGCCGCGGGGACCACGCCTTCGACGCGCTCGCCGAGCTCGATCAGCAGCCACAGCAGCACGGCCCGGAGACGCGCCGGAATCGCCCGGCGCCGGACCCGCGCCACTCCGAGCAGGCTCGCGAGCTCGGGGTGGAGGGCGTAGAAGATCGCGGCCGAGAGCCCCGATGTCCTCTGCCGGCGACAGAACGTCCGCGGGCGAACACAGTGCTCGTGGATGGTCCTGGCGCGCGGTTGGTAGCGGATGCCGAGCCCGGCGCGCTGGGCGCGGTAGGCGAACTCGATGTCCTCCCAGGCCGCCGCCGGAAAGTCCTCCCGGAAGCCGCCGTGCCGCACCAGCTCGGCACGGGGCAGCGAGATGTTGGAGGTGTAGAAGAAGTTGAAGGGCAGCGAGGCGACGTTGTCGATGATCGAGTAGCCGAACTGGGCGCCGTACTCGTTGATGAAACGCGAAAAGGGGCCGTCCACGGACGCCGGAAACGAGGTGTAGCCGAGCACCGCCAGAGCGCCGGTCCGGCCGAACAGGCGGTGTTCTTCGAGATGCGCGGCGAGCCAGCCGGGCTGCGGCACGGTGTCGTCCCCGAGGAAGAGAACGAGCTCGCCCGACGCCGATTCCACGCCGCGATTGCGAGCCACGGCCGGCCCCCGATTGGCCTGCCGCACCACCGACCACTTCGACGCGGCCGATCGGGCGCCGAGCCAGGCCCAGGTGCCGTCGACCGAGCCGTCATCGACGACCACGATCTCGAGCTCGGTCCCCTCAGGACGCCACTGTTGCTCCAGCGCCGAAAGCACCCGTTGCAGCCCGTCGAGTCGGTTGCAGGTCGGGATGATGACGCTGGCCCGCACGACGCACTCCGTCAGACCACGGACCGCGGGGGGGCGGGTGGCCGTCCGGGCGGGACCTCGCAGCCGACGGGGCCGCCCGGGCCCGCCGGCTTCTCGATCGGCGACGCCCGGTGGATCTGCCGCGCGGTGGCGACCATCTCCATCCCGGTCTTCTGACCCTCAATGCCGCCGACATCGGCCACCACAAAGTCCATCGAAACCCGTTCCACTCTCGGCACCGAACAGCCTCGAATCGCCGCTCGCCTCCGATCGTCCAAGAAGGTCGAATATCTGCCCGCGCAAGCGACGGGAATCGCCCCGAATTGACCGGGACGTCGCGCCCTCCGCATCCTCCCGGGGCCGATCGAATTGCCGCTTTCAACGATCCGATTTCGAGACATCACCGCGTTCCAGCCCGGTCCCGTTTCGAGCTCGATACTGCCCATTTTCCGTCCCAACACGGGCGACAATCCATTCGCGCACGACGGCCGGCGCCCGTCCATCGAAATGTCGAATCGAACCAGCTCGCAATCCGTCTCGATAATCACGGGTCGCGAATCGCCGCAGCGGGCTTCGAACGCTGAGCCCTCCTGGAGCGCCGAGACCGACAAAGGTGCAGGGCGCCTGTCGGCGTCGAGCCCAATCTGCCGCGCAGACTCGGTCACCAGCGAAGTCTACCCCGGATCGGCCGCAGGCGCCACGGCGTCGACTCCTCGTGCTTCAGCAGGGAAACCTCAGACTTTGGACGGCGGGCGATCTCGAGGATTCGGGATCGTCGAACCGGCCCTTTGCCGTGTCCGATTGCCAGGGAAAGGCCAGGGTCATTCACCGCGAATTGAACTTCCGATGTGCCGGATCGGTCGCGATCGATGGGCATTCTCGGGATTATTTCAGGATCTCAAGTCGTGACAGTGATGCCTTCTATTGAGAGAAAAATATTGGAATATTCGGATGAAATTCTCTTGACTCTCGCTGCACCAAACCATATGCTGGCGTCAGTCTCTCTGGAGGTAGGTCATGCCGTTCGAAAAATACATCCCGCCGCAGACATCGGGCGTGCGGCCCAAGGCCACAATCCGGCCCAGCGGACTGATCTCTTTCGATGCGGCCAGTGTGGAGGCCTTCGGCCTGAAATCCGCCTCATATGCCGTACTTTTTTTCGACAAAACCCGCAAGCTGGTGGGCGTCCAGATCACGAAAAACGCGAACGAGGACGGCGCACTGAAGCTGTCCCGCCGGCGTCGTTCGGTGAGCGTGAAAGCGCCGCAGTTCTTCGATCTTTATGGGCTCAGCTTCGACGAGGCCCAGCGTTTCGACGTCGGCCAGGACCCGACCACGAAGATGCTCACGATCAGCTTGAAGAACATCAAGCGTCGGCGCGGACGGCGCCCGAAAAAGACCTGACGCCGCCACACCGACGAGGCTGCGCGCCGGCGGATCACTCGGGCCAGGTTTCGTCGACGCCGAACAGGAGCCTGAACGCCGCCGTCGAGGCGGCGGCCACCGCCTCCGTCCCGACTTTCCACTCCTCGCCCAGTTGACGACCGACCAACGGCACGTACGAGGGCTCGTTGCGCGACCCGCGGTGCGGCACCGGGGCCAGGAAGGGGCTGTCGGTCTCCACCAGCACCTGGTGGGGCTCGAGCACGGACACCATTCGGCGGATGTTGTCCGCCGCCTTGAAGGTGACCATGCCGGAAACGCCGACCAGCAGGCCCAACTCGATCACCCGCCGAGCCTCACCGGGCCCCTCGGCGAAGGAATGGCAGACCCCGCGCAGCCGCCCCCGGCGCGCAGCCAGCCGCTCCTCGAGATCCGTCCAGGACTCACGGTTGTGGAGCACGACCGGGAGATCCGCTTCGCAGGCGAGGTCGAGCTGCCACTCGAGGGCCCGGAGCTGCTCCTCCCGTGGTGAGTTCATGTAGTGATAATCGAGACCGATCTCGCCGATCGCCACCACGCCGGGTCGGGAGATCGCCGCCTCGATCCGCCCCTTGAGGCCGTCGTCGAGGGACGAGGCTTCGTGCGGGTGGACGCCGGAAGCTGCGACCACCATCCCGGGGTTGTCCGCGGCCAGCCCCAGGACCAGCTCGAGGTCGTCGAGCCCGGTTGCCGGCACCAGGACGCCCAGCACCCGTCGTGAGGCGGCTCGCTCGAGCACGCCGTCAATCTCGTCGCGTTCGAACATCGTGAGGTGGGCGTGGGAGTCGATCCAGACCGGCGGTTCAGGCATCGACGGAGTGTACCTCAGGATTCCGCGCCCCGCCCGTCGACTCCCAATCCCTCGGAAATGGGATCAGGGAGCGTGCTGCAGCCTCGACACCAGAAATGCCCCGCCCACGATCGCCGCGGTCTCGGCCCGCAGGACGTGCGGTCCCAGACGCAGGCGGTACCAGCCGCGATCGAGAAACAGGCGGTCCTCCGCCGGGCTGAAGCCGCCCTCCGGGCCCACCGCGAGCACCCAGGCCGCAGCCGGCAGCGAGGACGCCTCCGCTCCGCCATGATCGGCGACGACCCCGCACCCGGGCGGGGTCTGCTCGACGACGCGGGCCGTCGTCAGGGGGCCCGAGATCGCCATGGCCCAGGGCCGCCGGCACTGCTTCAGCGCCTGCATCGCGATGCGCCGCCAATGGTCCAGGCGCCGCTCCACATCGCGTGGTCCGGCCTGGGTCCGCTCGCTGACCATCGGGATCAGCGTTTGCAGCCCGACCTCGACGGACTTCTGCACGACCCAGTCCATGGCGCGGTTCTCGACCACCGACACGGCGAGGGTGACGCCGGGCCCTTCCGGCTGCGGCGCGAAATCGAGGCTCGTGACCTCGGCCTCGACGCGGATTTTCGAGGCCTCGCGCAGCTTCGCCCCGGCGACCATTCCCGCCCCGTCCGCGAGCACCACCGGGTCCCCGGCCCGAAGCCGGAGCGGGCCGGCGGCGTGGCGCGCCTCGGCGGCGTCGAGCGTCACCGTGCCGCCGATCTCGGGGCGCCTGCCCTCGGGCAGCAGCAGCCAGGGCGGCGGCTTCACGGCCGACGCTCCACCGTCAGGCTCGCCCACTCGCCCGCCGAAAGCCGGCTCCGTACGCGAAGCGACGCGCGGGCAAGAGCTCGTTCGACCTCCGCGGCCTCGCGGGCCATGAGGCCCGAGAGCACGAGCACGCCGGCCGGCGACAGCAGTCGCTCCAGGGCGCCGATCAGCGGTACAAACTGCTCGGTGATCATGTTGCACAGGATGACATCGAAGGAGCGGCCCGCAATGCAGTCCAGCGTCCCAACGACCAGCTGCACCCCGACCGGCGGGTCCTGCAGAACGGCGATTTCGCGCGCGACCCAGACCGCGGTCGGGTCGTTGTCCAGGGCGATGACCCGGCCCGCGCCCGCACGCTCGGCGGCGATGGCGAGGATGCCGGAACCGGTTCCGACGTCGAGCACCGCGTCCGCGGTGAGCTCGATCTCCTCCAGGGCCTCCAGCGCGAGCCGGGTGGACTCGTGGCTGCCCGATCCGAACGCCGTCCGGGGGGGCATCACCAGCCGACTCCGCCCCGCCGGCGCCGGCGTCGGCGCCGTGGGGTGGGGGTCGATCCACCAGCCCCGGCCGACCGCAAAGGGCCGCACCCGCTCACGGTAGGCGGCCAGCCAGTCCTCGGCGGGCAGGGATTCGCAGACGAACCCGGCGGCGCCCCGGTCTGCGAGGAGCTCGCGCACATGCTGCCTCGCATCCGCATCACAGCTCGCGAAGTACACCGTGAGAGCGACGGTGTCGCCGCTCGCGACGCCGATCTCGGTCCCCAGCACGGGGATCCCCGAGCAGATCTCGGGCAGCTCGTCCTCGAGTCGCAGCGGGGCCCGGCAGCGGAGGCTCAGGTACGCCGGCATCGCCCCGGTCGCGGCGTCAGTCGCCGCCGAAGGCCCGCCGCAGCCGTTCGAAGAAGCCGCGGTCGGTCTCCGGCTCGAACCCGCCGCCGAGCTCGGCCAGCTCCTGAATGAGCCGCCGCTGCTCGCTGTTGAGCTTTTTCGGCACGACCACCCTGAGGTGAACGAAGAGATCGCCGCGCCGGCGGCCGTTGACGTGCGGCATCCCCTGACCGGCGACGCGGATCACCTCACCGGGCTGTGCCCCGGCCGGCACCTCGACCTCGAGCTCCTCGCCGAGCACGGTCGGAACGGATCGCTCGGCGCCGAGCATGGCCTGGTACACCGAGACCGGCAGCTCGAGGTGGAGATTCTCGCCGTCGCGTTCGAAGAGCTCGTGCTCTGAAACCGCCATGACCACGAAGAGATCGCCGGCGGGCCCACCGAGGACTCCGGCCTCGCCCTCTCCTGCGAGCCGCAGCCGCATCCCGGTGTCGACCCCGGCCGGCACCGTCACCTTGAGGGTCGTCTCGCGCTCCTTGCGGCCGCGACCGCCGCACTCGCCGCACGGATCGCGATTCACGCGACCGGCGCCGCCGCAGGTCGGGCAGGTCTGGGCCACCGACAGGAAGCCGCGACGGAAGGCGACCTGCCCCACTCCCTGGCAGGTCGCGCAGGTCTCCGGAGTGGTGCCGGGCTCGGAACCGCTGCCCGTGCAGCGCTCGCAGGCCTCGAGCCGCGGCACTCTGATCGACCTCTCGACGCCGCGTGCCGCCTCCTCGAGGCTGAGCTTCAGGGTGTACTGGAGATCGTGACCGCGGTGCGAGCGCTGCCCCCGGCCTCGGCGCCTGGTGCCGAACATGTCGCCCAGCCCGAAGAGATCGCCGAGAATGTCGGCGAAGTCGCCGAACGCGTCGGGGTCGAACCCGGTGAAGCCCTCTCCCCCGAGGCCCTGATGGCCGAAGCGGTCGTAGCGCGCCCGCTTCTCACCATCGGACAGCACCGCGTAGGCCTCGGAAGCCTCCTTGAATTTCTCCTCGGCGTCCGGGACGTCCGGGTTGCGATCGGGGTGGAACTGGACCGCCAGCCGGCGGTAGGCCGCTTTGATGTCGGCCGCCGTCGCATCCCGTCCGAGGCCGAGCACCTCGTAGTAGTCTCGCCGCGCACCTGTCGACATAGAGGATCAAGACTCGCTTTCGCCGTCGTCGTCGTAACCGCCGCCGCCGGTGTCGAGCGGCATCTTCATCTGGCCGCCGAGCGCCGCGATCGGGTCGAGCATGATGACCTGAGTGAGAATCTGGGCGGCGTCCTGCACCGCGTAGATCGCTTCCTCCAGGACCGAGCGCTCCTCGCTCGTGAGCGCCTTGCGCGCCCGATTGAGGGTCGCGCGGACCTCCTCGCGGTCATCAGGAGAGAGGCCGGCGCCGAACTCCTTGACGACCCGCTCGTTGGTGTAGAGCAGGCCCTCGAGGCGGTTCTGAAGCTCCCGGATCTCGCGCCGATCCTGGTCGTCCCTGCGGTACTTGTCGGCCTCGGCGATCAGGGAGTCGATCTCGTCCTTCGACAGACCGCCGGCCGGATTCACCTCGATGCTCTGCTCCTTGCCGGTGGCGAGGTCGCGGGCGCCGACGTTGACGATACCGTTCGAATCGATGGAGAAGGTCACCTCGATCTGCGGCACGCCCCGGGGCGCCGGCGGAATGCCGACCAGGTCGAAGCGCCCCAGGGAGCGGTTCTCGCTCGAGATCCCGCGCTCACCCTGCAGCACGTGCACGTTGACCGTCGTCTGGTTGTCGCTGACGGTGGTGAAGATCATGGACTTCTTGGTCGGCACGGTCGAGTTGCGCTCGATGATCTTGGTGAACAGACCGCCGTGAGTCTCGATGCCGAGGGACAGGGGCGTCACGTCGAGCAGGATGAGGTCTTTGACCTCCCCCTGCAGGATCCCGGCCTGGATGGCGGCCCCGATGCCGACGACCTCGTCCGGGTTGATGTCCTGGTTCGGCTGCCGCCTGAAGAACTCGCTGACGGTCTTCTTCACCAACGGCATCCGGGTCTGGCCGCCGACCAGAATGATCTCGTTGATCTGCTCCGGTTCCAGGCGCGCCGCCTCGAGGGCATTCCGGCACGGGTCCAGCGTGCGTTCGACCAGGTCGGCGACCAGGCTCTCGAGCTGGTTCCGGGTCAGCACGACCTGGAGGTGCTTGGGGCCGGTGTGATCGGCCGCGATGAAGGGCAGCGAGATCTCGGTCTCCTCCTCCGTCGACAGCTCGCACTTGGCGGCCTCGGCGGCCTCCTTGATGCGCTGCATGGCCATCATGTCCTCGGAGAGGTCGAGGCCCGTCTCCCGCTGGAACTCCTGGAGCAGGAACTCCATGACCCGCGAGTCGAAGTCCTCGCCGCCGAGGAAGGTATCGCCGGCCGTCGACTTGACCTCGTAGATGCCGTCACCGATCTCGAGCACCGAGATGTCGAAGGTCCCGCCGCCGAGGTCGTAGACCGCGATCGTCTCGTTCTTGTTCTTGCCGAAGCCGTAGGACAGCGACGCCGCCGTCGGCTCGTTGATGATCCGCAGCACCTCGAGTCCGGCGATGGTGCCGGCGTCCTTGGTCGCCTGCCGCTGGCTGTCGTCGAAGTAGGCCGGCACCGTGATGATGGCCTGGGTGATCTCCTCGCCCAGAAACTCCTCGGCGAACTCCTTGATCTCGCGCAGGATGAGCGCGGAGATCTCGGGCGGGCTGTGGACCCGGTCGAGGATCTTGACGCTGGCGTCACCGTTCTCGGACTCGACGATCTCGTAGGGCACCAGGGTCCTCGCCCAGCGCACCTCCTCGGAGTCGAAGCGCCGGCCGATCAGCCGTTTGACGGCATAGGCGGTGTTCTGCGGGTTGGTCATGGCCTGGCGGCGGGCGATCTGACCCACGAGGCGCTCGCCGGCGGCGGTGAAGGCCACCACCGACGGCGTCGTCCGAGCACCCTCGCGATTCGGAATGACGACCGGCTTGGTGACGTCGACGACTGCGGCGCAGCAGTTCGTCGTACCCAGGTCGATGCCGATGATCTTGCTCACGACTCGCCTCCGCCTTCCCCGCCCCCTCCTTGCGCCTCGACCGAAACCCCCACCATCGCCGGCCGGATCACCCTCTCACCGACGCGATAGCCCTTGAGCATGACGAACGCCACCGTTCCGGTCGGGTACTCGCTGTTCTCGACCCCCTGAACCGCCTCGTGGAATCCGGGATCGAAGGGCTCCCCGACGGGGTCGATCGTCTCCACGCCCCTCCGGACAAGGGTCTCCGAGAGCTGCTTGGCGATCATCTCCACCCCCTGGTGGAAGGCGTCGCCGCCGTTGTTCGCGTGCTGGAGGGCGCGTTCGAAGTTGTCGAGCACCGGCAGCAGCTCTCGAATGAAGTCCTCCACCGCCAGCTGCCGGACCTCGTCGCGTTCACGTTCGACGCGTTTGCGGAAATTGTCGAACTCGGCGAGCTTCCTCAGGTAGACATCGCGCACGTGGTCGAGCTCGGCCTGCAGCTTCGCCACGTGGTCTTCGCCGGCGGGCTCGACCCCGCCTGCGGCCTCCTCGGCTGCGGGCGCCGGGCTCTCCTGCGCGCCACCCGGTTCATCAACGTCGACGAACTCGATTTCGATCTCGTCGTCTCCGAGACCCTCGATCTCCCGCGCAGTTTCCTTGTCGTTTCCTTCAGCCATGCATCGCTCCCGAGGCCCCGAGCATCTCCGTCAACGAATCCCCGATGTACTCGACCACCGGAACGATCCGCTGGTAGTCCATCCTCCGCGGCCCGACCACGCCGACCGCTCCCGCGCGCCGGCTGTCCTTGAAGTAGAGGGTCGCGATGATGCCGAGGTCACCTCCCGCAGTGGTTTCGGACTCGGCGCCGATCAGGACCTGGGTACGGCCGCGCGTGAATGCGCGCCGGATCTCGGACGCGATACGGGTGTGGTCCTCGAGGGCGGTCAGCAGCGACCGGACCCTGCCGATCTCGGAGAAATCGCTGGTGGCAAGCAGGTTCTCGGTGCCGACGATGCGCACTTCGACGTCCTTCGCGTCGCTCGAGAAGAGGCGCCGTACCGTCCGCTCGGCCTGCAGCCGAAGGTCGCTGCCGACGTCCTGCTCGTCGAGCCGGTCGATCTTGGAGTACATCCCCGGCACATCGTGAAGCGACGTCCCCGCGAGCCCTTTCGTGAGGACGTTGGAGAGGCTCTGGAGATCCTCCCGCGTGACCTCCGGTTCGAACTCGAGGACCCTCTTCTCGACCGTACCGTCGTCGGCGATGACCACCCCGAGGACTCGCTGGTTCTCGAGCAGGACCAACGACACCGCTTCGACGGCCGGCCCGGCGCCGAGCGGCCGGATCGCGACACCCGCCTCCCTGGTCACCTCCGCAACCAGCTGCGCCACCCACTCGATGTCCTCGGCGAGCTCGCGGCGCATCGTCGCCATCCGTCCCGCCAGCTGCCGCCGCACCGCGGGCGGCGGCGCCGAGCGGCTCGGCAGGTTGTCGACGAAAAGCCGGAAACCGCTGTCCGACGGGATCCTGCCAGCGGACGCGTGCGGCCGGGTGAGGAACCCGCCCTCTTCAAGCTCCGCCATGATGTTGCGCATGGTCGCCGGGGACAGACCGAGATCGGAGTGCCGGGCCACCTGCCGCGACGCGACAGGCTCGCCGGAACGCGTGTACAACTCCACGATGGCGCAGAGAACGGAGAACGCTCTCCTGCTCACTTCCATCCTTGACTCCTGATCGGTCGTCGGTCCTTCCGGCACGCGGCCCGGCGAAGGAAATCGGCGCAACGGCCCCGGCGCGTCGGCCCAGCCGGACCGCCTCATTGTAACATCGTCGCGATTTCGTCCCGGCTTCGGGACGCAGCCCGTCGGCGCGGCTTACTGAACGCAACCTTTTGCGGCAATTGACCGTTGCGGGCGCGGTGTGTTAGCTTGGAATTTGCGGACGGGATCGCAACTCTGGCATGGTTTTCTTCAACTGGGCGACGATGCAGATGGCGGCCAAGATCGTGTACTACGGTCCTGGTCTCTGTGGGAAGACTTCGAATCTCAGCTATATCTACGCCAAGACCGCACCCGGTTCGCGCGGCGAAATGGTCTCGCTCGAGACCGAATCCGACCGCACGCTCTTCTTCGACCTCCTGCCCATCGAGGTCGGGACGATCGGCGGCTTCAAGACCCGGCTGCAGCTGTACACGGTGCCGGGGCAGGTCTTCTACAACACCACCCGGAAGCTGGTCCTCAAAGGTGTCGACGGCCTCGTCTTCGTGGCCGACTCCCAGCGGCCCATGCGCGACGCCAACCTGGAGAGCTTCGAGAGCCTGAAGCAGAACGTCAAGGAGCTGGGGCTCGAGCTCACCGACCTGCCCATCGTGCTCCAGTACAACAAACGCGACCTCAGCAACGTGCTCTCCATCGAGGAGCTCAACAGCGACCTCAACGGGGACGGCAGCTTCCCGTTCTTCGAGGCCTCGGCAGTCAACGGCGAGGGCGTCATCACGACCCTCAAGGAGATCACCAAGCTGACCTTGAAGAAGCTGCGCGCGCGGATGAGCGTGGCGGATGCGGGACCGCGAACCGGCGCCGCGGTTCCGGCGCCGCCGGGACGGCCGGTCAAAGGGCCGCAGCCGGCGCCCTCGATCTCGGCCCGATCGCTCGCCAGAGCAGCCGAAGAAGGCGTGTCCAACACGGCGGCACAGACGGCCCCGGGCGGTGCTGTCCGGCCGCCGGCCCCGGAGCCCGCCGCCGCCCATCTGCCGGATGGCGCCTCCCTTCGGCCGGACGCAGCCAAACGCGAGGAACCGGAGCCTTTCCCCGAAACGCCGGCGGACGCTTCAGCCGCCGCCGATGACGACGAGCCGATCCCGGTCGAGATCGAGGCCGGGGAGCCGGATGCCGAAAGAGAAGTGCCGCCCGTCAAACGGGTCCAGGTTTCGAATCACATGGACATCCTGGCCGAGCTCGACGGGCTGCGAAAGCAGGCGACGATGAAGGGGCGTGGCCGGGCCTTCGAGTCCGCAGGCCGGGACATCGACCTCGACAGCCTGCTCTCGACCGGCTCGACGAACATCCGCGAGCTGCGCGAGAAGCTCGAGAAGGCCGTGAACTCGGACATCTTCAAGCGCATGCACAGCCTCCAGGTCGCGATCCGCATCCAGGCCGAGGACGGAAGCACGATCCACACCCTCGACCCGGTCTCCTTCGATGTCGACGAGGCCGAGGGCCTGCGCAAGCTCTGCCTCCGCTTCTCTCTGGACCTGGAGAACTTGCGTTGAAGCCTCTTCGCGGAGGAGCGTCGTCCGGATGGCTCCTCGCAGCAGCATCGACCCTCCTCGCCGCCGGCTGCGCATCGGTCCCCGCTGATGCCCCCACCGATCAGGCGCCCGCGACCGTGCCGGCCGCCGACTACCGGGCCTGGGAAGACGCCGCCCGCGAGCGCGCCGACGACCTGATGGCCCAGGCGCAGCTCGCAGCCGCAGAGGGCGACGTCGAAGTCGCGCTCGCCTACACCGACGAGGCACTGTGCGAGGTCTTCGGCCCGCCGCCGGGTTATCCGGTGCGTCAGGTCTATCTCGATTACCTTGCCGAGCTCATCGACGAGGCGGACTCAATCGCCGAGAGCGAGCAACCCTTCGCAGAGGAGCTCGAGCCGCCCGGAGAATTCGTCTCCCTGCCGCCGATCGACGAGGTCGACGTGGCCGAGGAGGTCGAAGAGGCCCTCGACGAGAATGGGCTCCCGGCGAGCGAGTTCCCCCTGGTCATCAACCCGACCGTCGAACGCTTCCTCAGCGCCATGAGCTCGACCGGCGAGTACAACCGCCGCATCGAGATCGGCCTGCAGCGCTCGGGCGCCTACCTGCCGATGATCCGGGCCCGTTTCGAGGCCGCCGGGCTGCCCGTGGAGCTTTCCTACCTGCCTCTGATCGAGTCCGCCTTCTCCCTGACCGCCTACTCGCGGGCGCGGGCGCACGGGATGTGGCAGTTCATCTCGTCGACCGCCCGCCACTACGGGCTCGAGGTGGGTTCGCTCATCGACGAACGCCGCGACCCCGAGCGGTCAACCGACGCGGCCATCGCGTATCTCACCGACCTTTACGCGGAGTTTGACGACTGGCACCTCGCGCTCGCGGCCTACAACTCGGGTGCCGGCAACGTCCGCCGCGCGATCCGCCGCTCGGGGGCGCAGGACTTCTGGTCCCTCCGCGACTACCTGCCGCGCGAAACGCGCAACTACGTCCCGGCCTTCATCGCCTCGGTCATCATCGCCAAGCGGCCCGCCGCCTTCGGCTTCGACGTGCCTCTCGAACAGCCGTGGCAGTACGACGCACTGGAGGTGCCCGACGCGCTCGATCTGCAGTTCCTGGCCTCGAAGTCCGGGCTCCAGCTCGACGAGCTGCGCGAGCTCAACCCCGCCGTGCGTCGCGATCTGACACCCTCGCGCACCACCACCATCCTGCGCCTGCCCTCCGGCAGCGCGGAGGCCGCACGGGCCGCGCTCGAGAACTCGCCGCGCTCGGAGTGGGCGCCGCGCACGATCCACACCGTCCGCGGGGGCGACAGCCTCTACACCATCGCCCGACGCTACGGGTCGAGCGTCTCCGACATCCGCCAGGCCAACGCACTCCGGAGCAGCCTGATCCACCCCGGGCAGGAGTTGATCGTCCCCCGCTTCGGATCGGCCTCCAGTCAGCCGTCCGCGGACCGCAGCTGGGAAGCCGCCGCGGACGGTGTCTACGTCGTTCAGCGCAACGACACGCTGTGGGACATCGCGCGCGGGTTCTCGGTCTCGGTGGACAGCCTGTGCGCTGCCAACGGGCTGTCGCGGAACGGGCTCATCCGGCCCGGCCAGCGGCTCCTGATCCCCGACGGTGCCTCGGCGCCAAGGCCGCGCGCGGCCATCGCGAGCGAAGGGTCGGCGAGCTACGTCGTGCGGAGGGGCGACACCCTGTACGACATCGCGCGCCTGCACCGGGTGACGGTCGCGGACCTCAAAGGCGCCAACCGGCTCCGCGGATCGCGGATCCGCCCCGGCGATGTGCTCCGCATCCCCGAGCCGGTGGTTGCCGACAGCACGAGCCGCGCACAGGACGGCGATCTCACGTACCGCGTCCGCAAGGGGGACACCTTGTCCGAGATCGCCCGCCGCCACGGCGTTTCGACCTCCGAGCTCAAGCGGGAGAACAATCTCGACGGCAGCCGCATCTTCCCCGGCGAGGTGCTGCGGATCCCGCGCTCGCAGGCCAAGGGCTGAGCCCGTAACAGGTCCGCGTCCGGGATCCGGAGGAGGGGTTCGCGAGAGCCGCCAGCGGCTGTTACAATTCCCTGCCCTCAGGGGGCGCCTGGAGTCATGAATGGCAGAGACGATCGAGGTCGGAACGGCGTTCTCGGATGCGTTGGGCGATCAGAACTGGGACCGCGTCGAAGAGCTCTGGCTTGAGGCCCTCGGCCGGCGGCCGATACCGGTCGCCGAACTTTTCGAGGTACGGCGTCGGATCTGGCAGGCGGGACGCAAGAACCTCGCGCAGACCCTCCTCGAGCTGCTCGCCGACGCGCTCGAGACGGCGAACGAGCCGCAGCAGACCTTCACGACCCTGCGCGAGCTGGTTCGACTCGCCGGTCCCAAACCGCCGTCGGAGCTCCTCGAGCGGGCTGGACGCTTTCTCGCCGCAGCGCACGCCGACCGCCAGTCCCTCGCCAGGGTCCTGGAGCACCACCCGGTGGTCGGTGCGCGGCGCCCCTTGACCATCCTCGACGCTGCCACGAGGTGGTTGGAGCACGACGTGGGCACCGTCGTCGAGGTCGTCGGCCAGGGTGTCGGGCGGGTGATCGACCTCAACCTCCAGCTCGAGAACATCAAGGTCGATATCGGCGGCAAGAAGCCGATCTCGGTCCCCTTCGGTGCCGTCGAGCGCTACCTGCGCCCGCTGCCGGAAGGAGACTTCCGCCGCCGCAAGGTCGAGGACCCGGCGGCCCTCGCCGATTTCGTCGAGCGGGAGCCGGCCGAGGCCTTAGTCGAGATCCTGGAGAGCCTCGCCGAGCCCGCCGACGTCCAGGCGATCAAGGCGGCGCTCGAGGGGCTGCTGCCCGCCGAGCGCTGGACCTCGTGGTGGAACAAGGCCAAGAAGCACCAGCGGATCCTGTCGTCGGGCACCGGCTCGAGGCTGCGCTACACCGTCCGGCACAGCGCGGAGGCTGCGGACGCGACCCTGCTGGAGACGCTGCGCGACACGGCCCCGCAGGACAGGCCGGCGGTCGCGCGGCGCCTCGCCGACCGCGGTCCCGAGACAGCAGCGGCTGCCGCCGCGGTCCTCCTCGAGTCGCTGCCCGAGCTCGAGCGCGACAACCCGGGCCTCGCCTGGCAGACCGCCGGCGCCGCCGCCGACCTTCCGGGGGCCGCCGAAGCGGCCGCCGCCTGCCGCGAGCGGCTCCTCGAGCGCGGCAACTTCCTGGCGCTCCTCAACGGAGTCCGCGACCGCAGCGCCCGCGCCGAGGCCCTCGAAGCGATCGCCGTCACCGCGCCCGAGGCCTGGCCCGCGATCTGGGCCGACTGGTTCCTGCACGAGGACAGCGCCCAGAACCTGCGGACCATCGCCGAACGTCTCGAGGCGGCCGGACACGGCGACCTCTTCGACCAGGCCGTGGAGGCGGTGTTCCGCAATCACGCCGACCACCCGACGCAGTTCGTCTGGGCCTGCGAGGTCATGACCGATGCGGCCTGCCCCGAGGCGGTGCGGACCAGAATGACGCCTTCGCTCCTCGAGAAGCTGCCCGACGCTCTGACCCGCAAGGAGTTCTCCTCGCTCCGAGCCCGCGCCAAGGCGCTGCTCGACGGCGGGCGCGTGGCGGTGCGGATCCTCCTCGAGTCGGCGACCACGGCCCAGGCGACGCGCTTCGCACAGCGCATCGCCCGCATCGACTCGGTGGAGCCGCAGCGGGCGCGCCTCGTCGAGCAGGCCGCCCAGCATCACCGCGAGGAGAGCTCCGAGCACGCAGAGCCGGTGCTCGCCGCAACCCGGGCGGCGGTCGAGGCGCGGCGCGAGGAGCTGCGCCGGCTGCTCGAGGAGGAGATCCCGAAGACCCTGAAGGGCATCAACGCCGCCGCCGCCGAGGGCGACCTGCGGGAGAACTTCGAGTACCACATGCTGCGCGACCGTCAGGAGCTGCAGTCGGCCCGGGCGGCCAAGATCCAGGAAGAGCTGACGAAGGTGCGCATCCTCGAGCCGGGCGCCGCCGACACCTCCACCGTCAACATCGGCACCGTCGTGCACTTCGATGCACTCGACGGGCGCGAGGTGCCGCCGATCACCATCCTCGGCGCCTGGGACGCCGACCTCGACCGCCGCATCTTCGCCAACGGCTCAGGTCTCGCCCAACGCCTGCTCGGCCGATCCGTCGGCGACGAGGTCGAGATCGAGGA
>CAZMED010000030.1:0-20598 GCA_964565045.1 uncultured Thermoanaerobaculia bacterium
GCAGCGGCTCGACCGGGGCCGCGTGGCCGCGAGGCACAGGAGACGACCCGTTCCCATACCCGTCTCCGTCTCCGTCTCCGTCTCCGTATCCGTCTCCGTGCCCGGATTCAGCTTCAGTGACAGCGGCAGCTGGCAGTGGCAGGTTCAGTGGCAGGTTCAGTGGCAGGTTCAGTGGCAGCCGCAGGGTCAGAGGGCAGTGGCCGGGGCAGCGGCCGGGGCATGGTTCAGCCGAGGCGACCGGTGATCAGACACTCTCGCCTTCGGATGCGTCAGCGCGATCCGTCGCAACCACAAAGGCACCAAGAGAAGCACAAAGGACTCTCTTCGTGAAGATCTTCGTGCCTTCGTGTCTTCGTGGTTGCGACGTGGGCGGGCGGGTGGGAACGTGCAACGTTCTGACGTTCTGACGTTCGAACGTTCGGACGATGGCGGCCGGACGGGCGGATCCGGCCTCAGCTCTGGTTTTCGAACCATCTCCGCAGGCGCCCGAACCCCTCGTCGAGGCTCACCCGCGGCTCGTAGCCGAGATCGCGGCGGGCCGCCGAGATGTCGTACCAGTGGGCCGTTGCGAGGTTGCGGGCGATGAAGCGGGTCATCGCGGGGCCGTTCCGCGACGACCGCAGGCGGTGCAGGACCTCGAGCACGAAACCGGCGGCGAGCGCGGCCCGAAGCGGCACCGTCCTCGTCTCGGGCGGCAGGCCGGCGGCGCCGAGGATCCTGTTCACGACCTCGCGGATCGGCCGCGGTTCACCGTTGGAGATGAAGTAGGCGCGGCCCGCGCACGCCGCGCCGGGAGCGAGCCGCGCGGCGGCCGCCATATGGGCATCGACCGCGTTGTCGATGTAGGTGGTGTCGACCAGGTTCGAGCCGTCGCCGACAAAGCGGAGGCGTCCCGTGCGCGCACGGGCGATGAGCTGCGGCACCAGGTTGCGGTCCCCCGGCCCCCAGATGAGGTGCGGGCGCAGGGCGGTGGTCGCCAGGTCGGAGTCGTTGGCGGCCAGAACCGCCATCTCGGCCATCGCCTTGGTCTGCGGGTAGGCGGCCTCGAACCGATCGGGGTACGGAACAGACTCGTCGACACCGGCGAGGTCGCCGCGGCCGTGGACCACGCTCGGCGAGCTCGTGAAGACCAGCCGCGAGGCGCCGTGGCGCCGCATGGCGGCGAGCACGTGGCCGGTGCCGATGACGTTGGCTCGGTAGAAGGGCTCGTAGGCCCCCCACATCTCGACCTTGGCCGCGACGTGGAAGACCACCTCGCAGTCGGCCACCGCGCGCTCCACGAGGTCCGGATCCGCGATGTCGCCAGTGACCTGCTCGACGCCGAGCGCATCGAGCTCGGGATAGGCGCCGCGCTGCAGGGTGCGGACGGCGGCCCCCTCCCCCACCAGGCGCCGCACCAGCGCGCCGCCGAGGAAGCCCCCGCCGCCGGTGACCAGCGCCTTCAACCTCGCACCCGCCGTGCGGCCCAGGCGGCGAGCGCGCCGTAGCCGATCTTCGCGTTGTGCCGGATGTCGACCGGAAAGCCGGGATGGAAGAGGACAGTGCGGATGCGCTGGGTGTGCTCGAAGCCCTCGCCGAGGCCGAGCAACTCCTCCCGCACCCGCGTGCGGGCCCGTCGGGGCACCTCCTTCTCGAGCTCGACGCAGAGCACCGGCAGCTGCCCGCCGGGCTGGCCGATGCCCACGAGGGCGGTGCGGAAGACCTCCGGGTGGGTGTTGAACACCGCTTCGCACGGGACGGTGAACAGGCAGCCGTTCGCGGTTTCGACCCGCTGCGAAAGCCGGCCGCAGAACCACAGCCGGCCGTGCTCGTCGAAGTAGCCGAGATCGCCCATGCGGTGGCGCAGCGCGGCGCCGTCCGAGATCTTTGCGAGGGCGGTGTGGTGCGGCGCATTGAAATACTCTCGCGTCACCTGCGGGCCCTTGACCACGATCTCGCCGACCTCGCCGACCGGCAGCCGCAGACCTTCGTTCCAGGTGGCAATCTCCCGGTCGATGATGGCGATCACGGCGGCCTCGATGGAAGGCACCGGTGCGCCGACGCAGGTCCCCGCGCCGCGGTCGGTGGCGTGCCGGGTCTCGGCCAGGATCTCGTGGCTCGAGATGGTGGCCACCGGCAGCGCCTCGGTGGCGCCGTACGGTGTGTGGATGGCGGCGCCCTCCGGCAGCAGCGACTGGAAGCGCTCGATGATCCTCGGCGCCACCGGCGCGCCGGCCGAGATCACATGCCGCACCGTCTCGAGCTTGACGCCACTGGCGGCGCCCCACCGGCCGACGGTGTCGAGCAGGGCCGGCGAGCCGAACATGATGGTCACACCGTGCTCGAGGATCGGCCCGACGATCTTGCGCGGATCGACGCGGGCGGGGCGGGTCGGGTCCATGTCCGGCACCACGGTGGTCATGCCAAGCGCCGGGTCGAAGAGGGCGAAGAGCGGAAACGTCGGCAGGTTGACCTCGCCGGGCTCGATGCCGTAGGCGTCCCGGATCGCCGCCACCTGGGCGTTGAAGTTGCGGTGCCGATACACGACCCCTTTGGGGGGGCCGGTGCTGCCGGAGGTGAAGACGATGGCCGCCACGTCCTCGGCGTCGGTCGGCGCCATGGCCTGCGCCCTCGCCCCGGCACCCCGGGTCTCGAGTTCGTCGAGCGTGTGTCCGCCCCACCACCAGCGCTGACCGACCGTGACCGAGGTGCGCACGGTGCCGCGGGCCCAGCCGAGAAGGGTGCGCGCCGCGTGCGCCTTCGGCACGCCGATGAAGGCCTCGGGCTCGGCCGAGCCGAGGCAGCGCTTGAGGTGATCGAGACCGATCCCGGGGTCCACCAGCACCGGCACCGCCCCGGCCTTGAAGAGCGCGAAGGCGAGGGCGAAGAGATCGAGCCCCGGCGGCACCATCAGCACCGTCCGCACCCCGCGCCCGATGCCGACCGCCGCCAGACCGCGCGCGATCCGGTTCGTCCGCTCCTCGAGCTCGCGATAGCTCAGCCGCCCGCCCCGGACACCCCAGGGACACAGGATCGCCGTCGCGTCCGGCTGCCGCGCCGCCATCTCCGGCAGAAACTCCGCGATATTCTCTCGTGCACTCATTCCAACACCAACGCTCCCACGTTCAACGTTCGAACGTTCAACGTTTGAACGTTCCAACGGGTGCCCCGGAACCGCGCCGCGTCGCGCTTCTCACGGGGACTCCAGGAATCCGCGAACCAAGGGAATGATCTCCTCTCCGGCGTCCTCGAGAATGTAGTGCCCGCAGTCCGGGTAGGCGTGCACCTCGGCCTGCGGGTAGATCCGCCGCCACTCGTCGAGGAAGTGGTGGTCGAAGACGAAGTCGCGCTCGCCCCAGCAGATCAGCACCTTCCGGTCGCGGAAGACGTCCAGCCGGGAAGCCGTGTCGCTCACGATGCCGTACCCCCGGTCGCCCGGAGCGAGCGGGATGTCCTGGACGAAGCGCAGGGTGGCGATGCGGTCGGCCCAGCTGTCGTAGGGCGCGCAGTAGGCGTCGCGAACGGTCCGCGGCAGCGGTTTTCGGGTGCACGCCACGCGGGCCGCACCGCGCGCGAAGGCGTTGAGCCCGCGCACCAGCACGGCTCCGAGCGGCGTGTCGCGGACCACCCACAGCTGCCACGGAAAGGACTTCGACCGCGGCAGGTGGAATGCGGCCGTGTTGAGGATCACCAGCCTCCTGACCCGCTCGGGGTGGTGCACCGCCCAGGCGAGCCCGATCATGCCGCCCCAATCGTGCACGACGAGGGTGAGGCCCTCGAGCCGAAGCTCGTCCATGAGGCGCCCGAAGTCGGCGATCCGCCGCTCGAGGGTGTAGGGGTAGCGATCGTCGGCGGGCTTGTCGGACAGGCCGCAGCCGATGTGGTCGGGGACCACCACGCGGTGGTCCGCTCGCAGCGCCCGCACCAGCTCGCGGTAGTAGAAGGACCACGTGGGGTTGCCGTGGACCGCCACCACCGGTTCGCCCTGCCCCTCGTCGAGGTAGTGGTACCGCAGGCCGTCGAGGTCCAGGAATTGGCCCGAGAAAGGGTAGAGCTCCTGCGCCACCTGCCTCATGGCGCGCCCGCGCCCGTCACCACCGCAGGTCGGCCATCGTGCAGTTGATGCCGCTGCCGATGCCGAGCAGTGCGACCCGCTGCCCACGCTGGAGGCGTCCCGACTCCAGGAGCTTCGAAAGCGCGATGGGCACACCGGCCGGACCGACGTTTCCGAACTCGGGATAGATCCGGAAGATCTTGCCGAGGTCGATGCCGAGGATGCCCGCGAACTGCTCGGTGTGAACCTTGCTCACCTGGTGGACGACGAAGTGGTCGATGGCGTCCGCAGTCCACCCGAGGGCCTCGGCCGCACGGCCCCAGGTCCGCACGGCGAGGTCGAGACCCGCCATGAGGAGCTCCCGCGTCCGCGTCACCATGTGGTCGATGTTGCCTGCGCACAGACGGCAATGCTGGGTCGCGGCGAGGTTCACGCTGCCCATGAAGGGGTGGCCGTCCGGTTCGAGGTCCGAGCGACCGAGCACCATCGCCGCCGCCCCCGAGCCCAGGGTCAACGAGGCGAAATTCTCACGGAAGGTCGCGTCGTCGGTCGTCGGATCGAGCAGGCGCTCGATGGTCGCCTCGGTGATCTGGCGGCTGGTCTCGCCGTTGACCAGGATGGCGTAGTCGACCTGGCCGCGATCGATCATGTTGCCGACCATGTCCATGCCGTTGACGAAACCGAGGCACGCGTTGCCGAGGTCGAAGTTCATGCAGGTTTCGGGAAGCCCGAGGATCGAGTGCGCGATGCAGGCCGTCGAGGGCTCGAGATAATCCCGGCACACCGAAGTGTTGATGAGGATGCCGAGCTTCGAGCGGTCGACTCCGGACGCTTCGATCGCCTTCTCGCCCGCCATCGCCGCGACCTCGCTCGGCTGGGTTCCTTCGTCCCACACCCGCCGTTCCATGATGCCCGACAGCTCGCGCAGGAGATCCGGGCGGATACCGAGGCGTTCCATGGTCGGCGCGAGCCGACTCTCGATATCCGCCGAAGTGACGCGGTGCGGCGCGTCGACGTGGGCGACGCTCAGAACGGACACATTTTCGAACTGCATACGAACTCCATCGCGGCCATCGGATCATTCAACGGCGGCCGCCTCGGCTCTCATTTCCGGGGCAGGAGGGTACCACCCCGCAGCGCGGCAATAAAAGGCAGAGCGCGGCATCGGTGGGGTCAGGGCACTGTGAACCTGGACTCGAGGTCCCTGGCTGTGCCAAGATCGCCGCAGGCTTCAATGAGCCCACGGGAGGTCGAGATCATGAAGCGTGCATCCTCAACGGTACTGTTCGCACTCGCGATCGCGGTCGCTGCGGCCGCGTCGTTCGCCGCCGACGAGCCGGCAAAGAAGCCGGGCCCGTCGGCCGTTGCCACCGCCTTTTCGCAGCTCGAGGCCCTGCAGACGACGGCCGCGCGGGAGACGCTCGAGAAGGCCCGGGCCGAGCTCGGCTCGACGCCCGAGTTCCAGACCGCGTGGGCGCTGCTCGAGTTCCAGGAGGGCGCCGGCGGCGACGCCGCCAAGACCAAGAAGGCCGTCGATTCCATCGCCTCGACGGCCAAGAGTCAGACCGCCAACCCCATCGCGCTCTACTATCAGGGCGAGGTCCTGTACCAGCAGCAGAAGGTCCAACAGGCCAGCGAGGCGTGGACGAGTGCAGCCAAGGCGGCCAGAGCCGCCGTGACCAAGAACCCGAATGACCCGACCGCTCAGTACTATCTCGGCGCCGCCCTGGTGCGCCAGAAGGACTTCAAGGGCGCCCTCGAGGCGCTGCAGGCCGCCGCGCGCGGTGGCTTCGACAAGGCGATGGTCAACCACCAGATCGGGCTGGTCTACCTCTTCCAGCAGAAGTGGCAGGAGGCCAAGAAGGCCTTCGACCTCGGGCTCGAGGTCGATCCCCGGTTCGCCCCGATCTACTACTGGCGCGGACTGACCTGGCAGAAGCTCAACCGTAAGGACAACATGCTGCTCGACCTCGACCAGTACGTGAAGCTCGCCCCGAACGGCCCCGAGGCCGGTAAGGCGAAGGCCATCCTGAAGTCGGTCAAATGAGGAACCATCGTTAGAACGTTCGAACGTTCGAACGTTGCACGTTCGAACGTTTCAACGATGTTCTAGAACGGTCGGCCGATCCCGAGGTAGAACTTCGCCTTCTTCGAGCTGATGCCGACATTGGCCACCGGCCAGGCCACGTCCGCCCACAGCGGGCCGATGGGTGTCGACCAGCGAATGCCGACACCGACGCCCACCGAGAGCTCGAGGTCGGCGTCGCCCCAGCGCTCCCAGACCTGGCCCACATCCGCGAAGACGGCCCCGCGGAGCGAGCCCCGAACCGGGATGCGCAGCTCCTCGTTGAGGATGAACAGCGCCCCGCCGCCCGCCGGCACGAGGCTGAAGTCGATGCCGAAGGTCACCGGACCCACGCTGTCGAGGTCGAAGCCCCGCAGCGAGGCCTGACCGCCGGCGAAGAAGCGAGCCTCCCGGATGAGGTTCTGGTCCTTGAGCGGCTCGGCCGCGCCCACCCGCAGGCTCTGCACCCAGGTGGCACCCGAGAAGGGCTCCAGGACGAGCTTCAGATTGCTCAGTGACGTCAGGTAGTCGAAGTCTGACGCGAGGGCGCTCGAGCTCCACCCGAGGTCCGTCGTGAAGCCCCATCCCGAGCGGGGGTCGAAGAGGTCGTCGAAACGATCGATGACCAACCGGCCTCCGAGCAGGCCGAGGCCGATGGTCTCGTCGACTGGGAGGGGGTTGAACTCGTCGGGCGCCTTCTCGAAGGTGTGGGTCTCGGTCCAGCGGTAGTAGAACCCGACCTGGGTGCTTCCCCGCAGCTGGTACTGGGCCTCCAGCGAGGCCAGGACCTCTTCCTGGGCCAGCAGCTCCGGCTCATCGGTCGCATCGCCCTCGCGGTAGCCGAGGGTCGAGATGAACGACAGGCGCCCGCCGGGGACCGCCGGGATGGAGCCCACCAGGAAGATCCGCCGGTCGGGCGACGACCAGCTGCCCCTGAGGTCGAGGCTGATGCCCCGGCCCAGCAGACCGGCGTCCCGGATGCCGAAGGTGGCGGACACCCCCCGCTCGGAGCTCCAGCCGCCGCCCACCTCGGCCCGCCAGCGGGGCCTCTCCGCGACGTCGAACTCGAGATCCACCTCGGAGGTGCCCACCGGAACCGCGCGCACCTCGATCCGCTCCACCGTGTCGAAGCTCGCGATCTGCGAGGCCGAGACGTCGATGTCCCGATCCGTGAGCAGCTCGCCGGGTTTCACGGTCAGGCCGGTGGCGAGGACCCGCGGCTTCGTGTGCCGCGTGCCCTCGAAGCGGACCTCGCGGAGGGCGCGCTGCCGGCCGGGGAGCAGTTCCACCTCGACCAACCAACCTCCGTCGCCTTCCTGCACCCTCCACTGCGCCGCGGCGGCCCGATATCCGAGATCCTCGTAGCGTACGCGCAGCTCGCGCACCGCCCGCTCGATCGCCCGCCGGTCCAGCGGATCTCCCGCTCTCACCTGCAGCGTCCCCTCCGCCACCAGACCGTGCGGGTCCTCGCCGGTGACCACCACCTCCCGAATCACCGCCCGCGGACCGGGGGCCACCTTCACGCGAACCTCCGCGACACCCGGCGCCACGGGCACCTCGTCGACGCTGCGGACCTCCGCCTCCAGGTAGCCGTGCACCGCGAGCTCCCGCTCCACCGCCCGCGCCGCCCAGTCCGGCCGGCGGAGCATGGCCGCCAGCGCCGCAGGGGATCGCAGCGTCTGCCCCAGCAGCTGCTGGCCGTCAGGCGGCATCCCCCACAGGATCGGGCCTCGAAGCTCCAACGGATCGCCCCGATCCACCGCCACCTCGACGACGTCGCCGGCCCGACCCACCACCACCGTCGCGTGAGGGTAGCTCGCAGCAGCCAGCTGCCGCAGCACCAGGGCGCGGATCGCCTCGAAGGACGCCGCCTCCAGCGGCGGGGGGCTGTAGAGGGCGGTCGCCTCGCGCCGCAGGGTCCGCCCGGGATCGATGCCGTTGAACTCCAGCAGCACCTTGTGACCAGGTTCAGCGGTGAAGACGATCGTCGGCGAGCGCTCGCTGCCCTCGACTCGCGCGACGACCACCGCCTCCTGGTAACCGACGGCGGCGAGCTCCCGCTCGAGGCGGACAGAGCCCACGAAGGCGAGAAACGGATCGTAGAGCTGGCCGCGTCGCAGACCCGTCGCCTGCCGCAAGGTCCTCCTGCCGAGGGGCCATTCGCCCTCGAAACGCAGCCTGAAGATCTGCGGCCGATCGGTTGCTTCTGGGGATCCGCCCCAACGGAAGCGCTGCAGCGCGTTGCCTCCCACCTCGTCGGTAAGGGTCTCCTGATAGGCCTGCAGGACCAGCCCGCGGAGCCAGCGGAAGTTCCACGCCTGCAGCATGGTCGTGTTGTCCTGAACGTTGGAGAGGTCGGTGGCGAAGAACAGGGCGAGGTCCGGCGACAGTCGCTTCGCGACCAGGAACCTGGAGCTCGGGTCCCTCTGGGTCTGCACCGCGATCTCTTCAGGGCGCAGGGTCGTGTTGTCGAAACCGAGGGCACTTGTGATCCCCTGCGCGACGCTGCGGGTCGCCGCCACCGTGGGATCGAACCCCTCCAGCAATGCGAGGTCCGAATCGGGCACGATCTCCAGGATCGGGTCGATCGTGGGGTCGCCGGTGAAGCGCAGGCTCCCCCGCCCCACCCGGACCTCCTGGCCGCCGAGGGCCAGTGTGCCCCCGGGCGCGATCCGCACCTCGCCGCGGATCTTCGGCTCGGCAGCCGTCCCGCCGACCCGCAGCGTGGACCACGAGGCGTTGAACCGCCCGAGGTTGTTGGCGACCTCGATCCCCGTGCGTCCGTTCACCGTGACGTCGAGGGCGATGTCGTGCAGCGGGTCGTCGACCGCCAGCACCAGGGCCTCGCCGCCGAGCACGATCGCGGCGAGGTCCACGTTCTCCTCCCAGATACCCCGTCGCAGCCTGAGCTCACCCGTAACCTCCGCCAACCTCTCCGGCAGCGGCGCGACGGCCAACTCACCGTCCCAGGTGGTGAGAATGCCCTCTGTAAGAAAGGCCACGCTGTCGAGGCTCACCACGATGCCCTGGCGACTCGCGGGGTCCCAGCCGCCGCCGAGCTCGACCCGTCCGCCGTTGACGGTGGCGGAGCCGTCCACGATGTCGAGGCCGCGCCCGGTGAGCCTCGCAGTCAGCTGCAGGTCCCGCACCTCCACCGCCGGATCCCGCATCACCATCGAGCCTCCCCGATGGTCGACCACCAGGCTGCCGCGGACGGAGTCGAGGGCGAGGCCGGCCGCCACCGGAGCGTGCAGCTGCACGTCCGCCAGGAGCGGCCCGCGCACCCGCAGCGGCAGCGGGACGACGCGGGCCAGCTGCGGCGACACCTCCGCGTGGATCCGTGCCGCGAGCTGCTCCGAGGCCGGCAGGTACTCGGCCTCCAGCTCGAAGCGGCTGTCGACTCCCTCGAGGGCGAAGGGCGCGATCTCGAGGCGGCCTCCGTCCACCGCGACCACCAGAGGACCGTCCGCCACGAGAACACCACCCGGGACGCGGACCCGAAGGTTGTCCACCCGGCCGCTCGCCCGCATCGCGTCGGGCCGTTGCGGATCCCACCACAGCTCCGCAGCGAGGTCCGCGGTCGCGTCGACGCCGGGATCGGCCGCGCCCGTCGCCTCCACCAGCGCCCTCGAGTCGAAGTCCGCGAGCCGTACGGTGGCGTGGGCCGGACCGGTGGGCGCCCCCGGCCACAGGCCCCCGGGAAGACCGAGCCCGCCGAGCGGCGCGCTCGCCGCCACCTCCACCTCGCCGAACGCTGTCGCCAGTTCCTGGACCGCGACCTCGAGACGTCCGTCCGCGATCTCCGCGCGCGCCTCGAGCCCCTCGAGCAACAGCGACGGCTCCCCGCGCGGCGTCCACGCCAGGGTTGCCGCGCCCTCCGGGCTCGCCACGCTCCCACGGAGGTTGAGCTCCCCTCTGAGAAAACCTGCGGCGGCGGGCGGCAGCTCGAGCGGTATTCGGGCCAGGTCGAGGTCCTGCCAGGCGAACGCTCCCGCGAGGCCGCGGTCCGGATCGACGAGGTCCACGGTCAATGCACCGTGCAGCGCCCCGCCGAACGCCTCGATCGCGAGATCGCGGATCGCCAGCGCGCCGGGGTCGGCCGCAAAGCCGAGCTGCAGGTCGTCGACCACCCATCCGGAAACGCCGACGTCGCGCGCCCCGACAGTCCCGGCGATCCGCGGCAGGTCTTCACGGAGCTCCAGGGTCCCTTCGGCCTCGAGCTCCCCGCGCAAATCGAGAACCAGCTCGGGCGCCGCCCACGCCGCAAGGCGCCCGAGGTCGTCGACCGATAGGCGCCAGCTCCCGTCGCCGGCGGCGTCCTGCAGTCGAGCGGCGCCCTTGGCCGTCAGTGTCGTGCCGACGACGGGCTCGAGATCGAGGGTCCAGCCCTGCCGCTCGAGATCGCCCTCGGCCGAGAGGCTCGCGGACCTGAGCCCCCTTCCCTCGATCTCGGGCCGATCCCAGGTCAGGGCCGCGGTGAACGTCGGCTCCCCGAGTGAACCGCCGATCGTCGCGGAGGCGGCGATCGCGCCGCCCGCGATCGCCGGCAGGCCGGGGGCGGGCACGAACTGCCCGAGCGCTGCAGCCGTTTCTGCGGGGCGCGGCGCCGCGAGCGCCAACCGGCCCTGCACCGCGCCGTCGGCGGCGATCGAACCCGACCCGGTGACACGCGTTCCCGCCGCGCGCGCCTCGAAGCGATCGACCTGCCAGCTCAGCCCCGCACCGGCACCGGCGACCGCCAGCGAACCGTCCGCCCACTCCAGAACCAGGTCGAGGCGGCCCTCGACGTCTTCGGGAGCGATCGGGTAGCCGACCCTGCCGGCGATCTGACCGCTCACGACCGCGGGCCCCCGCAGCGCCTGCGCGGCCTCCGGCGCGGCGAAGGCGAGCAGGCGGTCGACCCGCGCCTTTTCGAGGTTCGCGCTGACCTCCGCCACCCCGTTCGGGTCGATCTCGACCGAGGCCCTCCCCCAGGCCTCGCCGGCCACGGCCACCATCGGTCGGCCCGCCCGGTAGCCGAGGCGCAGCTCATCGAGCACGTAGCCGGCAATCTGCAGCGGCTCACCCCGATGTTCGAGATCGGCCTCCAGTCCCGACCCTTCCGATGCGGCCACCGAGCCGAAGAGATCGAGCCGGCCCTCGGGCGAGAGGCCCGACACGAGATTGGGATCCCACCAGTCCGCGACCACCGGGACATCGGCCTCGATCTCGACCTCGAACGCGCCGGTCGGGCCGCCCTCGGTCGTCAGCGCACCCACGAGTTCGAGCGCGGTCGCGGCGCCGACGAGCGACAGAAGCTGCACGGTCACCCCACCGCGATCCGCCGCGGCCTCGAGGTCGAGCCGTCCCAGATCGAGCGTTCGCGTCAGGCGCATCAGCGCCACGCGATCGGCCGCGATCGCGACCTCGGCCCGGCCCCCGACCAGCGAGCCGCCGAGATCGAGACCCTCGACCTCGACATCCAGGTCGAGCGCGCCGCCGCTGATCGCTGCGCCGGACACCCGCAGCGTGCCGATCTCGAAGGTCCGCCACGGATCCAGCTCGGTGGGCGTCTCGCCGGCCTCGAGCGCAGGCAATGCCTCGAGATCGAGGGTCGGGCCTTCCACCACCAGGCTTTCGATCCGGCGTGGCTCGGCCAGGAGCCCGCGCCAACTCCATCGAGCCTCGATGGCGTCGGCAGCGAGGACAGTGCGCCCGCCGGTCTGAAGCACCAGATCCCGCGCGCTGAGCCGCGCCGGAAACGCGCGCAGCGAAACACCCTCCGCCGCCAGGCTCCACCCCGTCTCCCTCTCGATCGCCTCTGCGGCGCGTCGAAAGACGGCTTCCTGAACGGGCGGCGCATGCACGACGGCCACGACTGCGGCAAACGCTGCCGCCAGCGCGGCGCCGAGGGCGAGCAGCCACTTACGGCGGCGGGTCATCGATCGAGTCTACAACGGCGTCCGGCCTTTGCGCGCCGCGGGATCCCGGACGGAATCGCGAACCGTACTGCGATTTGACAGCCGGGCTGCGGTGTGCGTACGCTTGCCGTCCACAAGGAGCGTCGATCAGCATGGCGACCGCGTTCGAGCCGCTCGAGGGAAAGTACGAGATCCTCGAGAAGATCCGCGAGGGCGGTATGGGTTCGGTGTACAAGGTCCGCCACCGCCTGCTCGACGAGCTCCGGGTCGTCAAAGTCATGCGCCCCCAGCTCGCCGAGGACGAGGTCCTGCGGGCGAGGTTCCTGCGCGAGGCCAAGGTCGCGATCCGGCTGCACCACCCGAACCTGGCCCAGATCTACGATTTCACCGTCGACGAGACCGGCTATGCCTACCTGGTCATGGAGTTCATCGACGGACTCGCCCTCCAGGACGTCATCAAGATTCTCGGGCGCCCGGCGCTCGGCCTGATGCTCGAGATCGCCGACCAGAGCCTGGACGCCATCGGCTACCTCCACCGCAAGCGCATCATCCACCGCGACATCTCCCCCGACAACCTCCTCGTCACCCGCGACGAGGACCGCGCCCTGCACGTCAAGCTGATCGACCTCGGGATCGCCAAGGACCGCGAGGTCGAGGACTCGCTGACCTCGGCCGGCACCTTTCTCGGCAAGGTCCGCTACTCGTCGCCCGAACACTTCCGGACCCACGAGGGCGCCCAGGTCGGGGTACGCAGCGATCTGTACTCCTTCGGCGTCGTGCTGTACGAAATGCTCACCGGCACCTACCCCATCCGCGGCTCGAGCGTGGCGTCGTTGATCTCCGGGCATCTCATGCACCCGCCGCTGGACTTCGAGACATCGGACCCGAACGGACTGATCCCGGAAGGTCTGCGGGCGACCGTCCTCAGGGCGCTGTCCAAGGAGCCCGACGGGCGCTTTTCGGACGCCGCCGATTTCCGCGCCGCGCTGGCGCCGTTCAGGGCCGAGCATCCGGTGGAGGAGGCTCACCTCGCGGCCGTCTTCGAGGTGCCGACCAGGACCACGCGCCGGATCAGGACCATCAAGCCGGGCAGCACCCAGAGCCGCATGAACCGAAGCTTCGGCATGTCGACGACCCCGCCCCCGAGCGAGATCGACGAGCTGGAGGACCGGCTCGAGAGCTCCGGCACCGTCGACACCGGCAGCCAGGGCGGGCAGGCCCCGCCGGCCGAGGAGGGTGTCGCCCTCAAGGCTCAGATCCACGCCCTGCTGCTCGGCGCCGGCAAGCTCGTCGAGGGCCGACACTACGACGAGGCACGACTGCAGCTGGCCACGGTGCTCGAGCTGGCGCCCGACAATGCCGAAGCGATCAAGCTGCAGCAGGCGCTGGAGGCCGCAGACCTCAAGATGCAGCAGCGTCGGCAGCGGGAGGCGGACGCCGTCCGCCAGGCAATCCTCGGCGAGCAGTACGACCGCGCCGGCGCCCGGCTCGACGACGCCGTCGACAGGCTCGGCGCCGCACCGATCTTCGAGCAGATCCGCGCCGAGCTGGCGGAAGCGCTGGAACGCCACCAGGCCAAGCTCGCACGCCTCAGCGCCATCGCGTCCGAGGCTGCTGAGCTGATCGCCGCCGAGCGCTTCGATGAAGCCGTCGAGCTCGCGCGCGAGGGGTTGGAGCTCGAGCCCGGACATCGCGAGATCGGGGCGCTGCTCGAGCGGGCGGAATCCGGACGCAGCGCCCAGCTTGAGGCCGCCCGCCGCGCCTCCGAGATCGCCGACACCGCGGCCGGCATCGCCGCCCAGATCGAGAGCGGCCACGCGGACGATGCGGAGCGGGCGCTGCAGGTCGCGGTCAAGCTCTACGGAGAGCAGGACGTCTTCACCACACTGGGCGAGGACCTCGAGAGGCTGCGCGCCCGGCTTCGTGAGACGGAAGCCGACGAGCTCCGGGAGCGCGCTCGGAGGCTGCTCGAGAGTGCCGACTTCGCAGGCGCCATTGCCGTTCTCGAACAGGCCCACGGCATCGCGCCGGGGTCCGAAGCGACCGACGATCTGATGGCGGCTGCCCGCGAGGGCATGCGCCTCGAGGAGGAGGGCAGGCTGCGCCGGATCGCAATCGACGAGACCACGCTCCGGGTCGACCGGCTGATTGCAGCCGGTCGCCTCGAGTCCGCGGTCCGGGTCATCGACGAGACCGTGCGGGAGATCGGCGACTTCGACCGGGCCGACGAGCTGCGCGGCAGGGTCGAACGCGAGAGCCGGAGCTGCCTGGAGCGCGAGGCCGCCGTGCGAGAGGTCCTGGAGCGGGCCCTCGAGGAATCGGCGAACGAGCGTTTCGCCGACGCCGAGGAATCGGTCGAGGAGGCGCGGCGGCTGGCGGAGGACGACCCTGAGACGCGCGATCTGGTTTCCGAAACCGAAGCCGAGATCCGACGACGCATCGAAGCCCACCGGCGCCAGATCGCCATCGACAAGGTGATCCAGAGCATCAACCGGCAGCTCGAGAAGTCAGCCGTCGACGAGGCGCGCCGGGAGCTCGCGGTCGCTCAGC
Organism: uncultured Thermoanaerobaculia bacterium; assembly: GCA_964565045.1. GTDB lineage: Bacteria > Acidobacteriota > Thermoanaerobaculia > Thermoanaerobaculales > Sulfomarinibacteraceae > Sulfomarinibacter. The sequence goes on from CAZMED010000030.1 coordinate 14,549, forward strand.
GCCTGTACGGGAGCTCGGACGCGCTCGACGCGCTCTCGGCCGCGATCGATGAACGCGGTCGCGAGCTGCGGCGGCTCGAGGTCGAGCAATTGATCGCCGCGTCCCTCGCCAACGAGCGCAGCTTCGAAGAGGCGATCGCCGACCTCGAGGCGGCCTCGGCGCTCGACCCCCAGAACGAGAAAGTGCAGCGGCTGCTGGCGAGGACCCGAGCCGAGCACCGCCGCTTTCTCGACGATGAGGCGGCGGACCGCGCCGCAGCCGCCCTGGCCGAGATCGACCGCCTGATCGCGAGCGGCGAGCCGATGGCGGCGCTGCGGGAGCTCGATCGCACGGTGGCCGAGCACGGGGACTTCCGCCTCGCCAGGATGCTGCGCCGGCGCCTCTCAGGCGAGGCCTGAGCCGACGCCCCCGCGCCCGCCGACCCGGCATCCGGGGCGCGGCTGATTCTCGATCGCCTCGGTGGTAGACTTTTATGGATGGTCGTCAGTGATGGAGGACGCCGGCGGCGGTTCGAGAACCGCACTGCGCCGTGCTGGGCATCGGGTTCCGGTGGCGGTGTTTGACCCCATTTCGTGGTTCGGGCGGCGCGGTTCCGCCGAGCAGCGTCGGTTTGACGCCAGGGAGGGCGAGCGGCCGCTTCTGGAAGCGGTGATCTTCTCCCGTGATCGCCAGACCTCCGCCAAGCTCGAGGAGATCCTGACGGAGCGCGGGTACGAGCCCATTCTCCAGCGCAACCAGTGGGCGGCCCGCTACTCGGCCCGCCGCAGCTCGGCGGATCTCGCGATCATCGACTGGCGGATCGGCGCACGGAACGCGGCCCGCCTCGCCGAGGCCCTCGGCCCCCACGGCGGCAGGGGGGCCTGCTCGGTGCTGGCGGTGGTGCCCGCCGAGCGGCCCGAGATCCTGCGCCAGATCCTCGAGCTCGGGGTCAGCGATTACGTCATGCTCCCCCTCGATCACGCCAATCTCAGCGCCAGGTTGAGCCTCATCGAAGCGCGGCACCGCGAGATCGAGCAGATGCGCGCGCTGCAGATGAACCTCGCCCAGGAGTTCGAACGGTTCCTGATCGCGACCGGGGGCCGCAACGACGGCGTCTGGGACCTCGACCTCACGACGGAAACCGTCCACTACTCGGACCGTTGGAAGACCATGCTCGGCCACGCCCCCGACGAGATCCGCGACGAGCTCGAGGAGTGGTTGAGCCGGGTCCACCCGGACGATCTGACGCGACTGCGGTCGGTCATCGATGCCAGCATCGCGGGCGAGATCAGCGTCCTCGAGCAGCGCTACCGGATGCGCCGGAAGGACGGCGATTACCGCTGGATGCTGACTCAAGGCGAGGTCGTGAGCGACACCGAGGGCAACGCCGTGCGCATCGTCGGCCGACAGTCCGACGTCGACGGTGAAGAGGCCTCGATCGAAGCGGTCCGAAGCTCGGGTCTCCAGGACCCGCTCACGCGGCTGCCGAACCGCGCGGTCCTGATGGATCGGCTGCGGCACGCTTTCGCCCGCGCCCAACGCGACCACGAGCAGGGCTTCGCCGTCCTGTTCTTCGATCTCGACCGCTTCAAGAACGTCAATGACAGTCTCGGCCACCTGACCGGCGACCAGCTCCTCCTCGCCATCGCGCAGCGGGTCGAGAAGGCCTGCCGCCCAGGGGACACCGTGGCCCGGTTCGGCGGCGACGAGTTCGTGATCCTGGTCGAGGACATCAAGGACATCCGCGGCGCGACGGTCGCCGCCGAGCGCATTCAGCACGAGTTCAGGGTCCCCTTCGATCTCGACGGCAACGAGGTCTTCGCCACCATCAGCATCGGGATCGCACTCTGGAACCCCGAGTACGAGCGCCCGGAGGACATGCTGCGGGACTCCGACACCGCCATGTACCGTGCCAAGGCGATGGGCCGCAACAGCTTCGCCGTCTTCGACGACGCCATGCACCGCCGGGTGGTCGCCACCCTGCGCCTGGAGAACGACCTCCGCCGCGCCCTCGCCCGCAAGGAGTTCAGGGTCTTCTACCAACCGATCGTCGACATCACCGACGGCCACATCGCGGGTTTCGAGGCCCTCGTGCGGTGGCAGCACCCCGAGCGCGGCCTGCTCATGCCCGGCGAGTTCATCATGGTCGCCGAAGAGATGGGCGCCATCATCCAGCTCGACCGCTGGGTGGCCGAGGAAGCCTGCAAGCAGCTCAGGGTGTGGCACCAGAAGTACCGCGCCCACTCGCGGGTCACCATGTCGGTCAATATCTCGACCACCCAGCTCATGCGCCCCGACGTCGTCGCCGGCATCGACCTCATCCTCCGCAACAGCGGCCTCTACGGCAGGAGCCTCAAGCTCGAGGTCACCGAGAGCGTCCTGATGGAGAACGCCCAGTACGCCTCCGCCGTCCTCGAGCAGCTCAAGTCCCTCAACATCGCCATCAGCATCGACGACTTCGGGACCGGCTACTCCTCCCTCGCCTACCTGCGGAGATTTCCGATCGACACCTTGAAGATCGACTACTCCTTCGTGTCGCGGATGCTCGAGGACGAGGAGAGCTCGCAGATCGTGCGCACGATCATCACCCTGGCCAAGAACCTCAACAAGGACACGGTCGCCGAAGGCGTGCAGACCAGGTCCCAGTTCGCGGCCCTGTCGGACCTCGGCGTCAACATGGTGCAGGGCTACTTCGTCGCCCCGCCCCTGCCCAAGGACGTGGCCGAGAGCCTGCTCGAGCGCACCGCCGGCCATCCCAACCACCTCGCCAAAATCCTCGCCGACCGGATGCAGGGCTCATCCACCAACCCCGGGCGCTCGTCGGCCGCGCACTGAGATCGCGCCTTCGCGCGACCCCGGGCACGGTGCGACGGGCAGCGCCTGAAACACAATCGCCACAGCTCGTGTTACAAGGACGGACAACTGAATCCATCGGGTATCGGACCCGGGTCGAGGAGCGTGCATGACTGATCGCACGACTGAGCCGAGCGACAACCAGAGTGTGAACGCCGTCGAAACCCGCGAGTGGCTGGAGTCCCTGGACTGGGTGCTCGCCCACGGCGGACCGGAGAGGGTCACCCGCCTCCTCGAAGACCTCAAGATCCACGCCCAGAAGGCGGGTGTCAGGCTGCCCTTCGAGGCGACGACCCCGCACATCAACACCATCCCCGTCTCCGAGCAGCCGCCGTACCCCGGAAGCCGCGAGCTCGAGCGGCGGATCAAGAGCCTGGTGCGCTGGAACGCGATGGCCATGGTGGTGCGGGCCAACCACGAGGAGGAGGGCATCGGCGGGCACATCTCCACCTACGCCTCGGCGGCGACCCTGTACGAGGTCGCCTTCAACCACTTCTTCCACGGCAAGGGCGAGCACTACGACGGCGACCAGATCTACTTCCAGGGGCACGCCTCGCCGGGCATCTACGCACGCGCCTTTCTCGAGGGCCGGCTGTCCGAGAGTCAGCTCAAGAACTTCCGCCGCGAGCTGCGCGACGGCCGCGGCAAAGGACTCTCCTCCTACCCCCACCCGTGGCTGATGCCGGACTTCTGGGAGTTCCCCACCGTGTCCATGGGGCTCGGCCCGATCATGGCCATCTACCAGGCGCGCTTCAACCAGTACCTCGAGGACCGCGGCCTCCACCCGAAATCGGATCACAAGGTGTGGTGCTTCCTGGGCGACGGCGAGACCGACGAGCCCGAGTCCCTCGGCGCCATCTCGCTCGCCGGCCGCGAGAAGCTCGACAATCTGATCTTCGTCGTCAACTGCAACCTGCAGCGCCTCGACGGCCCGGTGCGAGGCAACGGCAAGATCATCCAGGAGCTCGAGGGCTTCTTCCGCGGCGCCGGCTGGAACGTGATCAAGGTGATCTGGGGCGAGGACTGGGACCCGCTGCTGGCGAAGGACTCCGACGGCCTGCTCGTGCGGCGCATGGGCGAGGTCGTGGACGGCGACAGCCAGAAGTACTCCACCTCATCCGGCGCCTACGTGCGCGAGCACTTCTTCGGTAAGTACCCACAGCTCCAAGAGATGGTCGCCAAGCTGTCGGACGAACAGCTGCGGCGGCTGCGCCTCGGCGGCCACGATCCGGCCAAGGTCTACGCCGCCTACAAGGCGGCCGTCGAGCACGAGGGGGCTCCGACCGTGATCCTCGCCCGCACCATCAAGGGTTACGGGCTCGGCGAGTCGGGCGAGGGGCGCAACGTCACCCACCAGCAGAAGAAGCTCGAGCAGGAGGAGCTGCTCGAGTTCCGGACCCGCTTCGGCATCCCTCTGTCCGACGACGAGGCGCGGGCGGCGACCTTCTATCGGCCGCCCGACGACAGCCCCGAGCTGGTGTACATCCACGAGCACCGGGCGGCTCTCGGCGGTCCGGTCCCGACCCGCGGCGTGCGCTGCGAGCCGCTCCACATGCCTCCCGATACCGTCTTCGCCGAGTTCGCCGAAGGCTCGGAAGGGCGCGACATTTCGACCACGATGGCCTTCGTGCGCATCCTCACCAAGCTCCTCAAGGACAAGCAGATCGGCAAGCTGGTGGTGCCGATCATCCCCGACGAGGCCCGCACGTTCGGCATGGAGTCGCTGTTCCGGCAGATCGGCATCTACTCGCACGTGGGCCAGCTGTACGAGCCGGTGGACGCCGGCACCCTGATGTACTACCACGAGGCCAGGGACGGCCAGCTGCTCGAGGAGGGCATCACCGAGGCCGGATCCATGAGCTCGTTCATCGCCGCAGGCTGCGCGCACGCGACCCACGGCATCAACACCATCCCCTTCTTCATCTACTACTCGATGTTCGGCATGCAGCGCATCGGCGACCTGGTGTGGGCCGCCGCCGACATGCGGACCCGCGGATTCATGATCGGCGGCACCGCCGGGCGCACGACCCTGAACGGCGAGGGGCTGCAGCACCAGGACGGCAACTCCCACCTCCTCGCCTACCCGGTGCCCAACCTCAAGGCCTACGATCCGGCCTTCGCCTTCGAGCTCGCGGCGATCGTCAAGGACGGCATCCGCCGCATGTTCGTCGAGCAGGAGGACATCTTCTACTACATCACGGTGGAGAACGAGCCGTACGCGATGCCGCCGCAGCCCGAGGGCTCCGAGGAGGGCATCCTGCGCGGCATGTACCTTTTCCGGCCTTCGGGCAGCGACGGAGCCGAGCTCCGCGCCAACCTCTTCGGCAGCGGCGCGATCCTCAACTCGGCCCTGCGCGCGCAGGAGCTCCTGGCCGAGAAGTACAACGTCGCCGCCGACGTGTGGAGCATCACCAGCTTCAAGGAGCTCTACATGGACGGCACCGACTGCGACCGCTGGAACCGTCTCCACCCCGACGGCGAGCAGCGCACCCCGTGGGTCACACGGTGTCTCGGCGACACGAAGGGCGTTTACGTGATCGCCTCCGACTACGTCAAAGCGCTTCCGAACTCGATCTGCCGCTGGTTCCCGAAACCGCCGATTGCGCTCGGCACCGACGGCTTCGGACGCTCGGAGAGCCGCGCCGCGCTGCGCCGCTTCTTCGAGGTGGACGCCGAGCACATCGTCGTGGCCGCGCTGAAGGGCCTGGCGGACGAGGGGCGCATCGGCCACGACGTCGTGCACGCCGCCATCGCCGAGTTCGGCATCGACACCGAGGCTCCGAACCCGGTGAAGGTGTGAGGGGGACGCCATGGCGATCACCATCAAGCTCCCGGAGCTCGGCGAAGGCGTCGACAGCGTCGACGTGGTCTCGGTCCTGGTCGCGGTCGGCGACCGGGTGGAGAAGGACCAGGGGCTGATCGAGGTCGAGACCGAGAAGGCGTCGGTCGAGGTGCCGTCCACCGCCGCCGGCACCGTGACCGAGCTGCACGTCGCCGAGGGCGACACCCTCGGCGAGAACGCACCCATCGTCACCTTGGAAGAGGCCCAAGCCCCCTCGCCAGATACCCAGAAGGAACCCGCGTCCGAGTCCGCGTCCGAGTCCGAGCCCGAACAGGCCGAGCCGACACGTGAGGCCGCGGCAGAGGAGCCGAGTAGCGGAGGGGCGGAGGGGCCGAGGGGCGGAGGGGCGGAGCGGCGTGCGGGCGAGGCGCCGCGC
>CAZMED010000031.1:0-20578 GCA_964565045.1 uncultured Thermoanaerobaculia bacterium
GATCGAGAACACGGTCCGAAGCCAGGTCCGCATGGGCGAACGGTAGCACAGGCGGACCTGCCGACGTCAGAACGTTGGAACGTTCGAACGCCCAAACGACCTGCTACGGCACCGAGCCCGACCAGGCCGTCAGGTTGCCCGACTCGAAGCCGTCGGCGAAGACTACGGCGCTGTCGGTGCCTAAGGAGCACTCGTCGGTGAACACCAGCCGTGACTGCCCGATCTTGCCGTCGAGCTCCTCGATGCGGAAGCTCGCGAAGCCCGCGGTGTCGATGACGCCATAGAACTGCTCGGTGCCGACCTGCACCCTGCCGAGTCCGATGGGCGCTCCGGCGTCCAGGATCAGGGCGAGGTTCGCGCCATCGGTGCCGGTGAAGAAGCACCCCACACCGTAGAGCGGTCCGGCGCCCGGCTCGCGCACGCCGGTGACGCCGTCCTTGTACAGGCAGTGCTCGGGCGGGTCGTTGATGTCGCACTCGCCCGGGGTGCCGGTGGCATAGCCGTGGTCCGGGTCGTAGACGCCCCACATCGTGCCGCCGGTGGCCGCCCCCCCGCTGGTGGTGATCTCGTTCGCCGCCGGCGGGTCCGGGTGGTTGCTGCGCCAGACGATGCCCCGGCTGAGCACCGAAGGTGCGGTGTTCGGCGTGCGCACGCCGCCCCACACCGCGTCGTCCTCGAAGCCCTCGTGCAGGACGCCGAAGCCGAGCTCGGCGAGCGTGGCAAGGTAGGGCGCCTCCATCCAGCAGCTGACGACGTCGGGGCCGCCGCTGCAGGCGCTCAGGGTGACCGTCGCCTGGGCCGTCTCCATGCCGACGGACACCTGGTAGGTGAAGCTGTCGAGGCCCGGGAAGTCGAGCCCCGGCGCGTAGCTGAAGGAGCCGTCCGTGTTGAGGGTCAGGACGCCGAAGTCGACGTCGACGATCACGCCGTCGACCTCGGCGCCCGCGTCCTCGGCCGGCTCACCGCCGTAGGTGTCGTTGTCGAGCACCCCGGGCGCCTCGACCACGAGGTCATCGTCCATCGGCACCGCGTAGCCATCGGTCTCCGCCACCAACTGCGCATGAGCCGAGGCTGCGAGGCCCAGCAGGACCCATCCCACCACCGCTGCAACCGCTGTCTTTCGCACGTTCTCCTCCGAGTGCGGCCCTGTGTCTCCCGCCGGTGCCAGGTACATATTTGAATAATTAGGCTTTCAGGCCGAGGTCAGCTGCGGCGGCGGGAGGGCAGAACTATACAAATATGTACCTGGCACCCTGGACTCGCGCAAAGCCTCCCCCCCGATCGGGGGGGAGGATCGCTCGCTCACTTACAGGCCCTGCTCTTCGAGCAGTCCGGGTCGAAGCAGTCGATGAGGCCGTCGCCGTCGTTGTCGAGGCCGTCCCAGCAGGTGTTGCCCTTGCCCTCGCTGCCGCTGGCAACCGGCGTCGGGGTGGGGGTCGGTGTCACAGAGGGTGGAGACGTCGGCGTCGGTGTCGGTGTCGGTGTCGGTGTCGAGGACGGCGGCGGAGTTGCCGTCGGCGTCGGCGTCGGGGTCGGGTCCCCGCCGCCGCTCGGGCACGGCGCGCCGCCCTTCCTGTCGCTGCCGTCGCAGTCCTGGTCGATGCCGTCGCGCTTGATGTCGCAGGCGGCCGGGTTGATAGCCGGGTCGAGGTCGTTGCAGTCGCGTTGGCTCCCGCAGTCGGACTCGACGAAGAAGCCGTCACCATCCAGATCCGTGCACACCGGACCCGGCGGGTTGGCGAGCCAGGCGTCGGCCGCCGGAAGGTCGATCAGCCCGTTGCCGTAGCTGTTGTCGGGACCGATGGCCCCGAGGTCGCGGGCGCTGTCGGTCAGTGCGCGCTCGAGCTGGGTGACGGTGGCGCTCGGGTGGGCCCCGATCAGGATCGCCATGCCCCCTGCAACGTGCGGTGCCGCGAACGAGGTCCCCGACACCACGGCGTAGGAATCGGGATAGGCTCCGCCACCGGACAGGTCGGCGGTCCGGACGTCGACCCCCGGCGCCACAACCTCGGGGTAGACCGAGCCGTCGCAGGCCGAGGGGCCGGCGCTGCTGCCGATGGAGATGACGTCGGCGCTGTCGGTGGCGCCCACCGCGAAGCCGCTGGGGTTGTTGGCCGGCGAGACGCTGCTCGAGCTGTACGGGCCGTAGTTGCCTGCCGCGAAGACGACGCCGATCTGCGCCGCCTTGAGGACCTGGAGGTCCTCCTCGAACTCGAGGGCGCAGCCGCCCACGTTGCCCAGGCTCCACGAGTTGTTGACCACGTCGGCCGAGTCGTTGGTCGACGGGTCGCCGTCCGGGTCGAGGACCCACTGAAAGGCCTGGTGGATGGCGCTCAGCGGCGCGCTGCCGGCGTCGCTGAAGATCTTGGCGGCGATCCACTGCGCGTCGGGTGCGACGCCGATGGTGGTGCCGCCCGCGTTGCCGCCGGCGATCAACCCCGTGGCCCAGGTGCCGTGCCCGTTGCCGTCGTACGGGGTGGCGTGCTCCCCGTTGGGGTCGAACCAGCTGTTGGAGCCGCCGCGGTAGCTCGCCGCGAGGTCCGGGTGCTGGGCGTCGACTCCGGTGTCGAGGGCCGCCACCACGACCCCGGCGCCGGACTTCTGGGCCGCCCACAGGGCCGGCGCGCCGATGGCGTAGACGTTCCACTCGGCCGGCTCCGAGGCCTCGGTGACCGGTCCCGGCCCCTCCACCACCGCGTCGAGGGAGATGCTCTCGACGTTCGGGTTGTGAGCCAGGGCGGTGATGATCTGCGCGCTCGCCGTGATGGCGAGGCCGTTGATCCCCCACAGCCGGGCTCGGCGGCTGGCCGCCGGGTTGTTCAGGATGTGGTCGACCGCGTTCTCATTGCCCACGGTCAGGGTCTTGAGGGCGGTGATGATCTGCTCGCGCAGCACCGCCTTGTCCTCGTCCTGGAACTGGTCGAGGTCGAGCGAGCCGGTGAAGCGGACGATCACCGACACCCGGTCCTGGGGGCCGAGCTCGTCCAGCGCCGCCTCGAGCCCGGGGTCGAGGACCTGCGAGCCGGCCGCGGACGCGATGAGCAGGAGCGCCGCGCAGGCTGCGGCGCGGAAACGGGCGGGGGTCGGCAGTCTCCGTGTCATGGCCTACTCCACCACCAGGTCCTCGACCACGAAGTCGCCGATGAGGACGGTGACCTTGTCGCCGGGCTTTACGAGGTTCTCCGCGTTGCCGAAGAACATCCAGTAGATCTTCCCCTCCTGCGGGGTGTTGGAGTTGCGCAGCGGGCCGACCTTGGCGGTGTCGGGCACCGCGAGGACCCTGCCGGTCTCCTGGTGGATCAGCTGCGGCTTGATCTGCCGCCGGAACAGCTGGTCCGCCTTGGCGGCGTCGAGCACGCGGTAGCGGTAGTCGATCATGTGGTCGTGGGCGGTGAGGCGGACGCTGGCCACCTCCACCCCCCAGGTCGCCGCGAGCTGCGCCGCGGCGTTCTCGCTCTCGGCTGCGGCGGTCTCGGCCTCACCCGTCTCGCGGGCCGGCTCGGGCAGCGCGCGGCTGCCGGTCGCGGGCCGGGTCCTCATGACCTCGGCCAGCGTCTGGGGCTGGTCTGCGGCCGCCGTGCCGGCGAGGGCCGCGGCGACCAGGGCGGCGGCGAGGATGGCCGGCGCCGCCGGGCCGGCTTTCGATGTCTTCCGTGCGTCTTTCATGGTCGTTGTCCTCGGTTCGTCGTTCGGTTCGAAAAAGGCCGGGCGCCCCGGAGGGCGCCCGGCCGGTTTGGCGATGTCTCTACCTGGTCACATTGATGCGGACCACTGCGATGTTGGACAGGGCGCCGTCGGCGTCGCGGACGGTGTAGCGGAAGGTGTCGGTGCCGCGGTATCCGGTGTTCCTCGGCGTGTAGGAGATGGTGCCGTCGTTGTTGTCCGTCACGGTGCCGCCGGCCTGGGTGGTCGTGCCGTCCACGAAGACCACCGAGGTCGGGTCGATGAACGGCGCGCCGAAGTTGCCCTCGCCGTCGTCGTCGTTGTTGATGATGTTGTAGCTGACGAGCGACGTGCCCCGCCGGATCGAGGTCGTGTCGTCGGCCGCGATGGGCGGGTTGTTGACGGGCGTCGGGGCCGCGATCACGGCAACGCTCACCACGCCGGTGGTGCACACCGCCGACGGGTCGCAGGCGTCGTAGTCGAAGCTCCCGGGGTAGCCCGCCGCCAGGAGGGTGGCGTCGAAGGTGAAGCTGCCGTCGGCGTTCATGGCCACCAGGCCCGCGTCGGTGCCGCCGATGACGCCGACGCTGAGCGCGTCGCCGTCGGGGTCGGAGTCGTTGCCGAGCACGCCCGGCGCGGCCACGGAGAGGACCTCGCCCGCGACGACCTCGTAGCCGTCGGCCACCGCCACGGGGGCGTCGTTGACCGGGGTCACGGTGATGGTCGCCGTGGCCGCGAGGCTGTTGGGCCCGCCGGCGCCGTTGTTGGCGACGTAGGTGAAGTGGTCGGAGCCTGCGAAGTCGGCGGCCGGCTCGTAGGTGAAGGAGCCGTCCGCCGCCAGGCCGCCGACGAGGGTCCCGGCCGAGGGGCCGCTCACCAGCACCGCCGCGTCGGCGCCGGCGCCGTCGTTGTCGAGCACGCCCGGGAAGGTGGCGTCGCCGGCGATGGTCACCAGGCTGCCGTCCTCGGCCACCGAGTAGCTGTCGTCGGCCACCACCGGCGCGCCCGCGGCCTCGCTCGCCACGATGTCGAGCATCATGCCGCCGTTGGCCAGGTGGAGCGACCGGTCGTAGAGGGCGTAGGTACCCACGGCGCCGGCGTTAATCACCGCGTCGTAGGTCTTGCCGGCCTGCAGCTCGAGGCCGTACTGGGTGAGCGGGTACGGGTAGAGGTTGCCGTCCTCGGCGATGAGGTCCATGTAGAGGCCGCCGCCGAGGGTCGGCACGAAGGTGTCGAGGCCGGCGTTGACGAAGCGCAGCAGCGTGTCCTCACTGACGTTGACGGCGATGTCGGCAATCCCGGGGGAGGCCGCGCCGTTGACGAGGAAGTACTGCGGGTCCCAGGTGCTGACCCGGGCGCCGCCGAAGCCGGCCGGGTCGGCGTTGAGGTCGGGGTCGATCTCGCTGAAGACCAGCACCTCGTCGGCGATGGCTGGGTAGGCCCCACCGGTCACCACCAGGGCCCCGTACAGGCCCATGGGCACCTGGGTGCGGACGTCGGCGCCGCTGTGGTAGAGGTACGTGCCCGCGGACACCGTCCACTGGAAGGCGACCGGCCCCGAGGCCGCGGGAACCGTCGCGTCGAGTGAGATGAGGCGCTCGCGGCCGGCGCCGTCGGCTCCCATCACCGGGCTCACGGCCTTGGCGAGGCCCGGGATGAAGATCGACACCGGGACGCCGAGCGCGTTCGAGAGGTTGATGGTCAGGGTCTCGCCGTCAGCGGCGGCGAGCTGGGGGCCGGGCAGCGTCGCCAGCCCGGTGGTGCAGGCACCGCCGCCGGTGATGTCGGCGTAACCCCAGATCGGGATGACGTTGCCGTTGATGGTGACGGTGCCGTCCGAGGCGCAGAGGTCGTAGGTCGTCTGCGCGAAGGAAGGCGTGGCCGCCAGGGCGAGGGCGGCCAGCCCGAGGGCCAGTCGCTTCGCGTGGTGCATACAGGTCGTGCGGTTCATCGTTCGCCTCCTTCGCTCAGTCGATCACGGTGCCTGGCGGCTCGATCACCATCATCGAGAGCATGCCGCCGGGGAAGATGTCGAAGTTGGTGAGCTCCTTCTCGGTGTGGGAGTGCCACATGAAGAAGAAGCCGAAGTTCGGGTTGAGGCCGCCCTCGCCCGGGGGCAGGGCTTCGCCGGCGCCCATGAAGGGGCTGCCGGACCACCAGCCGCCGAAGGCCAGGTTCTGGTTCTCGGGCAGCACCACCGGAAACGGCTTGCCGTGGTCGCCGCACCACTCCATGGGGTGGTCGGCGTCCGCGTCGGCGTAGCCGTCGGCCGGCGAGGTGTCCTTGCAGGTGTGCGCCGGCATGCCGTCGGCCGGGGTGCCGTAGATGTCCCAGCCCAGCTTCTCGCCGGTCCAGCCGAAGAGCGCGTCCACGGTCTGGCCGGGCACCGACAAGGTGGTGAACCTGCCGCGCTGCAGGTCGGGACTCGCGCCGTCCGAGCTCAGCATGCGGCCGTAACGGGCGATCTCGTAGTAGTGGTTGCCGTGCAGGTGGAGGGGGTGCTGGTCCTGGTCGCCGCCGATGATCCGCACCAGGATCTTCTGGCCGGGGGTGATGCGCGGCGTGCAGTTGTAGGGCTGGTGCGGCAGCCAGGAGACGAAGGGGTCGGCGAGGTCGTCCGGCGCGGCGCGGCCGTTGATGAACCAGTAGACCGGCCAGCGCTGGGTGAGGTCGATCTCGCCGAAGCGGTTCTGCTCGGCGAGCTGGTGGATGTGGGGGTCGATCGAGGTGAGCAGGAACATCACCTCGTGGTCGAAGGCAGTCGCGGCGCTCTGGTAGGCCCGGTCGGGCTGGCCCGCCGGGCGCACGATGATGGCGCCCACCAGGCCCATCTCCACCTGCAGCTCGGGCTCGGTGCCGGAGTAGTAGGTGTAGGTGCCCGCCTGGGAGGCGTTGAAGGTGTAGGTGACCGGCGCCGCATCTCCCGGGCAGCTCTCCCGGGTGAGGGCCCCGGCATGCCCGCCGGAGGCGCTCACCTGCAGGCCCGGGAACACGATCGAGGTGCACCGGCCGAACGGCAGGTCGCTGCTCAGGGTGATGGTGATGTCGTCGCCCTGGTTGAGGATCAGGGTCGGACCGGGGTACTGGGGCACCTCGGCCGGGTTGGCGCCGGGGGCGTGGTAGCCCCAGAAGTGGATGGAGCCGCCGTCCGGGGTGCTGATCTCGCCGGCGCCCGCCGTGAAGGCGAAGCCGGTGCCGCCGATGCCGTCGATTCTGGCCTGGGCGCCCGCGGTGCCGGCTGCGGCCAGCACCAGGGCGGCGGCGCCGGCCGCGAGGGCCCAGGAGGCTCGGTGTCGAGTGCTCGTCGTTTTCATGGTTTCCTCCTCACCCTCTATGGGTTGACCACGATCTTGGTCATCATGCCGCCCGTGGGCTGGGCCTCGTCGAAGTTGGCCAGGTACTGCAGGTTCGATGCGTAGATGTAGTACTCGCCCGGGGCGACGGACGCGGTGTCCAGGATGACGTCGGCCGACATGCCGCCGCCCATGGTCACCGAGTTGGTGGTGTAGTGCAGGTTCTGGCCCGTCGTGCTGCGCAGCTGCTTGGCGTCGATCCCCACCACCTCCATCGGAATGCTGGGGCTCATGAGCGTGTGCACCGAGGTGATGTTGAGGTTGGAGAGCCGCAGCAGCACCTTCTGGCCCTGATTTGCCGTGATCAGCGAGCTCTCAGGCTGCGACTGGATGCCGTTGTTGCAGGGGCCGCCGCAGTCGGGGTCCGACGGCGCGGCCAGCGGGTTCGGGTTGATGGTGTCGGGGTAGCCGCGGCCGTTGATCATCGGGTAGCGGTCCCACATCATGGCGAAAGGCAGCGGCTGCACGGTCCAGCTGGCGTCGTGGAAGTCGGGGTCGAAGCTGCCGAGCTGGAGCGCGTACTCCACGTCGAAGCCGGTGGAGCCGTCGCCGTCGTTGTAGGCGAACTGGGTGCAGGGCGCGCCGCCGGCGCAGCTGCCGAGGGGCGTGCCGTTCTGGGCGGCCCGCACGTAGAGGTTGCCGAGCATGCCCATCTGCATGTGCTCGGTGGCCTCCACGTGGCAGTGGTACATGAAGGTGCCCGGCTCCACCAGGTTGTAGTAGTAGGTCAGGGTGGCGCCCATGTTGATGGAGATCCCCGACTCGGGCAGCCCGTCGAACACGGTCGAGGACTGCGGGAAGCCGTGGAAGTGGACGGTGTGCGGGTCGAAGAGGTCGGGCCGGATCACCATGCCCACGTTGGTCAAGCTGAGGTAGAACTGCTTGCCCTGGTCGACCGCGATGGCCGGCGCCGGGAAGGCCGCCGCCAGCATCCCGGCCTCCATGGCCGCCGCCTCGGGCGTGCCGGTGAGGTCGGCGAAGCTGAAGATGTACTGGGTGCGGCCGTCGGCCATCTTCACGAAGCCGTCGCCGCCCGACAGGTGCATGCACTGGACATTCATGTCGATGGCGTCCTGCGGCTCGTCGTACCTGCCGGACGGCGGCCCCGTACTGACGACGTCCAGGCAGTCGCCGTCCTGGTTGTGGTCGCACGGACACTGGATGTCGACCTGGGCCGAGGCAGGGGCCACGGCGAAGAGGACCGCGGCCAGCGCCAGGAACACCATTCCGTTAAGCCTTGCTCGGCTCATGGTTGACTCCTTTCGGGTCGGTTCGTCGTTGAGTTGCATTGCGTCGTGTCTCCCCGGAAACCCGGCCGGGCAGCCGCCCGGCCGGGCTCCGTCGTCAGTCGGTCGTTACTGGATCTCGTCGGCGCCGCGGTCGAACGGCGCGGTCCTGGGCTCGCTGTCGAAGTCGATGGCCAACCCGTTTCCGGCCGTGCCGTTGGCGGCCGAGCCGGGGATGATGTGGTAGTCGCCGGTCAGCGACAGCGGTCCGTACGCGGGACGGATGAAGTTGCCGCCCTCGTCGAAGGCAGGCGGCACCTGGATGCCGGTGTTGATCTCCGGCTGGACCACCGCCCCGCGGGCGCCGTTGAAGTACTCGACGGCGAAGAGCGTGCTCGGGTCCGCCGGGCCCGGCCAGCCGGCCGGAGTCAGGAGATTGTCGGTGCCGGCGAGCGCGCCCCCCGCGCCGATGACCCCGAGGTCGTCCCAGACGGTCGCATTGCCTCCTGGGCAGTTCAGCAGGCCCCCCGGGTCGGGGCACAGGCCGTAGGTCGAGGTGCAGAAGGGATCTCCGGGGGTGCAGCCCGAGGCGGTGTCGATCCAGAAGAAGAACTGCCGGTTCTGCCACACGATGTTGTAGTCGAAGGCCTGCGGGCTCGAGTACGAGCCGATGGCCGCTCCGGGCACGCCGCCGAGGGACAGGCTATGGGCCCGGCTCACCACGCCCGCGCCGTCCTGCGGCGTGGACTGGTTGGGGCTGCCGGGCGCGAAGGCCTGACCCGCGGTCCCGAGGCTGTCGTTGTTGGCGATGGTGTTGTCGATGATGGACACCCCCACCGCGTCCTGCAGCGAGATGCCGCCGCCAGCCAGCCCGGCCACGTTGTTGGTGATCATGTTGTTGTGGAGCTCCACGCGGTACCACTGGCGCGGAGCGTTGTTGTTTCTCGGCGGTGTGTTGGTCGGGTTGGCGGCCACGTCCTGGCCGTTGACGGCCTCCAGCCGGATGCCGCCGCCGTCGCCGGCGCCCGCCGAGTTGCCCTGGAAGAGGTTGCGGTGGACGAAGACGTCGCCGGCGCCCGGGCTGAGGGCCCCTGGTGCGAGCGGCGGCGCGCCGCCGATGTACAGGCCGCCGCCGGAGACGGTCAGCCCCTGGTTGAAGATCTCGTTGAAGATAACGGTGTTGTCGGCGATCATGGGCACCGGCCCGAGCTGGTTGCCCTGAAGCGCCGCGCGGCCGCTCAGCCCGATGTGGCCGATGCCGCCGCCGCCGGCGGTGGAGAAGTTGCCGCACACCCAGTTTCGCGTCACCTGGTAGGAGTCGGAGCCGGTGCACAGGGAGATGCCGCCGCCGGCGCCGCCGAGGCCGCCGTTGAAGACCACCTGGTTGTGGTGGATCGAGACGAGGTCGTTGTCGGCGTCGATGTAGAACAGGTTGTCGGGGTCGGTGAGCAGCGGGTGCCCGATGCGGATGCCGCCGCCGTAGAAGCCCGAGTTGTTGGCGACGCGGTTGTTGGAGATCTGCAGGTAATCGGCGTAGCCGTTGGCGATGATGCCACCGCCGTTGTCGGCGGCCTTGATGGTGAAGCCGTCGATGCGGGCATCGCGGTTGCGCGGCGGGTTGCCGCCGCCGCCGTCGAAGGCGGAGTTGCCGCTCGAGTCGGCGAGCACCAGCACGCCCGCGCCCTCCTCGGTGAAGAGCTGGGTGGGCTCGGGCGTCGCCAGGCCCACCTCCTGGCCGGGCAGGAGGTCGATGGCGCCGTTGTTGATGAGGTCATCGACCAGCAGCCGCCAGCTCTGCAGCTTCTCCGCCGGCGCGTTGACGGCGTTGATGGTGGTCGAGCCCTCGCCCCATCCCTGGAGCTGGACGGGCTTCCACATCACGACGCTCTCGTTGTACTGGCCCGGGGCGACCAGGATCAGGTCGTTGGTGCCGCCCGTGTCGGCGGAGCTGGAGCCGATCGCCGCCTGGATGGTCGGGTACTGGGCGGGCACCTGGCGGACGGCGGCTCCCTGGCGCAGGCCCACCTGGACCGACACGCCGGCCTTGGTGGACGCGCCGTCGGCGCGGGTCACCGTCAGCTGGCGGCCGGCCACGGCGCCGACCGGGGCTCCAGAAGGAACGGTCGCGATGATGGTGTCAGCATTCCAGCTCTGGATGGCCAGCGGGATCGCCGGCGTTCCGCCGAGGCTCAGGGAGCCCTGGGTCGCGCCGAAGCCGAAGTCGCGAACAACGAACTTGTTGACGGTGTCCGAGCCTGCCGGGCAGGCGCCCGCTGCCGGGTTGCAGTACTCGGGGTTCTGGACCGCGGTCGCACCCATCGACTGGATGGTGATGGTGCGGGCGCCGCTCACCCGCCGGTTGTTGTCGTTGTTGCCGAGGGTCGGGATGTAGGGCCCGCCGCCGACGCCGTTGTTGACCGACACGCTGTAGATGCGCGGCGTGCCGTCGGGGTACTCGCAGTCGAGCGGGAACTGGTCGGGGCCGGTGAAGGCGCCCACCGGCACCACCGGGGTGTCGAGGTAGGTGGTCACACCCGGCATGTACTGGAAGGTGTAGCAGAAGGTGCTGTAGAGCTGGTTCCAGTTCGGGTCGGGGTTGTCCGGGTCGTCGCCCGGGTCGTTCATGCAGGTGGTGAGCATGTTGGGCGACATGCCGCTCGGCGCCGGCAAATTGGTGGTGATGGTAGAGGGCGCGAGGAAGTTGTAGAGCCCGTACTGGTCGGAGATGGTCTTCGAGATCACGCGCCCCTTGAAGTCGCGGATGGTGACCGGCACGAAGGGCGGCGCGAACTTCTCGCCGAAGTTGGGCGAGTTGGGGTCGAACTCGTTCTGGGTGTCGTCGAGGATGAAGCCGAGGCCGTGCGCGGCCACCGGCACCTCGGTGAAGAGCCAGAAGTCGGCGGCGGCGTTGGCGCCGGCCGACAGGGTGACGAGCTTCTCGTCGCACAGCGCGACCTGCTGGCCCGCGAACGGGGCCGGGATCTGCTCGTCGGGGAACAGGGTCAGGTAGGGCGGCACGAGGTGCGGCGCGCCCACGCAGGGCGGCGGCAGCAACTCGGGCGCTGGGTTGTACTCGTCGCCGAAGTCGACGTTCTTGTCCTCGGGCTTGAGGATCTCGTAGCCCGGGGGCGGCACCACGCGGACCACGTAGTCGCCCACCGGCATCTGGCCGGCCACCGACCACGCGTCGCAGCCTCCGGCCAGGCCGTCTGCGTCGAGGCAGATCTGGTCGAAGGCGTAGCCGCCGTCGAAGACCGCCGGCCGCGCCTGGTTGAACATGCGCAGCCCGTCCCAGCAGTCCTGCTCGTAGAAGGTCACGCCGTCGGGCGAGAAGGAGAACGGGGCGTTCTCGGGGCTGTCACCCCACTTGCAGCCGGTCGGGCGGCTGTCGTCCCAGCTGTCGGTGGTGGTCGAGTTGAGGAGGACCGCCCCGGTCGAGTCGTAGAGCTCGACGGTCACGCCGGGGATGCCGGGCTCCCAGACCTCGGCCGCCGCCATCTCGGGGTCGTTCTCGGCGCGGGTCACGGCGTAGAAGACGATGCCCGAGATGCCGCCGTTCTCGCCGTCCGGGTAGTGGCGCTTGCCCCACAGGAAGGCGTTGGTCTGGCTGAGGAAGCCCTGGAAGCCGTAAGTCAGCACGGGTCCGAGGTCGACGCGGTAGTCGGCGGTCTCGGTGCACACCGTCGGGTCGACGCAGGCGGGGTCGGGTGGGTTGGTGTGGTCCTGCGGCGCGATGGCGCGGCCGAAGGTGAGGTCGTTGTCGTCGAGCGGCGCCGGACCGAAGACCGAGCCCGGGACCGGCCCGCCGTTGTCCACCACCACGGTGACGCCGGTGGCCTGGTTGCGGGTGAAGCCGACCTCGGCCACCAGCCACGAGAAGAAGGGGAAGACCTGATCGAAGGCGAAGGCGCCGGCGCCGTCGGAGACGTTCTCCTGGTAGATCGTGCCGTCGCGCCAGCGCAGCGCGAAGCCGGTCTCGAGGGCGGTCGGGCCCTCGTCGGCATCCCACATGCCGTTGGCGTTGATGTCGTCGAAGGCGCGGTGCTCCTGGCGGTGGAACCACTGGAAGACCGGCACCTCGTTGAGGCTGCAGGAGCCGCTCGGCGTGTTGCATTGCCCGTTGGTGATGGTGAAGCCGAAGGAGCCGAAGATCAGGTCGAGGTTGTTGTCCCACACCACCAGCTGGTAGGAGCCGTCGGGGACGCTGGGAATCGTGAACCCGCAGTTGCCGTCGGTGGGGCCGGCGAAGAGGCCTTCGCCGGGAATGCCGCCCGTCATGCGGTTGAGGCCCACCCACGGGGTGGTGTGGCCGAAGCAGCCGCCGTTGTAGAAGGCGTAGTCCGGCGGCCGCGACATGTGCTGGTTGACGATGGTGCCGCTGACGGCGGTGCCGCCAGCGGTCGAGATGGCGTTGAAGGGCCGCACGAAGCCGATGAAGACGTGGTAGCCGGGCGGGCCGAACTCGGAGAAGAAGGGCGGCTCGCCGGCCTTGACCCAGGCGTCGATGACCCGGGTGCCCTCGATGGTGGCCGTCTGTTGCCATGACGTTCCCTGCGGAGGCACGGCCTGGATGCCGTACTTGCCGGGGGCCAGGTTCTTGATGGTCAGCCGGCCGTCGGGTCCGGTGATGAGGGGCGCGTAGCCGATGACGTTGCCCGCCGCGTCGTACTTGGTGCCGAGCGGGTTGCCGAAGGCGTCCTGGCTCTGCACGCCGGCCGAGGCGCCGTAGCGGCCGCCGGCGTCCTCGACGATGATCTGGAAGCCGCTCATGTCGGTCTGGCCGGGGCCGAGGCCGGGCTCCTCGGTGGGCAGGTCGGGGGCGTTGTTGATGGGCGCGTTGTCGTTGAAGATCAGGATGGTGATCTGCGCCGTCTCGATGGGGTGCTCGTTGACGTAGACGGTGACCTCGGTGTCGTCGTCGGTGAACGAGGCGCCGCCGATGGTGTAGCCGGAGCGCGGCACCACCGAGATGTAGTAGTGGTTGGTGACCGAGTCATCCGGGTCCGCGAACGCGAGCGAGGTGCAGGCCGCCGCGGTCTGCCAGGCCGCATCCGGGCCCGCGCAACCCTTGGCCACCAGCGGCATGTAGCTCTGGTGGAAGCCCACCGCCAGCGTCTCGCCGCCAGGGACTCCGTCAGCGAACTGATCCCAGGAAGGGTCGAAGGCGGTCGGGATGGCGGCGCCGGAGCCGTCGGTCTGGACGTGATAGGTCTTGTCCAGCTCCACCAGCCAGCGGTAGTCCGAGCTGCTGATGTCGGTCTCGGTGCCGTCGGGCGCGACACCGATGAGGTTGATGGTCGGCATCTGCGCCGAGGCCGCCGGCGCCATCGCCAGCAGGCCGATGCACAGAACTCCGAGCACCAGGAGCTCGGGGTTCGCGCGGCGCGCGATTCGAAACAGCGTGTTCACATTGAATCTCATGGAGAGTCCTCCTTGCGTTCGCGTCACACCATCGTTCAGCGGCCGCGGCGGCCGCTGCAGGTTCCAAACCTCGTTCGAGCTGCGGAAGATCGTTGTCACTGAGTCACTCCTCACTCCCTTGGTCCATTGATCAACTCTGCGATCGGACGTTGTGGCCCGGCCCTACTGCACCTTCCGTGCCAGGTCGGTCCGAACATCGAGAATCGTTCTCTAACATGCTTTTTTTGAGTGTTTTAAGAACACGGCCCGTGCGGGATCCGCGCCTGTCCGGGGGCCTGTCCGAGGGCGGCCGTGAGACAGCCCCGGCGTCCGTCCCGAGCCGCACGTGGTCGCCCCGAGCTCACCGGTGCATTTGCCGAAGAACCAATGTCCACGGGCGTTCACGGCAGCGTCTGGACGCCGCCGCCCGGCGCCTCGCCTGTCTCAGCCGTCACACATGAGACAGTGAGACACTTGAGACATCGCGGACACCTTCTGTTGTTGCGTGGGCGCGGCGACGGCGCGTCGTTCCGAAATTCGGCTCGTCGGGGAACCCGTGGGGCGGGCGGGTTCCAATTTTGAATTTTGAGTTGTGAATTCTGAATCTCAGCCCACCCACCCGGCAGCCGGCACGGCGGCCCCACAATCTCGGACAGGGATGCAGGCATCGGATGCGCCCGTGCCCGTCGCCGTCTCCGTGCCCGGATTCAGGAGCAGTTGCAGTGCCGGTTGACAGTGACAGCTGCAGGGTCAGAGGGCAGCGACCTTCTCAGCGCCCAGGTGTCAGGCGAATACCATCACTACACACCCCGACGCGTTCTGACCGGAATCGCCACGCACCTGTCTCACGGATCCCCGGGCGGGCGGCAACTCAAAACTCAAAACTCAAAACTCGCGAGACCGGGCGGGCGGAACGTTCAACGTTCCAACGTTCAACGTTCCAAGGTCAATGTATGACCCAGGTGCTCCGCTTCTCGAGCCGCGGCTCGTCGCCGCCCACGACCTGGACCACGTAGCACCCCTTCGAGGCGTAGCGCTGGCCGGGGCCGAAGCTCAGCCGCGGGTAGACGGCGATGGCGTAGTACTGGTCGCGCATCATGTCGAGCTTGTCGAGGAAGTAGTCGCGGTAGAAGTCGTCGCGCATCATCTTGACCATGGGCGCCAACGTCCAGCCGAGAAAGTACATCCTGGCCTGGATGTCGAAGTTGGTGACCGGCAGGCCCTTGGCCTGCAGCCAGCGCTCGGTGGCGGTCCGCGAGCGGACCTCGTCCTCGGCGAAGGAGCGCGGGTAGGTGATCCACGTGAGCCCGCGCACGGGCTCAGGAAGCGCGAGCAGCGGCTCTCCCGCCAGGTTCCACGACGCGAACACGGCCTTCGGCCCCGAGGCGCCGCCCAGCGCCTCGCCCATCGCCGCCAGCTCGGGAGCGCCGAGCCAGGCGGCGACCACGGCCTCCGGGTGGGCGGCCGCAAGCTCATTCCAGAACGCCCCGTCGGCCACGGTACCGGCCGCCAACTCGACCACCTCCGGCGGCGGCAGCCCCATGGTGCGGCGGGCGTCGGCGAAGCCCGCGGCCAGCTCGCGGCCGGCGCGGTCGCCGCGGTGCACCTGGACCACGGGCGCGTCGCCGTCGATGCCCTCCGCCCGGCGCAGGAAACGCGCCGCCGTCTCGCCCTCCTGGTAGTAGCCCTTGGAGTAGTAGACGGTGTACCAGTCGGAGTCCGAGATCACGGGGTAGTCGGTGATGGGCAGCAGGCACGGCACCTGGTGGCGCTCGGAGAAGGCGTGGATGGGCGCCCAGTCCTCGGCGATGCCGCCGAGCAGCGCGAACACCGGCTCCTCGGCGTAGCGGGCCTCGAGCTGCGCGGGCCAGCTCCCGGGCGCGCCTTCGAGCTGCCACACAGCCAGCGCGTACCGGCGGTACGGGACGTACTTCTCCTCCTTGTAGAACGGCGCCCCCTTGGCCCGGCGCTCCTCGTGGCGCACCTGGCTGTTGTGGTCGCGGATGTGGGCCTCGAGCGGTGCGAGCATCGCCGTGCGGTCCGCCTCGGGGACGTCCGGCGCGACCACGGTCGCGAAGCGGATGGTGGTGTCGTCCACCCCCGGCGACCACTCCGCCGACAGGTTCTTGAGGTAGTACACCAGGATGTCCATGTCGCGGTTCGAGATCAGGTAGCGCGGCATGACGTGGTTGAGGACGCGGCTGGTGGGGTCCTTGCCGACGCGGATGGCCCGTGCCAGCGTCTCGTCGGTGTAGGCCGGGCGGAAGGGCGGCGGGTCGAGCCGCGACGGCACCCGGGCCTGCGACTCCGGCTTCATCTCCGCCCCCTGCAGCGGCTTGTACAGCCACGAGCCGCAGGCCGGGTAGGTGATGACGGTGCCTTCGATGGAGCCCATGCCGCTGCGCAGGTGGCAGCTCTGGCAGCTGAACATGCTGCCGTCGACCTCGATGTCCTCCTGCACCACCGCGCGCATGGGCTCGCCGGACGGCAGGATGCCCTCGCGGTACATGCGCTCGCCGAGGCGCATCGCCTCCTCGGCCGGGTAGCCGGAGACCGCGTCCCGCTTTTCGGCCACCGCGGTGAGGGCGACGGCCGCGACCGCGGCCGCCAGGACGATCGCGGCGGGCACCCGCGACGGGCGCGCCGGTCCTCGGGCCCGGCGTCTTCCCTCTGGCGTCTCGACGCCGTCAGCGCGCAGATTAGTCGTCCTCATGACGCTCACCCTTCCCTTCTTCGTCGCCGCCGAGGGCCCGTTCCACTTCCTCCATGAGGTCCTTGCTGGCCGCGAAGCCGTCGATCCGCACCCACGCCTCCGACCCCGGCGCGTGCACGAAGGTGATCGGGCGGTGCGACATCTTGTCGGGCACGAAGGCGTCGAAGGCCCGCATCACGCGGTCGATGTCGGCGCGGGCGCCGGTGAAGAAATCCCACCCCGACTGCGCGCCGTAGCGCTCGAGGTAGGCTCGCAGCTCCGGCGGCCCGTCGTGCTCGGGGTCGATGGTGATGGAGACCAGCCGCACCGTCTCGCGGTCGTCGCCCAGCTTGCGCTGCACGCTCGCGAACCCCGCCGACAGCACGGGGCAGATGGTGGTGCAGGTGGCGAAGATGAACTCCACGAAGACCGGCCTGTCGCCGAGCATGGCCTCCCGGAACCCGATCTCCCGCCCTTCCTGATCGATCACCTTCACGTCGGGCACCTCGACCGTGACCGTCGACCGGGTGAAACGCGGCGGGCCGGCTGCGGAGCCCGGAATTGCCAGCATCATCGCCACCACGCACAAACAACAGGCCGTCGCACGGATCTCGGTTTTCATGTTCGCCTCACTTTGCGCCTCCCCCGGTGGAAAGGCCTCTGTTTCAGTTCTCTGTTTTCAGTACCCTACCATCGTCAGCGACCCGAAAATCACCTTCCACGACGCCACGCACACGAACGAGATCATCGAAGCTGCACCCCAGCTCAACCACATCGGTTCGGCCTCGGCGACGAGGCCGTCGAGGCTGGGCCACCGGCGCAGCGGCCGGGTCAGCCCCGGCAGGAGCCCGAAGAACACCGACCCGAAGAGGAACAGGTACATCGGGTAGCCGATGAACGAGTACTGACGCTGCAGCATGTCGAACGGACAGTGATGGGTCGGCAGCTCATACACGTACAGCGACAGGAAGGAGACGATCGAGGCCAGGGACACCACCAGCAGTAGCAACGCCGCGCCGGCGAAGAGATACCGGAGCAGCGCTGTCCGGGCCACGAAACAGCCCAGCCCGGCCGCCAGGAACAGCGCCGCTGCGGCGTAGAAGGCGACCAGCATCGGCTGCGCCGGCAGGCTCGCCACCTCGCTGACCAGGGTCGATCCCGACTCGCTGAAGAGGGCCCCGCAGCACGAGGTGATGATCTGCGGATCGAGTCCCGTGAAGTAACGCAGCTGCAGCGCGAGATCGGCCGCCATCAGCGGCACCAGCGCCAGCAGCACCAGGAACTTCGGCCTGATGATCGGAAAGTCGCCCGCCCGCCGGTCGAGGAGATCGAAGACGATCCACAGCGGCGCCGCGATCAGCACCAGCCCCTTGACCCCGAGCGCGGTCCAACCCACCGGGTTCGCGTTGAGAGACCCGGTGGCGCACATCGCGCCGACGAAGAGCTCGTGGATGTCCTCGATCGTGAACAGGAAGAGCAGCGCGGCGACGATCTGGAAGCCGAGCGCGTAGCCGGCCAGGGTCGAGCCCAGATAGGTCGCGCGCTCGAGGGCCAACTGCTCGGCGGAGCTGCTGTCGAAGTCCCACCTGCGGAGGACGCGGACGCCGATCCAACCGGCGTACGAGATCATCGCCAGGACGATCGCCGAGCCGACGAGGAGAGCGAGGATCCCGGGGTGGAGGATCATGTCCCGTCCTCGCCGAGCACCCTGCCGTCGCGCATGGAGACCACCCGGTCGACCATGGGGTGGCCGTAGATCAGCGCGTCGTGGGTCGAGATGATGATCGTCGTGCCGTCCCGCTTGAAACTTTCGAGGATGCGCATGAGCTCGGCCGCGAGCTGCAGGTCGAGGTGCGCGGTGGGCTCGTCGGCGATGATGACCTCGGGCCGGTTGACGAGGGCGCGGGCGATGGCTACGCGCTGCTGCTCGCCGCCCGAAAGCCGGCTCACGCGCCGTCGCTGCTTGCCCTGCAGGCCGAGTGCCTCGAGCGCCGCCTCGGCCCGCCGCCGCATCTCCGCCGGCCTGAGATCGAGCGGGTAGAGGGGCAGCATGGCATTGTCGGCGACGCTCAGGTCCGGGATCAGGTTGAACTGCTGGAAGATGAAGCCGAAGGTCCCGCGCCGCACCCTGGTGAGGACCTCCTCGGAGACCTTGGCGACGTCGCGGCCGTCCACAACGACGCGGCCCGAGGTCGGCCGCGACACGCAACCGATCAGGCTCAGCAGCGTCGTCTTGCCGGAGCCGCTCGGGCCCTTGAACGCCACGGCCTCGCCCCGCCCCACGCGCACCGACACGCGGTCCACCGCGCGCACCTCGTCCGGGCGCCGCGGATTGTAGACCTTGGTCGCGTCCTCGGTGTACACCAGCGCGCCGTTGCCGCTGCTCACGACCGCATCACCTCCTCCGGATCGGTGATGGCGGTCCGCCACGAAGGAATGACGGTGCTCGCCACGTAGGGCACCACGGTCAGGGAGGCCAGGACGAAGATCTGGTAGAGATCGACGTACGGCGTGATGCGAAAGTCCGGGAACAGGACCGACCAGCCCTTGACGACCGACGCGAAGAGCGACGCGTCGAACACGAGGAGGTGGACGAAGGCGAGGACCAGGCCGAGCAGCAGCGAGGTCACCGAGATCGCGATCCCCTCCCAGAACTTCAGCTCCAGGACGTCGCCCGTCCCCCAGCCGATGGCCTTGAGGATGCCGATCTCGCGCTTCTCCTGCGCGCTGATGCCGGTCGCCTTGTCCCACGCCAGGATGCAGAACGCCAGCAGGGCCGGGGCGAACATCGCCAGCAGCATGCCGCTGCGCCAGCTGAAGACCGCGTCGTAGGTGCGGTAGATCTCGCCGCGGGTGATGGGCCTGGCCTGGGGATAGCGGCGGATGATCTTGGCGGCGACCGTTGGCACTTCGTTGTCGTTGAACACCTGGACGGAGATGTCCGTCGCCAGACCCTCCGGCAGCCCGAAGAACTCGACGATGTCGTCGCTGCGCATGACCACGAGATCGTTGGTGAGGATCGCGGACTCGGCTCGGAAGACCCCGACCACGTCGAAGGTGACGCCGACGGTGCGGTGGTCGATGAGCACCAGCTCACCGCCGGCCTCGACGTGCAGCGCACTCGCCACGCCGGCGCCGATGGCGCAGGACATGGGCGCGGACGGCAGCTCGCCCTCGAGCATCTGCAACCTCGATGGCGCCGCATCGTCGAGGCCCAAGATGGTGTAGTTGCCGCCGGTCAGCGCGTCGAAGTAGTAGCCCCAGTACCTCGGCCTGACCTCGCCCACGCCCGGGATGTCGCGGATCGAGTCGACCACCGATACCGGGATGAGGTCGTGGCGCCCTCCGGCCAGCCGCTGCACCACCACGTCCGGCGCCTCCTCGAGGATCGTCCGGGCCTCGATCCGGAACGAGTGCGTGAGGATGAGGATCGAGGCGAGGGCCGCGATCATCACAGAGAAGACCGCGATGATCGACAGGTTCTTGAACCGGCGCCGCCACAGCATAGAGACCGCGTAGTCGAGGATCTTGAGCCTGCGCATGATCGCGTCCCACCCGTCTCGCTCAGGGCCCGGCCTGCGCAGCGCGCGGGAGATCGGGTGCCGCCACCACCGACCCGGCGGGGAAGTGCTCGAGCGACGACGGCCCGTCCTGGAAGGGCGCGAAGAAGTCGGCCTGCGACGGGTGGCGCGTGTACCGCGCCTCGGTCCAGATCGCCAGGTCGGTGAGCTCGAGCCGACGTACCAGCTCTCTCTTGCCGTGCACTTCGTCGACCCCGCGCACCTGCGCCACGCTCCTCGCCCAGGCCATCAGGCCCGCAAGCACCAGGACCTGGATCGCAGTCAGGGCGAGAAACCCCCGCGCCCCGGGCACCGTCACCTCGGCACCTTGTCTTGAGTGACCTCGGCGAATGCGAGAATCTCCTTCCCTCCGTGGTCCAGGGCGAACGCCTCGGCCTCGTCGCGGGTGGCGAACGGCACGAGCTCCCCTCCCATGGGCCCCATGACGTCGGAGCCGGCCACGAAGACGGCGGTCTGCGCGTCGATGAACCGGACGCGGTAGTACTCGGTGACGAAGACGCCCGCGATCTCGCGATCCTGCGCCTCGTACTTCTCGAGGTCGAGAAGGTAGCGGAACAGGTCCTTCGGACCGTCGAAGAAGACCTGGCCGCCAACGGCGAAAACGATCGTCGCCACCCAGTTGGGGTACTTGTGGACGAACATCCCGCAGACCGCGCAGCGGTC
>CAZMED010000032.1:0-3469 GCA_964565045.1 uncultured Thermoanaerobaculia bacterium
GACACCTACTTCTACGCCAGCGCCGCCGACGAGGAGGACACCTTCGTCACCTACTGGAGCCCGGTTGTGGTCTCCAGGACGGTCGTTCAGGGCACCGTCACCGAGGTCAACGACGAGGAGTTCGTCCTCAACACGGGCGCCCGCACGGTCACCGTCGAGGTCGAGGAGATGCCCTACAACCCGCTCGACGACGAGGGCTACCAGAAGGTCGACGTGGGTGACCGCGTGAGCGTCACCGGCACCATGGACTACGACCTCTTCGAGGGCCGCGAGCTGGTCGCGGACTCGCTGGTCATCCTGGGCTGACGCCTGACATAACTTTCTGTCGCCGTGCCGCGGATTGGACGATCCCGCCCCCCACGGACACATCCGCGGCACGGCATTTTTCTCTCCCGTCGAGGCTCCGGAGGCGGCCTCTCCGGCCGCTCGCAGATCGTCTCAGCCGCCGCTTCGTGCCCCTCCCGCCGCACCCCGGACTGCCGCCAACAGCGCCTCGCTGGGCCCGCTCTTGGTGAGGTAGTGCTCGGCGCCGGCGTCGCGCATCCGCTGCTCGGCATCCGGGTTGTCGAACACTGAGAGACCGATCACCCGCACCGCCGGGTTCGCCGCCGTGATCCGGCGCGTCGCCTCCACCCCGTCGAGCACCGGCATCGCCACGTCCATGACCACGACGTCGGGACGAAGCCGTCGCGCGGCCTCGACCCCGGCGGCGCCGTCCTCGGCCTCGCCCACCACGATCACGTCAGCCTCCTGCTCCAGCAGCAGTCGCAGCCCGTGCCGCACCACGGCGTGGTCGTCGACGAGCAGGACGCGCAGCCCGCCTGCGGGGTCTGCTGCCGGCTCGGCCTCCTCGGTCGGCTGCGGGAGCGGGACCGCCGACTCGACGGGCGGCGTCTCGGTGACTCCCGACGGCTCGCGCCAGCGCAGGCTCACCCGGACGCCGCGTCCCGGGGCGCTGTCGATCTCGAACTCTGCGCCGAGGAGCTCGGCGCGCTCGCGAACGCTCAGCAGGCCGAGCCCGGTGACGGGCTCCACGGAGTCGTACAGGGCGCCGGGGTCGAAGCCGGATCCCCGGTCCTCGACCTCCACCACAATGTCGCCGTCGACGCGCGCGAGTCTGAGGCTCGCCTGGTCGACGCCCGCGTGCTTGGTGATGTTGAACAGCAGCTCCCGCGCGGCCTGGAACAGGAAGACCCGGAGGCGCTCGTCGTGCGGACCGGCGTCGGCCATGACCTCGACCTCGACCTTCAGGCGGTGCTTTTCCTGCATCGTCTTGGCAAGCCAGAGCAGGGCCGCCGGCAGGCCCTCGTGGTACAGCATCGGCGGGCTGAGCTCCATGCTCAGCGAGCGCGAGGCCCGGATCGTTTCCTGGCACAGCTCGTGCAGCTTGTCGAGGATCGGCGCCGCCGACTCGTCGGGCAACCGGGAGCGCAGGATGTCGACGTGAAGCCGCATCGCCACCAGCTGCTGCTGCAGCTCGTCGTGCAGCAGCACCGCGAGGCGGCGGCGCTCGCGCTCCTCGGCCTCGGTCAGCTGCAGGGCCAGCGCCTGCAGCTGCTCGGCCCGCCGCCTGGCCTCGGCCGTGCGCTGCTCGAGCTTCACCTGCAGCTCTCGGTAGCCGCGCCGGAGGGTCTCCTCGATCTCCTTGAGGCGCAGCAGGGCCACGCCGCCGTGGCCGACCACGGCATCCACCTGGTCGTCGGCCAGGGCGTCGACGATGGCGGCGGCTTCCTCCAACCGGCGGAGGCGGCGCCGGTCGTCGCCGCGCGTCATGTCGCCTGCCCCACGTCGGCCGGCGCGGGCAGCCCGAGGGCCGAGCGCACCGTCTCGAGGTCCGACAGATTGCCGATCACCCGGACCTCCGGCTGCGGCTCGAGACGCAGCAGGGTCGGGGTCACGAGAATGAAGTGCTCGATGGCGCGGCTCGTGTCCTCGAGGACATCCACGACCTCGAGCTCGTGGTCGTCCCCGTTCACCTCCGCGCACAGCCGCTGCAAATTGGCCCGCGCGAGGCGTGAGTTCCGCTCGTCGCCGGCCACGAACAGAACCAGTCGGCAGCTGACGGCCGGCGCGTCCCCGGGGGGCGGCGTCCAGCGGGCGCTCATCCACCGCTCCCGCGCGGCGGCAGGTCGCCTGGCGGCAACGGGCCGGTCGCCGCGGCCGTCGAGCTCAAGGCGATCCCGTCATCCGTGATCTCCAACCAGTGGTAGCGGTTGGAGTGCCGGCTCGCCCTCGACTTGAGTACCAGCAACCGGCGCCGCAGGCCGTGGCCCTCCGTGACGTACTCCAGCGCCACGATGGTGTCGATGAGTGATGAGACGCCGATGCTGCTGATCTCGTGCGCCGTCGCCTGGTTGGCGGTCTGGTCCGTCAGCAGGCAGGTGATGCCGCGGGGTTTGGTCTCCGATACGAGGCGGACCATGAAGTCGAACGCCGCGGCCTCCGAGCCCAGCCGCTGGCAGGCGGACACCGCATCGACCACGATGTGGCGCGCCCCCGTCTCCTCGAGGGCCGTCAGGACGTCGAACAGGTGCTCCTCGGTGCCCTTGGCTTCCGGCATGGTCGAGACGATCCGCAGGAGGCCGCGCTCGAGGTGGGGCCCGAAGTCGATCCCCGCGCTGCGCATCCCGGCGACCAGGGTCCCCGCCGCCTCCTCGAAGCTGACGTACAGCACCGGCTCGCCCCGGCCGCAGGCCGCGCACGCGAACAGGCTCGCCAGGGTCGTCTTGCCGACGCCGGTGGGGCCGCTCACCAGCACCGTGCTGCCCTCGCGGTAGCCGCCGCCGAGGATCTCGTCCAGCGCCGGATCGCCGCTCGAAACCCTGGCGTCGTAGTCGATCTCGCCCAGCGCCACCAGGGAGACGGGCATCACCACGACGCCGCGGCTCGAGATCAGATAGGGGTACTCGTTGCTCAGAAAGGACGAGCCGCGGAACTTGACCACCTGCAGCCGGCGGGTCCGCACCTGAGATTCCATCCGCTGGTCGAGGTGGATCATGCAGTCTGCGAGGAAGCCAAGGAAGGGGTAGATCAGATCACCGCCGGGCTGTGCCTTGAGGGTGAGGATCGCGGTCAGCCCGCGTTCGAGCAGCCACTCGTGGAGGTGCTGGAGCTCGTTGCGCTCCCGCTCCGGGTCCTCGAAGGTGCGGAACAGCTGGTCGACGGCGTCGAGCACGATGCGCCCGGCGCCGAGAGCCTCGACCTGCGCTCCGAGGACCGCCAGCAGCCCCTGGATGTCGAAGTCCCCCGAGCGCACGGAGCGCACGGGGGGTGCCGCGTGGACGACATTGAGCCTTCCCGAGTCCTCGAGGGCTGCGAGGTCCCAGCCCAGGGTCGCGGCATTGGCGCGCACCGCCTCGGCCCGCTCCTCGAAGGACACGAAGATACCCGGCTCTCCTGCCAGGGCCCCGCGGACCAGGAACTCGAGCGCGAGCACGGTCTTGCCGGTCCCCGGGCCGCCGCTCAGGAG
>CAZMED010000032.1:3569-19259 GCA_964565045.1 uncultured Thermoanaerobaculia bacterium
CCGCCGCGGCGGTCCGAGGCCAACGCCTCGAAACCCGAGGAGATGTCCAGCAGCTCCTCGGTGATCTCCTGCTGGCGGCGCCGCCGCACGGCCTCGGAGAGCTCGTCGACTCGCTCCTCGATGTTGCGCTCGGCGGATTGCATGGAGCCGAGCCGGGCCGCGTTCTCCGCCGCCACCGACTCGGCGACGGCGAGAAAGAGCCGCGCGAAGACGTGCGACTGCATCAAGGCCGAGAACAAGGCCCGCGGCTCGCCGAGCACGCCCGGGAGGCCGCGCTGCTTCCATTTTTCGGATCGCAGGCCGTCCAGCCACTGCCGGTCGGCAGGCAGCAGGCGCCGCCCCGTCGGCTCGTAGGAGGCCCCGTCGGCGGGCGTGTTGTGGAAGATCCACACCTCGTCCGCGCCTCGCTCCTCGCGCCACGTGTCGATGACCACCACCATCTCCTCGAGGGTGGCGGTGATGCCTGCCGGGCTCGCCGGCACCTCGACCAGACGGCCCACCTCGTGCCCCCGGACGAGGAGCGCCGCGCGGAGCTTGTCGCCCATCACCAGCAGCTGCCGCTCTCGCGGCGCGGGCGCCGACTTCTGCAACCGGCTGTCGACGTGTTCGGCCAGGCGCTCGTTGAACGGGCCCACCATCCCCTGGTCGGAGCCGAGGACCACAGCGGCCAGCGCGGCATCCTCGCCGGTCCGTCCCACCCGCAGCTCCCGGTCCGCGTCCCGGAGCACGATCTGCAACCCGAGCTCGATGGTGCGGTGGTAGGCCGCCATGGACTCCGCGACGCGCCGGAACTGGCGCAGATTGACGGCGGCCATGGCCTGCATGGTGGTGACGACGCTCTTGAGGTCGCGGGCCCCGTCGAGGCTCGAGCGCAGCTCCTCGAGAGTCGCCATCCGAGATCAGCCGTCGTCGCGGGCCTCGCGCCCGCCGTCACCTTCTGCGGCCCCGTCGTCTGCGGCGGCCTTGTCTCCGGACTCTTCCTGCAACGCCGCAACGACCTTCCGGATGACCTCGCGCAGCTCGTCCCGCCCCTTCTCCCCGAGCGCCTCGCCGCCCGCGATCCGCTTCGCGAGGTCGGGCTTTTCGCTCCGCACCGCCTCGCGGATCGTCTCCTCGGCTTCGCCGACGCGCTCGACCGCGAGATCGTCCAGCTCGCCCTCGGTCACCGCCAGCAGCACGGCGATCTGCTCGGCGACGGGCATCGTGTCGTGCTGCGACTGCTTCAGCGCCTCGCGGACCCTGCGGCCGCGCGTCAACGTGGCACGGGTCTCCTCGTCGAGCCGGGTGCCGAAGCGCGCGAAGGACTCGAGCTCCTGAAACTGCGAGTAGGCGAGCCGGAGGTCCCCCGCCACCGCGCGGTAGGCCGGCAGCTGGGCGTCGCCGCCGACCCTCGACACCGAGCGGCCGACGTCCACCGCCGGCATGATCCCCTTCTGAAAGAGGTCGGGCGAGAGGTAGATCTGGCCGTCGGTGATGGAGATCAGGTTGGTGGGGATGTAGGCGGAGATGTTCTGGGCCTCGGTCTCGATGACCGGCAGCGCGGTGACGCTGCCTCCTCCCAGGCGGTCCTTGAGGCGGGTCGAGCGCTCGAGCAGCCGCGAGTGGATGTAGAAGATGTCGCCGGGAAAGGCCTCGCGTCCCGGCGGACGCCGGAGCAGCAGGGAGATCTCGCGGTAAGCGCGTGCGTGGCGGGTGAGGTCGTCGAACACCACCAGGGCGTCCCCGCCGCGGTCCCGGAAGTGCTCGGCCATGCTCATGGCGGCGTAGGCCGCGACCCAGCGCAGCCCCGGCGGATCGTCCTCGGTGGTCGCGACGACGGTGGTGGAGTCCAACGCCCCGCGTTCCGAGAGGTCCGCCACCACCCGCGCCAGGGCGGAGCTGCGTTGCCCGATGGCGCAGTAGATGCAGAACACCTCCTCCCCCTTTTGGTTGAGGATGGTGTCGAGCGCGATGGTGGTCTTGCCGGTCTGGCGGTCGCCGAGGATGAGCTCGCGCTGACCGCGGCCCACCGGGATCACCGCGTCGACGACCTTGAGGCCGGTCTGCAGGGGCTGGCTCACCGGCGCGCGGTCCATCACCGCCGGCGCCTCGCGCTCCATGGGCAGCCTCTCGGCCGTCTCCACCGGCCCCCGCCCATCGCGCGGCCGTCCCAGGGGGTCGACCACCCGCCCCAGCAGCGACTCGCCCACCGGGACGTCCAGGACCTTGCCGGTCCGCCGCACCGTGTCGCCGGCGTCGATGTCCGCGGCCTCGTCGAGCAGCACGATCCCC
Source organism: uncultured Thermoanaerobaculia bacterium (assembly GCA_964565045.1). Classification (GTDB taxonomy): domain Bacteria; phylum Acidobacteriota; class Thermoanaerobaculia; order Thermoanaerobaculales; family Sulfomarinibacteraceae; genus Sulfomarinibacter. The sequence goes on from CAZMED010000032.1 coordinate 5,841, forward strand.
ACCCGGTTCTCGTCGAGGTCGAAGGCGAGGCCGAGGAGGTCGCCCGGAAATCGGATCAGCTCCTCGGAGCGCACGCCCGCGAGCCCCGAGGCGGTGGCCACCCCCTGGCCGACGAAGTCGAGGGTGCCGATCTCCTCGATGCGCAGGGTGGCGGCGCGGCCGTGCGCCGCCGAGAGGGCGTCGCCGACCCGCTCGACGAGCCCCTGCAAGCCGGAGGTCACGACGCCTCCGCGGAATTGCCGGCGTCCTCGGTTTCCCCGTCGCGGCCGCGCTCCGCGGTCTCGCGCAGCCTCGACAGCACGGCCTCGTCGAGGGAGCGCAGGTAGTCGCGCACGCTCCAGGCGATGCGCCGGTCACCCGCCGCGACCTCGATGCCCGCGACGAGCTCGTCATCCACCTCGAAGCGGACCTCGGGTCCGTCGCCGAGCAGCTCGGTGACGGCGCTCTCCAGCTCCTGCCGGCGCTCGTCCGCGGGCTCGAAGGACGAGCGGACGACGGCTTTGCGGCCGTTCGAGCCGGCGGCCTCGCGGAGCTCCGACCGGCGGTCCTCGCCGAGCTCGTCGAGCCTCTTCAGGAACATCCGCTGGACCTCACGCTCCAGATCCTCGCCGGCGAGATCGCGGAGAGCATTCTCGAGAGCCTCGCCGAGCAGGCCGGCGACGCGCCGCTCGAGCTCGCCCGAGAGCTCGTCCTGCTCTTTCTCCAGCGAGCGCAGCCAGCGGCCCTTCTTCTCCTCGACCTCCCGGCGCGCCCGCTCGAGCAGCTCGTCGCGGCGCTCCGCCGCCTCCCGGCGGGCCTCGTCCAGCAGCTCATCCCGCCGTTCCTCCACCTCGCGGCGCTCGGCCTCGGCCTCCTCGGCCGCGGCGTCGGCCTTCTCGCGCGCCTCGTCGGCCGCCTCCAGACGGTCGGCGATCTCCTGCTCGCGCTGTGCCATGACGCCCATGATCGGGCGGTAGAGGAAGCGGTGCAGGAGCACCAGCAGGATCACGAAGTTGACGACCTGCGCCGCCAGGGTCAACCAGTCGATCTGCACGGCTCAGCCGCCGTTCTGGGTGACGTGGTTCCACACCGGGTTGGCGAAGATCAGGATCATCGCCACCACGAAACAGTAGATCGCGGTCGACTCGATCATCGCCAGCCCCACGAACAGGGTGCGGGTCAGGGTCCCGGCCTCGTCCGGCTGGCGGGCGATCGCCTCCAGCGCGGCCGTCACGGCGCGGCCTTCGGCGATGGCCGGGGCGATGGAGCCGATCGCCATGGTGAGGCCGGCGATGACGAGCGAGCCGAGCCCGATGACGGTGGTGGTATCCATTCAGGTGTCTCCTTTCTCAGGACCGCGGCGGCGCCCGGCGCGGCCGCCGTCGGCGGCGGCCCGTCCGTTCTGTACCTGGACCGCGGAGGCGATGTAGACGGTCGCGAGGATTGCGAAGATGTAGGCCTGGACCTGGCCGATCAGGAGCTGCAGGATGAGGATCGGAACCGGCACGATGAACGGCGCGATGGAGAGCAGGATGCCGACCAGCACGGTGCCGCTCAAGACGTTGCCGAACAGCCGGACCGCCAGCGCCAGCGTCCGCGACAGCTCCGAGATGATGTTGAAGGGCAGCATCAGCGGCGTCGGGCTGACGTAGTGCCGGAGAAAGCCGACCGCTCCCGCCTCGCGGACACCGAGGATGGGCACCGCGAGGAAGACGCAGCCGGCCAGCGCCGCGGTGGTGGACAACGAGGCCGTCGGCGGCTCGTAGCCGGGCACGAAGGCGAGCAGATTGGCGGCGGCGATGAAGAGGTACAGGGTCGCGACGAAGGGCAGGTAGGGTGCCGGGTCCTGCCCGGTGGCGTCGGCGATCTCGTTGCGGATCCTGGCGACCACCGCCTCGAGAACCGTCTGCGCCCGCTCCGGGCGCTCGAGCGCCCGCAGGCGGCGGGTGACGAGGCGCGCGCCGACAACCAGCGCGGCCATCACGGCCCAGCTGAAGAGGAGCGTCGCGTTGACGGCCAGCGGACCGATCTCGAGGATGACCGAGGCGTCCGGGCTGAGCTCCATCAGCCGCTCCCTTCGACGTCGGTCCGGACCGGCCGCGGCCGCTGCCGCCGGACCACCGCCGCCCGCGCTGCGAGGAAGCCGAGGCCGCCCGCCGTCAGCTGCTGCCAACCGGCCGCCGCCAGCAGGGAGAACCCGACCAGCAGCAGTGCCGCGCGGAGCGCGAAGCTGGCAGCCCAGAGCACGACCGGACGACGCGCGCCCGCCATCTGCCTGGCGGTCAGCCAGAGGCACTGGAAGTACAGCCCGCCGAGGAGCACCCCTGCCGCCAGGGCGAGCGGGAGCGTCCAAGCCGTGGTCATGAACGATCACCCCGCGAGGTCCGCGAGACCCACAGCCAGGCGATGACGCAGCCGATGGCGGCCCCCGCGAAGAGGCCCGTCAACGTCCACGAGATCCGGTCGTCGAGCACCCCGTCGAGCCAGATGCCGGCCGCGACGCCGATCAGGGTCGGCAGCGCCACCGACCAGCCGACGATCCCGAAGGCTCCCAGACCGAGCCACAGCGGACCGCGGTCGGAGGCACGCGATCGCAGCTTCCGGGACGCCTTGCCGGCGATCTCCCGCATCAGGTCCTTCTCGCCGTCCCGCTCAGCCATTCTCACCCCACCCGAGGTCGACGAACGCCCGCACCAGGTTCGACTCGAGACGCGCCAGCGCCGAGACCGCACGCCGCTCGTGCTCGCTGCGGCGCTCGAGGTGCTCGCGCACGGTCTGCTCGAGGTCTCCGATCGAGTCGCCGCGAACCGCGTCGCGGACCGAGACCGCGACCTCGGCCCCCGCCTTGACCAGCACCCCGCGATCGACGGCCAGCAACCGCTCCTCGCCCGCGACGGTGTAGGCGAGGATGCCGGGCACCAGGGTCGTCACGAAGTCGAGGTGGCGCGGTTTGACGGTGAAGGCGCCGTCGACGGTCTCGGCCGCCACCCGCCGGACCTCGTTCTCGTCCAGCACCATCCCGGTCGGGGTCCGCACCTCGAGCTTCATCGGTGCTCCCGCTCGAGGTCGTCGAGGCTGCCGATCATGTACAGGTCGCGCTCGGCGACGTCGGCCAGCTCGTCGCCGAGGATCGCCTCGCAGCCGGTCAGGGTGTCCTCGCGGTCGACCATGCGCCCCTCGCTGCCGGTGAACTGCTCGGTCACGTGAAACGGCTGCGTGAGGAAGCGCTCCAGCTGGCGGGCCCGGCGGACCGTCGCCCGGTCTTCGCGCGACAGCTCCTCCATGCCCAGCATGGCGATCAGGTCCTTGAGGTCCTCGTACTCGGCCAGCGTCCGCCGCACTTCCTGGCCGACCCGGTAGTGCCGGGCGCCGACCACCTGCGGCGTCAGCATCTTGGAGCCCGACTGGCGCACGTTGACGGCCGGGTACAGGCCCTGGGACGCGCGGTCGCGCGACAGCACGATGGAGGACGAGAGGTGGCCGAAGGTGTGCACGGCTGCGGGGTCCGTGAAGTCGTCGGCGGGGACGTACACCGCCTGCACCGAGGTGATGGCGCCGTCCGCGGTCGAGGAGATGCGCTCCTCGAGGTCGGCGAGCTCGGTGGCCAACGTCGGCTGGTAGCCGAGGCGGGAGGGCAGGCGGCCCATCAGGCCCGAGACCTCCTGTCCGGCCTGGATGAAGCGGAAGATGTTGTCGATGAGCAGCAGCACGTCGTGGTCGGTGTGGTCGCGGAAGTGCTCGGCCATGGTGAGCGCCGCGTGGCCGACCCGGAAGCGGGCGCCCGGCTGCTCGTTCATCTGCCCGAAGACCAGGACCGCCCGGTCGAGGACCTCGACCTCCTCGAGCTCCCGGTACAGCTCCTCGGCCTCCCGCGAGCGCTCCCCGATGCCGCAGAAGACGCTCACACCCTCGTGGCGTCCCGCCATGTTGTGGATCAGCTCCATGATCAGCACCGTCTTGCCGACCCCCGCGCCTCCGAACATCCCCGCCTTGCCGCCGAGCTCGAGGGGCGCCACGAGGTCGATCACCTTGATGCCCGTCTCGAAGACCTCCTGGCTGGTGGTGCGCCCGGTCACCGGCGCCGGAGCGCCGTAGATGGGTCGCCGCTCGATGCTCTCCAGGTCCTCTCCGGAGTCGATGGTGTCGCCGAACACGTTGAACACCCGCCCCAGCAGGCGCTCCCCCACCGGCGCGCGCAGGGTCTCGCCGACGTCCGCCACCGTGGACCCCCGCGCCAGCCCCCGGGTCGGCGTCAGGGCGATGCAGCGCACCACGCTGGCGCTGAGCTGGGTCGCGACCTCCATGGCCACCGCGTCGTCGTCGCCCGAACGCAGCAGCGCGTTCATCGCCGGCAACCGGTGTGCGAATCGGGCATCCACGATGCCGCCGTGAACCGCGGTCACGACCCCCGTGTTGACTGGCTGATCGCGTGCTTCCATGAGTCTCGTCGATCTCCCGTGCCGCGGCGCGGACGCCGGCCGCGGGTGTTCCCCGGACGCCGGACACGGGCCGGACGCTCCGCCGCGGTCGGCCCCGCAGGGCCGCCCAACCGCCCCCGCCAGCATCGTCCAGCCGCCGTCCCGGACCCATCGGGGGTCGCCTCTCACCCCGTTGGGGGACGCCCCCCGTTGCGACACCGGATGCTGTATGGTCGGGTGGACGAGCCGGCGCTTCGGCGCCCGGGAGATCAGACATCATGCGCACGAGGAGCCTCGACATCACCCGCTACAGCCGCGAGGGGCTGCGCCGCGACGCGGCCGCCCTCCTCATGGTGGTGCGTGAATGCCACTCCTTCGAGGTCGCCCGGGACCGGCTCCGCGCCCGCGTCTCGCAGATCGAGTTCGACACCTTGAGGGGCCGCGCGGCACCGCCGTCCAACGAGCTGATCCGGGTCCGCGACTGCGCGGCGGTGCTCACCACAATGCTCAGCGAGCGGGCCGACGCGCGCGCCGGCTTCAGCGTCGCCGAGGCGCTGTGGGACGTCACCCTGGGCCGGCCCCGCGACGACCTGCAGCCGGGTTTCTTCGCCGAGATGGTCCACCTCGTGCGCGGCCTCGAGGGCCGCGCGCGCACGGAGTTCACCGGAAACCGCATCCTCGACCCGGCGCTCGAGGGCCGCGCCGCCGCCACGGCCCGCTCCAGGGAGCTCGACCGCTTGTGGCGGCTGGCCGAGGCGAGCATGAACCGCTTCCCGTCCGGGCTCGACGAAGAGTCGGCGGCCCGCCGCGAGGCGCGCCGCAGCCGGGTCCTCGAGGCCCTGGGCGGGGACGACCGCGACTGGAAGAACTGGCGCTGGCACCTCCGCCACCTGGTTCGCGACGCCGACACGCTCGAGCGGCTGGTCACCCTGGACGACGACGAGGCGTCGGCGATCCGCGATGCCACCGCGGGCAGGCTGCCCTTCGCGGTCACGCCGTACTACGCCTCGCTGATGGACGACGACGGCTCGGACCGCGACCGCGCCGTCAGGATGCAGGTGATCCCGCCCCGCGACTACGTGGACTTCATGCTGGAGAACCGCCGCGGCCGGCAGCGCTCGTGCGACTTCATGCTCGAGTCGGACACCTCGCCCATCGACCTGGTGACCCGCCGCTACCCGGCCATCGCGATCCTCAAGCCGTTCAACACCTGCCCGCAGATCTGCGTCTACTGCCAGCGCAACTGGGAGATCGAGCAGGCGATGGCGCCGGGGGCGCTGGCGCCGCAGCGGAAAATCGACGACGCCATCGAATGGATCGGCCGCCGGCCCGCGATCAAGGAGGTGCTCGTCACCGGCGGCGACCCGCTCGCCCTGTCCGACAGTCGGCTCAAGGCCATCCTCGACAAGCTCGCGGCGATCCCGCACGTCGACCTGATCCGGATCGGCAGCCGGATGCCGGTGACGGTCCCGATGCGCATCGACGACGACCTGGCGCGCCTCCTGGGCTCGTACCGAGAGCTCGGGCGGCGGGAGATCGCGGTCGTGACCCACGTCGAGCACCCGTACGAGCTGACCCTCGACACCGCGCGCGCCGTCGACCGGCTGCGCCGCGAGGGCATCGCGGTCTACAACCAGCAGGTCTACACCTTCTTCGTCTCACGCCGCTTCGAAAGCGCACTGCTGCGCGTCCTGCTGCGCCGCATCGGGATCGACCCCTACTACACCTTCGCCCCGAAGGGCAAGGAGGAGACCGCGTCCTACCGCGTGCCGGTGGCGCGGATGCTCCAGGAGCAGAAGGAGGAGGCGCGCCTGATGCCCGGCACCCGGCGCACCGACGAGGCCGTCTACAACGTTCCCGGCCTCGGCAAGAACTACCTGCGGGCGCTGCAGCACCGGGACCTCATCAGCGTGCTGCCCGACGGCTCCCGGGCCTACGAGTTCCACCCCTGGGAGAAGAACGTGGTCGAGCAGGACACCTACGTCGGCATCGACGTGCCGATCCTGCAGTACCTGCTGCGGCTGCAGGACATCGGCGAGGACCCCGCGGAGTACCAGAGTATCTGGTACTACTTCTAGCCCGAGCTAGAACGGCCGGCCGAGGCCGAGGTAGAACTTGGGCCCGTCATCGCCCCGGACGTCGGCCACGGGCCACGCCACATCCGCCCACACCGGCCCCACCGGGCTGTTCCAGCGCAGGCCGAGTCCCGCGCCCACCGCGAGGTCGAAACCGGCATCAGACCACCTCGGCCAGATCTGCCCGATGTCGGCGAAGACGGCGACCCGGAAGGTGCCGTAGGTCTCGTGGCGCCAGACCGGAATCCTGATCTCCTCGTTGAGGACGAAAAGGGCGCCGCCGCCGAGCGGCCGCAACGAGCCGTCGGGCCGCGTCGTCACCGGCCCGACGAGGTCGCGTTCGAAGCCCCGGATGGAGGCCTCGCCGCCGGCGAAGAACCGCACCTGCTCCTCCAACGGCTCGTCGTCCAGGGGTTCCGCCCAGCCCAGGCGCAAGGTGCGGGCCCAGGTCCAGCCGCTCTTCGGGGCGCTCGCCCACGACGCGGTGAAGAGCGTCCGCAGGGCTTCCACGTCGCCGCCGAGCGTGGGCGTGGACCACCCGACGTCCGCCGCCAGGTAATAGCCGCGCCGGGGATCGAGCGGGTCGTCGAGCCGGTCGATGATCGCCTGCCAGCCGAGGGTCGTCTGGCGCACCCGGCGCTCGCCGGAGGGCAGCGGGTCCACCGCCAGCGACGTCGACACCCGGTCGTCGAACAGGTAGTAGCCGCGCATGGCGAGCGACTCACGCAGCCGCACCGTCGCCTCCACCGAGGCGCTGCGGCTCTCCTCCTGGACCCGGTCGGGCTCGGTGGTGGAGGGGACGTCGCGGTAGCTCAGGGTCAGCGACGACGACCAGCGCCCGCCCGGCGGCCGCGGCAGGGAGCCGATGAGAGCCAGGGCGGTTCGCTCCGATCCCACCAGCCCGCGCAGGTTGAGGCTGAAGCCGCGCTGGAAGAGGCCGTCGTCGCGCAGGTCGAAGAGCCCGAGCAGGCCCGTGTCGGCGCTCCACCTGGCGCCGGCACCCACCGTCCAGCGGGCCCGCTCGGTGATGTGGATGTCGAAGTCCACCTCTCCCGGACCCGCGTCCTCGGTCTCGACGTCGACCCGGGCGATGGGGGCGAAGCCGGCGAGCTGGACGATGCTGCGGTTGATGGTGCGAGGCCGCACCAGGTCTCCCTCCTCGAGCACGATCCCTTTGCGCAGCAGCGACTCGCTGATGTGGCGCCGGCCGGCGATGCGGACCTCGGCCACCCGGTGCGGGCGGCCGGGGTCGATCTCGAGCACCACATCCCGGAGCTGCCCCTCGCCCACGAACCGGCCTTCCACCTCGACCTCGGTGTAGCCCTCGTCGCGGTAGACGTCGCGCAGCATGCGCTCCACCGCCGCAAGGGCGCCGCGCCGGGCCGGCATGCCGACCGTGATGGGAAGCTCGCCGCTCTCCACCACCTGCAGCGGGTCGCGTCCGCTCACGACGACCTCGCCCACCACCGACCTGCCGCCGTGCTCCACCTCCAGGTGGATCCGGGTGCGGTCCTGCGTCAGCTTCTCGAGGCGGACCCGGCGGATTCTCGGATCCACATATCCCTCCAGGCTCAGCAGGCGCTCCGCGCGCCGCAGGGCCTCCGGGCGCTCCCGCGCCAGCACCGCCAGCTCCGCCGCCGAACCGAGGAGGCGCTGCAGGGTCCGCTCGGCGTCGTCGGCCACGCCGGCTGCGCTCGGCCCCTCGAAGACCACTTCGGTCCCGCGGTCGATCCGCACCGCCACCGCCTCGCCCTCCTGAGCGACCTCCACCGTGGCGTACGGGTGGTGCACGGCGTCCAGGTACTCCCGCACGACCCGCCTCATTTCGGCGAAGCCCTGCTGCCGGGCCGGCGGCGGCCGGTAACGGGCGGTGACGTCACGCCGGACCTTCGCGGGCAGGTCGCCGCCGTCAAACACCACCTCCCGGCGGGGCCCCGGCTCGACGGTGAAGCTCAGCCCGGGCAGCTTCGGGTCCTCGCTGACGGTACCGGCCACCCGAGCCTGGTAGTAGCCCGCCCGCGCCAGCTCGCGCTCCAGACGCACCCGGCCCACGAAGACCAGGAAGGGATCGTAGAGCTGTCCGCTCTCCAGCTGCAGCGCCCGCTTGAGGCGCCGCCTCCCGAGCGGCCACTCGCCCTCGAAGCGCACCCTTCGGATGCGCGGCCGCTCACTGACCGTGCCGCCCCAGCTCAGGCGCTCGATGACGGCCAGCCCCGCCCCGGTACGGGAGTCATCGATGCCCTGCACCGCCAGCCCGGGAATCCGCCGCCAGTTGGAGAGCTGCAGCAGCATCGTCCGCTCCTGGACGTCGGTCAGGTCGGCCGCCACGAAAAGCGCCACGTAGCGTCCGATCTGCCTCGAGATGAGGTAGTTGGTGCTCGGGTCGGAGAGGGTCTCGACGGCGATGGTGGCGGGTGCCAGGGACTCGTTCCTGAGCCCGAGCGCCGAACCGAGGCTGCCTGCGACGCCGCGGCGGAGCAGCAGATCGGCGTCGAACCCCGCTCCGCCCTCGCCTCCGAGGGCGAAGGCGTCGCGGGCCGGTATGACCTCCACCTCCGGTGCCGCGCCGGGCTCGCCGGTGAAGCGGATCGTGCCCCGTGCGATCTCCACGGCGGATCCGGTGAGGGTGATCACGCCTCCTGGGACCAGGGTCAGCTCGCCCTGGATCAGAGGCTCGGCCAGCGTGCCGCCGATGTCGAGGGCGTACCAGGTGATCTCGAAGTCGCCCAGGTTGTTCTCGACCTCGAGGGCACCCCGCGCGAGGACCTCCACGTCCACCACGACGTCGTACATGAGCTCGCTCGTGGTGCCGGTCTCCACCTCGTCCCCGAAGAGAGCGGCCTGCAGATCGACCTCCTGGTGCCACAGCCCGCCGTTCATCATCAGCTCGCCGATCACGCGCGCCGCGCGGCCGGCCGCCGGCTCCACCACCACCGCGCCGTCCCAGCGGGTCAGGATGCCCTCGGGCAGCAGGAACGAGACGTCCTCGAGCCCGAAGATGACGCCCTGGCCGGTTTCGACGTTCCACTCGCCGCCCAGCAGCACCCTCCCCCGGTTGACGTCGGCGGAGCCGTCGGGGATGGACCACACGCCGTCCGCCAGCTCCACCTCCGCCTCGAGGTTGGTGATCCGGACCGGGGGGTCGCGCATCAGGAGCTCGCCGTCGCGCTGCTCGAGCTCGATCCGGACCCCGGGGGCCGACGGCAGCCCTCCGAATCGCAGCCGCGCCTCCACCGCACCGGTGGCATCGAGGTCGATCGGCATCAGGCGGAGCCACGACGGGCCGATCACCAGCTCGGCTGAGGCCCGGCCCGCGCCGCCACCGAGCTCGAGCTGCGCTTCTCCCTGCGCCGACGAGACCTCACCTTCGAGCTCGAACGGCTGCACCGCCACCGTGCCGTCGCGGTACTGCAGCCGCAGCGGGCCGCGGGCGCGCAGCGTCTCGCCGCTCGTGGAGGCCTCCAGACCGGTCAGCGCGAGCTCCGCGTGCCGCGGGCCGTCGCCCCACAGCTGCCACAGGACCTCCAGCCGGACACCGCTTGCCACCTCCAGGGGGGGCGCCTCGATCCCGGCCAATGCGAGGAGGGGCTGCAGGCGCACCCGATCCGCCTCGACCACGGCCGACGCCGCGCCGTCCGGGGCCCCGGGCCACAGCCAGTCCGGGCGCGGCACCTCGCCCAGGGGCACCGACGCTCGCGCCTCCAGCGTGCCGCCCGCGAGCTCCGCGGGTCGCGCCTCGAGCCGCAGCCGGCCCGACGACACGGTGCCGCTCACGGAGAGCGGCGGCAGAGAGCCGGACGCGGCGGGTTGCCAGTCCAGCTCCAGCTCGGCGCTGGTCTGCCGCGTCGACCCTGCGGCCCGGAGCCGCCCCGTCAGCGTTCCGTCGAATGCCGCCGGCAGCCCGAGCGGCAGGGCCTGCGGGTCCAGCCCGTCGAGCCTGACGTCGGCGGCGACCTCGCCGTCGCCGCTGATGGGAAAGGACGCCGTCGCCGCCAGCAGCGCGCCCAGACCTCTGAGCTCGAAGCGGTGCAGTTCGAAACGCGAGCTCGCGACCCGTGCCTCCGCCACCAGGCCGTCGAGCCGCCACTGCCCGAAGGAGAGCTCGTCGGCAAGCACTGTCGCGGTGGCTTGGCGCAGCCCACCGCGCCACTCGAAGCGGCCCCGCGCCGAGATGTCCGCGATCGCCACCGGGGGTGCCAGCGCAGACGCCGTCACCACCGAGCCGCCCGCCAGCCGCCACTGCCCCGTGAGATGCAGCTCGTCCAGTGCCGCCCGGCCCTCCGCGTGGAGCCGGACGTCCTCCACCGACGCCGCCTCGAGCTGCCACTGCAGGTCGTCGGTGTCCCCTTGCGCCACGAGCTCGAGTGTGCGACCCGAGAGCGAGCCCCAGGCCGGGTCCTGCCAGCCGAGCCGGGCATCGATTCCGAGAGTGTCGAGAGGTCCTTCGAGCTCCGCGCGGGCCGTCAGCGGCCCGCCGGCCACCGGCAGCCGCCCCACCGGACCGGGCAGCCAGGGCTCGAGTGCGGAGGCCAATCGCGCCGGGCTCGGCACCTCGAGCCCGATCTCGGCCGACACCCGCCGGTCGAGCATCACCCGCCCGCGGGCTTCGAGCCGGGCGTCCGCGACCTCGACGACCAGCTCGCGCACCCGCACGCCGCCTTCGATGGTCCGTGCTTCGAGGGACAGCACAACGCCCGGCCACGACGCCTCGAGGTCGGCCTGCCCCTCGATACGTGCCGGGTTGAAGATCTCGGGCGTCGCGGGGAAGGTGACGTCCGCGGATCCCGAGATCGCCAGGGGCCCGGGAACCCACTCCGCGATCTTCGGCGGCAGCCTGCCGGCCGCCGCAGCTGTGCCTGCGTCGTCGAACGACGCCCGCAGCTCGAGTCGGCTCCTCTCCTGCAGCTCGAGCTCGAGAAAGCCCCACTCCGGGCTCGAGGCCTCGAGCCGGGGGCGTCCCTCGACGCCCTGCAGCCGCAGCCCGCCGATGGGATAGCCGGCGACCACCACCGCTTCGCCCCGGTGCTGCAGCATTCCTTCGAGGCCCCCGCACTCCGACCAACCGATGGCGCCGGCGAGCCGGAGCTCCCCGTGGGGCTCGATGCGCCGCGCCAGCTCGGGGTCCCACCAGCGCGCCAGCCGCTCGAGCCCGGCCTTCAGCTCGAGCTCGGTCTGCAGGCCCGCATCGCCGCCGAGCCGCACCCGCGCGGTGCCCGTCACCGAAACCTCCGACGGCTCTCCGGTCGCCACCTCGAGGCCGATCGACTCCGGTCCGAGGGTCCAGCCGAGCTGCACCGCCGGGACCTCGAGGATCCGCCCCTCGCGCACCGCGCGCAGAATATCGGCTGTCGCGCGGCCTTCGGCCCGACCGCCCTCGAGGGCGCCCGTGACCGATACCTGGCGCGCGACCACCCGGTCGACGCCCGTCGTCGACCACAGGACCTCGCGGACCGCGAGCTCGAGCTCACCGATCTCGAGCGCCTCGAGCGGCAGCCGGCCGCCGGCCTCCTGGCTCTCGGCCGCCGGCGGGGGCAGGTTCCGGAGATCGAGCAGTCCGCCGCTGATCTGCACCCGGTCCACGCGGCGCGGGGGCACCAGCAGCCCGGTCCAGTCCCAGGAGAGAGCCGTTGTGTCGGCTGCGGCGACCGTCGACCCGCGGTACGCGAGCTCGAGGTCCTCAATCCGGAGCGAGCCCGCGAGCACGCCGAGCCGGACGTCCCCCGCAGTGATCGACCAACCGGTGCCGGCGGTCAGCCGGTCCGCGGCCAGGTCCCACAGCGCGCGCTGGACCGGTCGCAGGGAGAGCGCGACGAGTGCGGCGGTCAGAAGAGCCGCGGCCACCAGCGCCGCGAGCAGCGCGCGGCGTCCCCAACGCGCGCCGCGGGAGCGCGTCATGACTCGGTGTCACTCCGCGCCGACCGGCCCGCTGGACCCGATCCGGAGAGCATCTCGTGAGCCACCGTCCGCAGACCGGCGGCGACTCCGGCCACCACGGCGTCGCCGCGGCTCCGGCCCGCCAGAAAACCGGCGGCGGCGGCGACCAGCATCGAGGCCACCGGGAACCGCCGCACGGCGCCGCGCCAGTCGACCGCTCCGGGCAGGAGGCGGTCGAGCAGCCGGTCGGGGTCGAGCGCGGCCTCCACGTCGGCCTCGAGGGCGGTTCGGGCGGCCGCGGCAGTCGCCCGCCGGGCCACGTCCCGGACGTCGCGAGGCTCGAGCCCTCCGCCCATTGCTCGAGCTCCCGCTAGTTGCGCTTCCGCGCCAGGTACCCGCCCAGGAACCCCGCCGCCAACGCGATCAGCGCTGCGGTCCCCGGGTTCCTGCGGACGAAGTCGACGACATCGCTGCGCCGCCTCCCGAGCTCGAGGTCGGCCACGGTCTCCCTGGCCTTGTCGCGCAGCTCGCGCGCTCTGCGGGCGAGCTCCGAGTACTGCTCGGAGGTGGCGTCGTACAATGCCTCCGCCTGCTTCCGCCCCTTGGCCGCCAGCTCCGCCATGGACTCCTTGGCCTGATCGAGGTGGCCCTTCGCCTGCTCGAGCAGCTCGTCGGCACGGTCCGCGAGCTTGCGCTTCACGGACTTCGCTCCGCTGTACGCCTCGTCCATCGAGGAGCGGGCACTGTCCAGCGCACGCTGCGCGGCGTCGAGGGCTTTCTTCACGGCGTCCAGATCTTCGATGGATTCCACCTTGTCGGTCTTCGTCTCGGCCATATCGGTCTCCCTTCTCTCGTCTCGCAGTCAGTCTCCGCCGCACGCGGCGGTGGGACCATCGAGGACGGCCCGGTTTTGCATCTGTCGTGCTCCGGAGGCGGCGGTGGGGTCTGGCCCCACGTCACTGAGGCCAGGGGCCGGCGGCCCCTCAGGTCCACTCGTCCGAGACGCCCCGCATCTTCGAGTCCGGCGCCATCATGTACTTGAGCACCTGCCGGAGGTGCTGCTTTTCCATGGC
>CAZMED010000032.1:19359-20499 GCA_964565045.1 uncultured Thermoanaerobaculia bacterium
TCAGGTTTTCGATCACGGTTTCCTCCCGGAGGTTGTTTTTCGGGCCGTCGAGCGGTCCCGATCCTTGGCCGGACCTCACAGCGCCCGCGGTTCGTCGACGTAGTCGTCCGGATCGACGTCACGCTCCTCGGGCAGGGTCTTCCGGAAGCTCTCGATGAGCTGCTGGTGGCGCTCTTCCTGGGACCGCAGCGCCTCGAAAAGGGTCCGCACATCCTCGTCGTCCACCCGGCCGAGCGCGTCGTCGTAGAAGCGGTAGGCCTTCTGCTCCGCCTCGAGCGCCACGTCCAGCGCATCGTGCACGGACATGAAGGCCCGCACCTGCTCGTACTCCGGGGCCTCGACCTCGACCACCGGCAGCGGCGGGTCCGCGGCAACCGGCGGGCTCCCGAAACGGGCGTTCCTGACGTCGCGCAGGCGCTCGGCATGGTTGGCCTCGAGGTCCGCCATGCGGCGGAAGAACTCGGCCGCTTCCTCGGTGTGGTGGAGCGTCATCTGGTCGACGAACTCCAGGTAGCGCTGGCGGGCCTCCACCTCCACCTCGACGGCGAGGTCGAGGGTGTCTTCGGGTGACAGGTCCCGAAAGTCGACGTCCTGATCGTGTGCCATGCGCGTCCTCCTTGTTCCCCCGGAAGGTGCGTCGGGTGATCCCCGCTCGCAGCGGCGCGTCGCGGGCACCCGGACCGCGGCTCGGCCGCGGGCCCCGCCGCCCGAGACCGCGGACCGCATCCCGCCGGGACGATCTCAGCCCTCACAGCATCGAGCGGCGGCGCCCGGAGGCGTCATCAGGACGTGCCCCTTTCAATCCTCGGGCGGGCCCCGGCGGTGTGGCTCCGCCTGCAGGGGGAGCACTCGCGCACGAGGAACCCCTGGGACCATTCCCCAGGCCCGGGTCGGTGCTGTCCTGCGACCGCGCGGCGCCGCGACCTTCCACACTGCACCCCGGAGAGAAGGGAGAGAGGCCATGGCTGAGATGAGAGCATTCGTGATGGAAGGCATCGACAAGGTCGGCTTCGCCGACAAGCCGATCCCGCAGCCCGGACCGTACGACGCCGTCGTCAAGACCACCCGCGCGCTGGTCTGCACCTCCGACGTGCACACCGTCGGCGGCGCGATCGGCGAGCGCGAGAACCTGACCCTCGG
>CAZMED010000033.1:0-5983 GCA_964565045.1 uncultured Thermoanaerobaculia bacterium
CCAAGGTAGTTTGTCAAGAGAGCGGCTTCGAGCTGTGCGCCCCGAGCCCCGAGCCTCAAGCCCCGAGCCCCGAGCCCCGAGCCTCAGGCGCCGTCAACGATTCCCGTACTCGATGGGATCTTCGACCCCCGCTTCGGCAAAGCCGCGCCGCCGCAAGATGCATGAGTCGCAGCTTCCGCAGGCGAGCCCGTCGGGGGTGGGGTCGTAGCAGGACCAGGTGAGGCCGTAGTCGACGCCGAGAGCGAGCCCGCGGCGGATGATCCCGGCCTTGGTGAGCTCGAGCAAAGGGGCCCGGACCCGGTAGCGGACACCGTGCTCGGCGCCGGCGACGGTGGCCAGCGCGGCGAGGCGTTCGAAGGCGTCGAGAAACGCGGGCCGGCAGTCGGGGTAGCCGGAGTAGTCGACCGCGTTGGCGCCGATGAAGAGCTGCTCGGCGCCCACCACCTCGGCGAGGCCGAGCAGCAGTGCGAGGAGCACCGTGTTGCGGGCCGGGACGTACGTGACGGGTACCTCGTTCGACGCCGGGTCGCGGTCCTTGGGCACCTCGATGTCGTCGGTCAGGGCGGATCCGCCGATCGCCCTGAGGTCGAGGCGCACGACCCGGAGCGACGCGGCCCCGAGGGCGGCCGCGACGCGGCGCGCGGCCTCGAGCTCGACCCGGTGGCGCTGGCCGTAATCCACCGTCAGGCAGTGGCACTCGAGGCCCTCCGACCGCGCGATGGCGAGCACGGTGGTCGAGTCCAGGCCACCTGAGAGGAGAACCACGGCGGGTGCGGCTTTCTTCACACGGGCATTGTGCCAAAAAAAGACGAATTAGGATTTAGGAATGAGGAATTAGGAATTAGGAATTCCCACCCGCCCCCCCTTGGGCGGGGAATGAGCCCGAGGGGTGGGGCGGCATTCCTAATTCCTCATCCCTAATTCCTCATTCGCAGCGAGGCGGCGCTATGGCGCCGCCTCGCTGCGGGCGCGCTCCCAGAGCTGCGCCACGGTGGCCTCGTCGGGCGCCGGCACTGCGGCGGCCCTCGTGATGACCTCGGTGCGCAGGGTGCCCATGCGGGCGGCCATCTCCACCAGGCGGGACGAGACCTTCGAGTCGGCGCCGGCGAGGGCGGTGAGGTGCTCGGTGATGTCGTCGAGCCGGTCGAAGGCGTTGCACACCAGGATGCCGTGGTTGCGGGCGAGGAGCGCCGCGCCGACCCGCTCCGGGAGCTCGCCCCAGCCGTCGAGGGCGCCCATCTGGAGATCGTCGGAGAGGACGACCGGCGACCCCGGAAGGGCGATGGCCTGCTCCACGACAATGCGTGACAGCGAGGCCGGCCGGTCGGCGTCGCCGAGGGCCGGCACCACCACGTGCGCCATCATCACCGCCGGAAACTCGGGGCCCAGGGCTTCGAACACCGCGAGATGGCGGGCGAGCTCGGCCTCGTTGAGCTCGAGCACCGGCAGCGCCTCGTGGGTGTCGGCCGCGACCTCGCCGAGGCCGGGGAAATGCTTGCTGCAGCCGGTGACTCCCCAGGAGGCCAGGCCTTCGTTGAAGATCCTGGCCAACACCACGACCCGCTCGGGGTC
Organism: uncultured Thermoanaerobaculia bacterium; assembly: GCA_964565045.1. Lineage (GTDB taxonomy): Bacteria > Acidobacteriota > Thermoanaerobaculia > Thermoanaerobaculales > Sulfomarinibacteraceae > Sulfomarinibacter. The sequence goes on from CAZMED010000033.1 coordinate 1,573, forward strand.
GTCGCCCAGGCACCGCCCCTGCCCGCCGAGGCAGCCGCCGGGGCACTGGAGGTCGACCACGGGCGCCAAATCGAGCTGGATCCCGAGACTGCGGCAGGCGGCCCCGGCGGCCTCGCCGAGGGCCCGCACCGCGCGCCGCCCGGCTTCGGCCGCGGCTGCCGGCGTCGGCAGCTCGCCCCACAAACCCTGCAGCCGGTTGACGATGCCGCCCTCGAGGTCGGCCGCGACGAAGGGCGTGGCTTCGAGCTCGCGGAGCTGGCCGATCAGCGACCGGGTCTGCTCGATGGACGAGATGTTGCGGGTGAAGAGAATCACGCCGGCGGGCTGCACTCGCGCCAACACCTCGAGCTCTGCCGGGCTGAGCTCGGTGCCGGGGAGCCCGACGACCAGCGGCATGAAGTCGAGGTTCTTCATCCACTCTCCGCATTCGCGCTGGGATCTCGGTCGTCAGCCGTCGCCATCGATCTTGCTCCGCAGCTCGGCGAGCAGGTTGAGCGCCTCGATCGGGGTGACGCCGTCGAGATCGAGGCGGCGCAGGCGGTCGGCGATCTCGTCGGCCGCCGGCCGGAAGAGGTCGAGCTGGTTGACCCGCTCGCCGGATAGCAGCTGCATCACCGGGTCGCCGGCGACGTTGAGCTCGTGGCGCTCGATGTTGGCGAGCACCTCGGAGGCACGCCGGCACACCTCGGCCGGGACGCCGGCGAGCCGCGCCACCTGAATGCCGTAGGAGTGGTCGGCGGGACCGTCGACCACGCGGTGCAGGAACAGGATGGTGCCCCGCCACTCCTTGACGGCCATCGAGCGATTGACGAACCTCGGCAGCTTGCGGCCGAGCTCCGTGAGCTCGTGGTAGTGAGTCGCGAACAGCACCAGCGCGGCGTGCTCGGGACGGTCGTGCAGGTACTCGACGATCGCCCACGCCAGCGACAGCCCGTCGAAGGTGGCGGTGCCGCGGCCCACCTCGTCGAGGATCACCAGCGAACGCGGCGTCGCGTGGTGCAGGATGTTGGCGGTCTCGGTCATCTCCACCATGAAGGTGGACTCGCCGCGGGCCAGCATGTCCGAAGCGCCGACCCTGGTGAAGATGCGGTCGGTCAGCCCGATCACCGCCTCGGTGGCCGGCACGAAGGAGCCGGCGTGCGCCATCAGCACGATCAGCGCGCACTGCCGCAGGTAGGTCGACTTGCCGCCCATGTTGGGACCGGTGAGGAGCACGATCTGGCAGGTCGAAGGGTCCAGGGCGCAGTCGTTGGCGATGAACTTGGGCTCGCGCTGCAGCTCCTCGAGCACCGGGTGCCGGCCCTCGCTGATCGCGCAGCCCGCCTCCTCGGTGATCACCGGGCGGCAGTAGCCCCAGCGCCGGGCGCGGTCGGCAAAGGTCGAGTGGACGTCGAGTCTCGCGGCGGCGGCGGCGGTCGCGGCGATCCGCTGCGCGTGCTGCGAGAGCTCCTCGAGCAGCTCGTCGAAGAGCTCTCGGTCGCGAACCGCCGCCCGCTCCTCGGCGGCCAGGATGCGGGCCTCGAGCTCCTTGAGCTCGGGAATGACGAAGCGCTCGGCATTGGTCAGGGTCTGGCGCCGCTCGTAGTGGTCCGGGACGCGGTCGAGGTTCGACCTGCTGACCTCGATGGAGTAGCCGAAGACCTTGTTGTAACGCACCTTGAGCGAGCCGATGCCGGTCCGGGAACGCTCCTGGGTCTCGATCCCCGCGACCGCTTCCTTGCCTCCGCGGGCGAGGGCGCGCTGCTCGTCGAGCTCCTCGTCCCAACCACCCGCCATCACGCCCGCGCCGCTCACCGCGGCCGGCTCCTCGGCCAGGCGCCGGTGCAGAGCCTCGGCGAGGTCGGTCATCGGGTCGAGGCTCGAAGCGAGCTGGACCAGCCGCGCCGAGGTCGCGGTGCGGACCGACGACACGACGGCCGGAAGCAGGTCGAGCCCGGAGCGCAGGACGACGAGCTCGCGCGGCGTCGCGAGGCCCAGCCCCACTCTGCCCGCCAGCCGCTCGAGGTCCGGCAGGCTGCCGAGCGCCGAGCGCAGGCCCTGCAGCAGCTCGTGGTCGTCCACCAGCTCGGCGACCGCCCGCTGCCGCGCGTCGATCTCCTCGATGTCGATGCTCGGCCGCACCAGGCGATCCCGGAGCAGGCGCGAGCCCATCCGGGTGCAGCAGGTGTCGAGAACGTCGAGGAGCGAGCCCCGGCGCGAGCCGTCGGCGCCGCGCTCCACCTCGAGGTTGCGCAGGCTGGCGCGATCGATCACCATCGCCTCGCCGCCGTCCCGGCAGCGGAACGACGAGAGATGGTTGAGGGCGCCCTTCTGGGTCGCCTCGACGTAGCTCAGCAGGCAGCCGGCCATGCCGACTAGGAGCTCGCCGGACTGCAGCCCGAACCCGCGCAGGGAGGAGACCCCCAGGACCCGCCGCAGCCTTTGCTCGCCCGCAGAGGGCGAGAACGCTTCGGTCGGAACGGGGGTGACCGTCGGCAGCGGCAGCTCGGGCGGCCACACCCTGCGCCACCCGTCCCACTCCTCCGCGACCAGGAGCTCGCGCGGCCGCAGGCGGGCCAGCTGCTCGGTCGACGTCTGCAGATCGCCGATGCGGAGGCCCTCGAAGGTGCCGCTGCTGATCTCGATCCACGCCAGCGCCGCCGACTCGTCGTCGCCCCCGAAGGCGGCCAGGAAGCAGCGCTCGCTGTCGTCGAGGAGGCCGGTGTCGGAGACGGTGCCCGGGGTGTGGATGCGGATGATCTCGCGCCGCACCAGGCCCTTGGCGGTCGCAGGGTCCTCCACCTGCTCGGCGATCGCGACCCGGAACCCGGCGGCGAGGAGCTTGCCCAGGTAGTTGTCAAGCGCGTGATACGGTACGCCGCACATCGGGGCCTCGACCGAGTCGTTGTGGCGACGTCGGGTGAGCGTGATCCCGAGCACCGGCGCCGCCCGCTGCGCGTCCTCGAAGAAGAGCTCGTAGAAATCGCCCATCCGGTAGAGCAGCAGCGAGGATCCGGCCGACTCCTTGAGCTCGAGGTACTGGCGCAGCATGGGCGTCATCTTCACCCGAGAATTCTCCATGGCCCCGCGCTCAACCACTCAGGGGCGGGAACTCGACAAGCACCCGCCACACGGCCGTGCGGAGACCCTTTTCCGGCTCGATGGCATTGATGGTGAACTCCGAGATGGTGCCTTCCCAGAGGGGTGCGGCGCTGATGGGGTCGAGCATGCGAAGGGTCAGGGAGCCGGCCGGATTGGAGCCCGCGGCCGCGCGCTCCTCCGGCGCCGTGCTGCCCATTTCCGGCGCCATCTGCGCGGACGCGCCGCCCCTGAACGACAGCTCGAAGGCGACCCTGAAATCCGGCGTTCCGTCCTCGATCCGGGTGTAGCCGCGGGCTTTGAGCTCCTCGACGACGGCCTGTCTCACCATCTCCTCGTACCTCGGGTAGCGCATCGAGCCCGCGCCGTGCCCGTCGCTCGCGAGCCGGAACGTCTTCCACTCGTGAAAGGCGGTGCCGCGGTCGTACTCGGTCCGCACCGGGAGCTCGATCGTCGAGGACCTGCAGCCCGTGATCAGCAGCGCGGCTGCCACCGCGAGCAGGACTCCGGAGCGCGTCCCGAGGACAGCGGCCCCGGGCTGCGACCCGCTCACCGGCTCCCCAATCCTTTCGAGATCTTCAGCGGCCACGGATCCCCTCCGCCCTCGTCCTGAAACCCGGCGCGATGCGCGAGCACGCCATGGCGAATTACCCGCTGCCGTGGGTCCGGCGCCCCGGTTGCCCGCCCGAATGCGATTCCGGTCGAGAGCTCGAGAATCGGCGATCTCGGCCCGCGAGTCAAGGGGCGCACCGGGGCCCTCATCCCTTGCCGCCGCGCACCCACCACTCCGACTCCCGGTCGAACCACCACGAGGCCGAGTCGCCGTCGAGGATGCGACGGGCGAGGCTTCGGGCGGTGTCCGTCCGCAGCCGACGGAGCACGAAGGGTGTCCAGTCGGCGGCCCCCGGGACGCCTGTGTCCAGTCTCTCCTTGAGCTCGAGCAGCATTTCCAGCTGGTCGGCATCGTGGGCGAGGACCGCCTCCGGCGTCTGCGCGGCGCGGTACTCGAGCAGCAGCCCGCGAAGCTCGTCGGCGAACGGCAGCCCGTCGCTCATGTCGGCGGCAGCGCGGGCCTCGTCGGCGGTGACGTACTTCTGGTTGACGTAGTTCAGGTCCCCGGTCCGCGTCTCCGGCAGGTCGTGGACCAGCGCCAGCCTGAGGACCCGGTCGGCATCGACCTCCCCGTCCATGCGCGCCAGGACGAAGGCGATCATCGCGGTCCGAAACGCGTGCTCGGCCACCGACTCGGAACCCGCACCGAGGAACTGCCATCCCGAGCGCGGCGTGCGCTTGAGCATCCCCACCTCGAACAGGAAATCGACGATCCGGTCCA
>CAZMED010000033.1:6083-20338 GCA_964565045.1 uncultured Thermoanaerobaculia bacterium
CGATCCGTCCGACGACGCCGCCCGGCACGGCCCCGACGATCCCGGTCGGCGTGACGCGGTTGCGCAGGTCCTCGTCGGGGCCCGTGATGGCGCTGACGCGCACGAAATCCGGGGTCAGGCCGGACCAGCGGAGGTGGTCGCCAAGGTCCTCCGCGGTCTCCCAGAGGACGTCGGCCGTGGAGCCGACGAGGGCCGAGCCGTACCGCCGCTCGAGCTCGGCGCCGAGGGCGTGCATGCGGCGGCTGCGCTCCTGCGCCACCGCGGCCGGCACCTGGTCCGGCATCGAGGCGGCGAGGGTGCCCCGGCGCCGCGAGTACCGGAAGACGTGGAGCTTCGAGAACTCCATCGACTCCACGAAGGCGATGGACTCGGCGAACTCCTCCTCGCTCTCGCCCGGAAAGCCGACGATGACGTCCGTGGAGACGGCGACTCCGGGCACCGCAGCGCGGGCGGCCTCGACCAGGCGCGAAAACTCCCGGCGGCTCGTGCGGCGGGCCATGCGGTTCAAGGTCGCGTCGCAGCCGCTCTGCAGGGGCAGGTGGAGGTGGGGGAGAAGACGCCGGTCGGCGAAGAGCTCGAAGAAGCGCGACTCCAGGTCCCAGGGCTCGAGCGAGGAGAGCCGCAGCCTCGGAACCTCGGTTTCGGCCAGGAGGCGCGCCACCAGGCGGTGGAGACCGCTGCGATCCCCGACGTCGTGGCCGTAGGAACCGAGGTGGACCCCGCTCAGAACCACCTCGCGATAGCCGAGATCGAGCAGGGCCCGCACCTCGTGCACGAGATCGTCGGCGGCAACGCTGCGGCCGATGCCACGGGCGATGGTCGTCACGCAGAAGGTGCAGCGGTTGTCGCAGCCGTCCTGAACCTTGAGGAAGGCGCGCGTCCGGGACCCGCCGCCCGGAAGGAAGAGGCCAGTCCCGTCGAGGTCGGGCGCCGGCTCGCGCAGCAGCTCGGCGGCCGCCGCCATCTCCAGGAGCCGGTCCTTGTCGGCGTTGCCGACCACCAGGTCGACGCCGGCACGCAGGGCCGCCTCGGGCGCGAGCTCGGTGTCACAGCCGGTGACGACAACCGCGGCCCGGGGGTGAGAGCCCCGCAGCTGACGGATCAGCTGGCGCGACTTCTTCGACGCGATCGAGGTCACCGAGCAGGTGTTGAGAATGCAGAGCTCGGCGGGTTCACCGGGACCGACGATCCGGTGGCCGGCTGCGGCCAGAGACCGGGCCATGGCCTCGACCTCGCCGATGTTGAGCCGGCATCCTACGGATTCGAGACGGACACGCATGCAGACGGGGCTTTCCTCTCTGCGGGAGACGCGGGCGTCAGCACGAACCGCCGCGGTCAGCCGCCGAGAAGGTCCTTGATGCGCTCGCGGATCTTGGCCTTTTCCTCTTCGATGTAGCGCTCGAAGTTGAGCACCTCGCCGTCCTTGATGATGAACATGATGGGGTTGTGGTGGACGTCACCGTAGTCGTTGAACTGGATGATGCCGGTGACGCCCGGAAACTCCTTGATGCCGTAGGCCAGGGTCTTGCGGATCTCGGCGGTTGTGAAGTTCCGGGTTTCCCCGGCGACCCACAGCACGACCCGCATCGCGTCGTAGGCGTGGGCCGCGTAGATGTCCGGGTCCTGGTTGAAGCGTGCGCGGTAGGTGGCGATGAACTTCTCGGCGAGCGGGTTGTCCGACTTGATGTCGAACGCCGGCTGCGGGAAGAACACGCCCTCGACCAGCTCGGGATATGCCTCGACGATCCGGTTCGTGTAGAAGGCGGAGCTGGCGCAGATGAGGCCTTCGTACCCCTTGTCCCGCAGGTGCCGCAGCACCTCGATGGTCCTCTCCCCATAGGCGATGATGTAGACGGATTCGGGCCGGCCGGCGGCCAGGAGATCACTCGACTGACGCTCCCAGTCGGCATCGTTGAGCAGCACCCTGCCGACCACCCGCCCGCCCATGGCCTGCTCGAAGACCTGGCGGAAGGGCGGCTCGATGCCGCGCGCCTGCGCCGAGTCCTCGGCATAGATCAGCACCGAGGTCCTGTCCTGGTCGTCGTACAGGAAGCGGCCGGCGCGGCGGCCCTCCAGCTCGTCGGAGGAGAAGACCCGGAAGAACCGCCGGGAGTTCTTGGTCAGGCTCGGGTCGGAGGCCGAGGGCGAGACCGCGATCAGGTCGAGGGTCTCGAGCAGGGGCAGGAGCGCATGCGCGGTGTCGCTGGTGGTGCCTGCGACGATCAGGCGCGCGCCTTCGCCGGCCAGCCGTTCGAGCTCGCGAGCTCCGGTCGCGGGATCGGACCCGGTGTCGCCCCAGACGGTCCGAAAACCGCTCGGGAGACTGCCTTGCGATTCTTCGAGGGCAATGTCGATGCCATGCTTCATGGACTCGCCGTAGGGCGACGCCTCGCCCGTCGCGGGCAGGAGGATGCCGACGACCGGCTTGTTGCCGCACGCCGTCAGCGCGGCCGCCGCGGCCACGACCGACAGCGCTCGGACCAGGGTCATCATTTTCTTCACAGCCTTACCTCCGGATCGCGACGGCGATCGTCGCCGCACATCATACAGAATCCCGTCGATCGCGGCCCGTTCGGACTCGGCAGGCCCGGCCGGAAAATGCTCGACGACCTCGGCACACCGGATTTTCGAGGTGTCCGCGGCGTGCCGCGACGAGCCGGCCGGCTCGAAGCCGGGTCGGAGCGGCCGCAGCCCGCCAGCATGGATGCGGCTCAGTGGCGGCGGAAGATCTGCATCATCTGCTCTCTCGAGTGCGAGGCCGCGACCTTCTGGATCTCCTCCATGGCGGACGGCCGCTCGTGCGGCGAGCTCTGCTTGAGCCGGGAGGCCCGCTCCTTGTTGATCTCGGTCGCCCACTTCTCCATGCCCTTGAGCACGTCGTGACGGGTGACCCTGCCGACGAGCCGGTCCTCCTCCAGCACCGGCAGGCACGAGAAGTTGCACTCCAGGAAGGCCCGGGCCGCGGTCAGCAGGTCCATGTCGGGGGTGACCATGACCTCGAGACGCGACATGTAGTTGCCGACCGGGCCCCCGGCTCTTTGGTCGTAGGCCCAGTCGATGATGGTGTGCAGCACGTCTTTTTCGCTCAGCACCCCCACCACGAGCCCGTCATCGTCCACGACGGGGATCGCGGCGAACGACGAGCGAGCGAGAACGCTCATGCAGGGGGCCATCTCCTCGTCGACACGGAAGGTCTTCGAGGCCTTCTTCATGATGGTCCGGACGATGGGTGTCGTTGCCATGGCGTCACCTCCGGTTCGCGCCCGTGGTCGTTTGCCACAGCTTAGCACCGAAGGAGCCTGAGTTGGTCCCCGAAAGTGGTTCCGTCCGCTTGACGTCCTTGCTATCCTCTCTGCGCTCGTCTGCCGCATTCGGTCTCGGCGAGCGGAAAAGAGTAGGGCATGGCAGTTCACGTCATCCGGAAGGGGCTCGACCTTCCCATTACGGGCGCGCCGGAGCAGCGCATCGAGCCGGCGCCCCAGGCGGCGAAGGTCGCTGTTCTGGCCCGCGATTACCCGTTCATGAAGCCGCGCATGCACGTGGCGGTGGGCGACCTGGTCAGGCGCGGCCAACTGCTCTTCGAGGACCGCAAGACGGAAGGGGTGCACTTCACCGCTCCCGGGGCCGGCAGGGTCGTGGCGATCAACCGCGGCGCGCGTCGGGCGCTGCAGTCGGTCGTCATCGAGCTGACGCCGACCGAACGCCAGGGCAGGGCCGCCGAGTCCGACCACCAGAAGTTCTCGAGCTATGCGGCCCGCAGCGTGCGCTCGCTGGACGGCAAGGCGGCGCGGGCGCTCCTGGTGGAGTCGGGGCTGTGGACCGCGATCCGGCAGCGCCCTTTCTCCAAGGTTCCGGCGCCGTCCTCGGACTGCCACTCGATCTTCGTCACCGCGACCGACACCAACCCGCTCGCGCCGGACCCGGAAGTAGTGCTGGACGGGCGCCACCAGGACTTCAACGACGGCCTGTGGGTGCTGTCGACCTTGACCGAGGGTCCCGTCTTCCTCTGCCGCGGGCCCAACTCGAAGCTCGACGGCGGCGATGCACCGCGGGTGCGGGTCGAAGAGTTTCACGGCAAGCACCCGGCGGGGCTCGCGGGCACCCACATCCACCTGCTCGACCCCGTCCACCGGAGCAAGACCGTGTGGTACGTGGGCTACCAGGACGTGGTCGCCATCGGCCGCCTCTTCACCACCGGGAAGCTCGCGGTCGATCGCGTCGTTGCCCTCGGTGGACCGCTGGTGATGCGGCCCCGTCTCCTGGCGACCCGGCTGGGGGCTGAGACGGAGCCGCTGCTGGACGAGGAGGTCTTCTTCGGCGAGAAGCGGGTGATCTCGGGGTCGGTGCTCTTCGGGCACGTCGCCAGGGGCGACGTCTTCGGCTATCTCGGCCGCTACGCGAATCAGATCTCGTGCCTCGCCGAGAACCGGCGCAGGCACTTTCTGGGCTGGTTGATGCCCGGCCTCGACCGATTCTCGACGATTCGGGCCTATGCCTCCTCGCTGCGGCCGCGCACCCACCGCTACGATTTCACGACCACGACCCACGGCGGTCAGCGTGCGATGATCCCGATCGGAATGTACGAGCGGGTGATGCCGCTCGACATCGAGCCGACCTTCCTCCTGCGGGCCCTGATCGTCGACGATCTCGATCGAGCCGAGGCCCTCGGCTGTCTGGAGCTCGACGAAGAGGACCTCGGCCTGTGCTCCTTCGTGAGCCCGGGCAAGGAGGATTTCGGCCCCGCCCTCCGTCGCAACCTCTTCGAGCTCTGGAAGGAGGGCTGATGTCTCTTCTGCGCTCTCTCCTCGACAAACCGGCAGCCCTGTTCGAGCCCGGCGGCAAGCTGGAGCGCCTGTTCCCGCTTTGGGAGGCCATCGACACCCTCCTCTACACGCCCGGCAAGGTGACCTCCGGCACCACCCACGTGCGCGACGGAATCGACCTCAAGCGGATGATGATCGTGGTCGTGGCGGCGCTCATTCCGACCGTCCTCATGGCCTGTTACAACACCGGCCTCCAGGCGCACCGCGCCATCGCCGCCGGTGCGCGCCCGCTCTCGGACTGGCAGACCACCCTCTTCCAGTCGCTGGGATTCGGTTTCACGACCGATTTCTGGGCCTGTTTCGTGCACGGAGCGCTCTACTTCATCCCGGTAATCGCCGTCACCTTCGCGGCCGGCGGCGTGATCGAAGTGCTCTTCGCCGTCGTCCGCGAGCACGAGGTCAACGAGGGCTTCTTCGTCACCGGGTTTCTGGTGCCCCTGACGCTGCCGCCCACCATTCCGCTGTGGCAGGTGGCCGTCGGCACGGCGTTCGGGGTCCTCATCGGCAAGGAGGTCTTCGGCGGCACCGGAATGAATATTCTCAACCCGGCCCTGACGGTGCGCGCCTTCCTGTTCTTCGCCTATCCGGCGGAGATCTCGGGCGACAAGCCGTGGATCGCGGCCGATTTCGTGGGCGTCGACGGCTTCAGCGGCGCCACCTGGCTGTCGCGGGCCGCGGTCGACGGCGTCGCGGTCCTCGGCAATCTGGGCGATCCGCTGTGGTGGGACGCCTTCCTGGGCTTCATCCCCGGTTCGATGGGCGAGACCTCGGCGGCGCTGTGCCTGCTCGGCGCGGTCATCCTGATCGGCACCCAGGTCGGGTCGTGGCGAACCATGCTCGCCGTCACCCTCGGCACGGCGGCGACCGCGACCCTCCTCAATCTCGTCGGGTCGCAGACCAACGCCTTTTTCTCGGTTCCGTTCTGGTGGCACTTCGTGCTCGGCGGTTGGGCCTTCGGTATGGTGTTCATGGCCACCGATCCGGTGTCCTCCGCCTTCACCGACAAGGGCAAGTGGATCTACGGCGCCGGGATCGGCGTGCTGGTGGTGCTGGTTCGGGTCGTCAATCCCGCCTACCCGGAAGGCATGATGCTGGCGATCTTGTTCATGAATATGTTCGCGCCTTTCATCGACTACTTCGTGGTGCAGGCGAACATCAAGCGGAGGCTGGCTCGCAATGCGGCATAACAACACCTTCATCGTCGCTTTTGCAGCTGCTGTCTGCCTCGTCTGCTCGGTGTTCGTCGCCACCTCGGCGGTCGGCCTGCGCTCTCGCCAGGAGGTCAACCGGGTTCTCGACCGGCAGAAGAAGGTCCTGACCGTCGCCGGCCTCATCGAGGAGGGCGAGCAGATCGAGTCGCAGCGGGTTCAGGAGCTCTTCGAGCAGAACATCCAGGCCAAGGTCATCGAGCTGACGAGCGGCGAGCCGGACCCCGACGTCGACCCCGCGGCGTTCGACCAGCAAAAGGCCCAGAAGGACCCGGCCCGCAGCCGCGAGGCGCCGCCGAACCCGGCCGGCATCCGGCGCCTGCCCAACGACGCCCTGGTCTACCTGGTGAAGTCGGAGGACGAGGTCGAGAAGATCATCCTCCCCATCGAGGGCAAGGGCCTGTGGTCGACCCTCTACGGCTACCTGGCACTGGCGCCGGACACCACGACCATCGAGGGCATCATCTTCTACGAGCACGGCGAGACGCCGGGCCTGGGCGCCGAGGTCGACAACCCGAGCTGGAAGGCTCTGTGGGAGGGCCGCCAGGCCTATGACGACAGCTGGGAGCCCGCCATCAAGGTCATCAAGGGGCATGCCGGTCCCCCTGCAGAAGATCCGCACGAGGTGGACGGTCTTTCGGGCGCCACGATCACGGCGCGGGGGGTCTCCGACCTGGTGCGCTTCTGGCTCGGTGAGGACGGGTTCGCGCCGTACCTCGAGAGGTTCCGGTCCGAAAGGAGCGCGGCATGAGCCAGCAATCCAGGATCCTGATCGACCCGCTGTTCGACAACAACCCGATCGCTCTCCAGGTGCTGGGGATCTGCTCGGCGCTCGCGGTGACGACCAAGCTCGAGACCTCCATCGTGATGTCGGTCGCGGTCGTGGCTGTGATGACCCTGTCGAACTTCTTCGTCTCGATCCTCCGCAATCACATCCCGCCGTCGATCCGGATCATCATCCAGCTCACGATCATCGCGTCGCTGGTGATCGTGACCGACCAGATCCTGCAGGCGTTCCTGTACGACATCTCCAAGCAGCTGTCGGTGTTCGTGGGCCTGATCATCACCAACTGCATCGTCATGGGTCGCGCGGAGGCCTTCGCCATGCAGAACCCGCCCGGCGACAGCGTGCTTGACGGCCTCGGCAACGGGCTCGGCTACTCGCTGGTGCTCATCGCCGTGGGCTTCTTCCGCGAGCTGCTGGGTGCGGGGGAGCTCCTGGGCTACGAGGTCCTGCCGGTGCTCTCCGACGGCGGTTGGTACCAGCCCAACGGCCTGATGGTGCTGGCCCCCGGGGCATTCTTCCTGATCGGATTCTTCATCTGGGCGCTCAGGTTCTGGAAACCCGAGCAGGTGACGGAGGACTGAGCCATGCTCGAACACTATCTCAACCTCGGCGTCAAGGCCGTGTTCATCGAGAACATGGCGCTCGCGTACTTTCTCGGCATGTGCTCCTTCCTGGCCGTCTCCAAGAAGGTCGAGACCGCCCTCGGCCTCGGTGCCGCGGTCACCTTCGTGCTGACGATCACCACGCCGCTCAACAACCTGCTGTACAACTACATGCTCAAGGAGGGCGCGCTCGTCTGGCTGAACCCGGCGTGGGCGGACGTGGACCTCTCCTTCATCCGTTTCCTGGCCTTCATCGGCTCGATCGCAGCCTCGGTGCAGGTCGTCGAGATGATCCTCGACCGCTACGTGCCCAAGCTCTATGCCGCGCTCGGCGTCTTTCTGCCCCTCATCGCGGTCAACTGCGCCATCCTCGGGGGCTCGCTGTTCATGGTCGAGCGCGACTACACCCTCGGCGAGAGCACGGTCTTCGGTTTCGGCTCCGGGTTCGGGTTCTGGCTGGCGATCGTGGCCCTGGCGGCGATCCGGGAGAAGATGCGCTACTCGAACGTTCCGCCGCAGCTGCGGGGACTCGGGATCACCTTCATCACGACCGGGCTCATGGCCATCGCCTTCATGGCCTTCGCCGGCATCCAGCTGTAGGAAGGTGCACCGATGACAACCATCATCCTCGGAGTCGCCGTCTTCGTCCTCGTCATCGTCGCCCTGGTGCTGGTGCTGATGGTCGCCAAGTCGAAGCTCGTCGAGTCCGGCGACGTCACCATCACGATCAACGACGATCCGGAGAAGGCGATCACCACCCCGGCCGGCAGCACGCTTCTGAACACCCTGTCGGCGGAGAAGATCTTCATCCCCTCGGCCTGCGGCGGCAAGGGCACCTGCGGGGTGTGCAAGGTCGACGTGATCGAAGGCGGCGGCACCCTGTTGCCGACCGAGACCTCGCACATCAGCCGCGGCGAGGCCCGCAAGGGCACCCGCCTGTCGTGCCAGGTCAAGGTCAAGCAGGACATGAAGATCGAGATCGCGCCCGAGGTCTTCAATGTCCGCAAGTGGCAGTGCCGTGTGCGTTCCAATCGGAACGTGGCGACCTTCATCAAGGAGCTGGTGCTGGAGCTTCCGGAGGGCGATGCGGTGCCGTTCCGTGCGGGCGGTTACATCCAGATCGAGTGCCCGCCGCACGTCGTCAAGTACTCCGATTTCGAGATCGAGGAGGAGTACCGCGGAGACTGGGACAAGTTCAACATGTGGCAGTTCGTCTCCAAGGTCGACGAGCCGGTGACCCGAGCGTACTCGATGGCCAACTACCCCCTCGAGGCCGGCATCATCATGCTCAATGTCCGGATCGCGTCGCCGCCGCCCGGGATGCCCGACGTTCCGCCCGGCAAGATGTCGTCCTATATTTTCGGCCTCAAGCCGGGGGACGAGGTCACGATCTCGGGACCGTTCGGCGACTTCTTCGCCAAGGAGACCGACAACGAGATGGTCTTCGTCGGCGGCGGCGCGGGCATGGCGCCCATGCGCTCGCACATCTTCGACCAGTTCCACCGCCTGCACACCGACCGCAAGGTCTCGTACTGGTACGGCGCGCGCAGCATGCGCGAGGCCTTCTACCAGGAGGACTTCGACCAGATCGCGGCCGAGAACGGCAACTTCCAGTGGCACCTCGCGTTGTCCGAGCCGCGTCCGGAGGACAACTGGGAGGGCTCGACGGGCTTCATCCACCAGGTGCTCTACGACGAGTACCTGAAGCACCATCCGTCGCCCGAGGACGTCGAGTACTACCTGTGCGGACCGCCGATGATGAACCAGGCGGTCATCAACATGCTCCTCGATCTCGGCGTCGAGCCCGAGAACATCGACCTCGACGACTTCGGCGAGTAGGACGCCGGAGGAGGAACCATCGCACGCTCGGACCGTCTGCCGCCGGCGCGGCGTCTGGTGCTGCCCGGGCTCTTCGTGGCCGCCCTCTTCGCGGTCGTCATCTGGCGCCAGCCGGACCGGCCGCCTCAGCGGCTCGAGTGGCAGCTGAGCGGCCCGACCATGGGCACCGCCTACACCATCAAGGGCGTGGCCGCGACCGATGACGAAGGACCGCCGAGCGGTCTCGGGGAGCGGGTGCAGGCGGTCCTCGACGAGATCAACCAGTCGATGTCCACCTATCTCGAGGACTCGGAGATCTCGGCCTTCAACCGCCACGAGCTCGGACCGTTCCCGGCATCGCCCGCCCTGCTCGAGGTCGTGGCCGAGGCGCAGCGCGTCGCGGAGCTGTCCGGGGGCGCCTTCGACATCACCGTCGCGCCGCTGGTCGACGCCTGGGGATTCGGTCCCGCCGCCGTCGGCGAGGCCCCGGACGACGCGCTCGTCGAGCGTCTCATGGGAGCCGTGGGGTACACGCTGCTGGGCGTCGACCGCGAGCGCGGCGCACTGGTCAAGGCCGAGCCGCGGCTGCACATCGACCTGTCGGCGATCGCCAAGGGCTTCGCGGTCGACCGGGTGGCCGAGGCGCTCCGCCGCGAAGGCGTGACGGATTTCATGATCGAGATCGGCGGTGAGGTCAGCGCCGGGGGGCGCAACGGCCGCGGGCAGGTGTGGCGGATCGGGATCGAGCGCCCCGAGGACGAGGGGCGATCGGTCCACACCGTCATCGAGCTTGCCGACACCGCGCTCGCGACCTCCGGCGACTACCGCAACTTCCGGCTCTACGACGGCGTCCGGCTGTCCCACACCATCGATCCGCGCCTCGGGCGACCCATCGCCCACGACCTGGCCTCGGTGTCGGTGGTCGATCCGAGCTGCATGACGGCCGACGCCCTGGCGACGGCCTTCGAGGTGCTCGGGCCCGGCCCCGGGCTCGAGCTCGCGGACCGAATCGACATCGCGGCACTCTTCCTCGTGCGCGAGGCGGAAGGCCGTTTCCGCGAGGTCCGCTCGCGGGCGTGGTCGGCGCGCGTCGAAATGAACCCGCCGAGTGCGGACGTTACCCAGTGAGAGGCCTGTGATGGAGACCCTCCTGCTCACCGTCGCCCTGTTCATCGTCATCGTCGCCGTGATGGCGCTCGGTGTGATGCTCAGCGGACGCAGCCTGCGCGGCTCGTGCGGCGGTCCGAGCTGCGTCTGCAAGTCCGAGGGCAAGGACCCCGGCAGCTGCGAGTACGAGGGCAAGCCCCTTCCCACCCACCCTGCCAATTCTTAATTTTTAATTCTTAATTCTCAAAGCCCTCCCGCCCCCGCCTCCCGGTCCTGTGGGTGGGTGGAGGGGAATTCAAAATTGAGAATTGAAAATTGAGAACTCAGCCTGATGTCAACCGCCCGACACCGGATCCTCGGCTTCAGCGTCCGGAGGGGTCTCGTCGTCGGGGTCGTCGAGCCAGCCGGGCGGCAGGGCGACGCGCTGGGTGCCGCCGCGCTTGCCGCGCCGCACCAGGTGTGCGTGGGGCGGGAACTCCTGCTCGCGGTCGACGTCCAGCAGCGCCTGCTCGAGCTCGGCGAGGGTGGCGACCCGCATCAGGCGGTCGCGCAGCCGCGCGCTCGATCGGAAGCCGCGGGTGTACCAGCCGCTGTGCTTGCGGAAGGCGAGCATCGCCTGACGTTCGCCGAACCACGCGACCAGTGCCGAGGCGTGCTCGATCATGATGTCCGCCACCTCGCCCAGGGTCGGCGGGGTGGAGGGGCGGCGGCCGGCGAAGGCGTCCGCGAGGTCGCGGAACAGCCACGGCCGCCCGAGGCAGCCGCGGCCGATGGCGACGCCGTCGCAGCCGGTCTCCCGGATCATGCGCAGCGCATCCTCGGCGACCCAGATGTCGCCGTTGCCGATCACGGGCACGGCGCACAGGGCCCTCTTGAGCTCGCCGATGGCGGCCCACCGGGCGCTGCCGTCGTACAGCTGGGCGGCGGTCCTCGCGTGCAGGGTCACCGCACTGCAGCCCTGGTCCTCGGCGACCCGCCCGGACTCGAGAAACGTCAGGTGGTCGTCGTCGATACCCATCCGGAACTTGATGGTCACCGGCACCGAGCCGGCCGCACGGACCGCTGCACCGACGATCGCCGCGAGCAGGCGGGGCCGGGCCGGGATCGCGGCGCCGCCGCCCTTGCGGGTCACCTTGCGCACCGGGCAGCCGAAGTTGAGGTCGATGTGGTCCACCCGCCCCTCACCCACGAGGCGCCGCACCGCCTCGCCGACGTAGTACGGGTCGACGCCGTACAGCTGCAGGCTGCGCGGCGTCTCCTCGGGGCCGAAGTCGGCGAGCTTGAGGGTCTGCTCCCGTCCCTCGACGAGCGGCCGCGCGGTGATCATCTCGCTGATGTAGAGGCCGGCGCCGAAGCGCCGGCAGATGCGGCGGAAGGGGTAGTTGGTGACGCCGGCCATGGGCGCCAGGACCACCGGCGGCCACAGCTCGATGCCGCCGATGCGCAGCGGACGCGACAGCGTCGGCTCGGGTCCCACACCCCGGTCCAAAGTCAAACGCCGCGACGAGCGCGGCGTTTCGGCAGCGGGCGGTCGGACGCCATCTACTTGAGCAGGTTCTCGAGATAGGTCGAGATCAGCACCACCCCGAAACCGGAGGCGCCCTTGGGCAGGCCGTTGTGCTCCTTCTCGTGGTAGGCGACCCCGGCAATGTCGAGGTGGGCCCACGACACCTTTTCGGGAACGAACTCCTTGAGGAAGGCGCCTGCGGTGACGACGCCCCCCCAGCGGTTGCCGGCATTCTTGATGTCCGCCCACTCGCTCTTCAGATAGCTCAGGTACTCGTCGTAGAGCGGCAGCGGCCAGACGCGCTCCCCGAGCTGCTCGCCGAGCTTGGCGAGCTCGTCCACGAGCTCCTTGTCGGTACCCATGATGCCGGCGGCCTCGTGGCCGAGGGCCACCACGCAGGCGCCGGTCAGGGTCGCGAAATCGAGCACGACGTCAGGGTTGAAGCGGGCCGAGTAATGGAGCGCATCGGCGAGGATGAGCCGCCCCTCGGCGTCGGTGTTGTCCACCTCGACGGTCTTGCCGCTGGCCATGGTGAGGATGTCCCCGGGCTTGATCGCGGTGCCGGAGGGGAGATTCTCGACCGCCGGGATCAGGCCGACCACTTTGATCGGCAGGTCCATCTCGGCGATGGCCCGCATCACGCCGACGACGGTGGCCGCACCGCACATGTCGTACTTCATCCAGCCCATACCGGCGGCGGGCTTGATCGAGATGCCGCCCGAGTCGAAGGTGACGCCCTTGCCGATCAGGACCACCGACTTCTTGGGTTTCTTCGGGCGGTGCTCGACGACGATCATCCGCGGCTCCTGGGCGGAGCCCTGGCTGACGCCGAGGATGCCGCCCATCTTCTCTTTCTGGATCTCCTTGAGCCCCAGGATGGTGACCCGCAGACCCTTCACGTCCTCGGCCATCTCCTTGACCGCCGTCGCCAGCTGGTCGGGAGTGAGGTCGTTTGCCGGCCGGTTGCCGAGGTCGCGGGCGATCTGCTGCGCGGTGCGCAGCAGACGGACCCGCTGCAGGCGCTCCTCGAGGTCTTCCTCGCTCTCGCGGGCGAGGGGCAGGATGTGCAGGCCGTCGATCTTCTCGAACTCGTTCTTCTTCGACTTGAAGTGGTCGAAGGTGTAGTCGGCGATCGAGGCTTCGAGGAGGGCGAACAGACGGGACTCCGCGTCGGTCAGACCGCGCAGGCGAACCGGCACCCCGAGCCCGATCTGGTACTCGCGGTTCTTGGTCGCCTGGCGCATGACACGGCTCAGCACCTTGCGCAGCTTCGAGTGCGTGAGCTCGGCCTCGTCGCCGACGCCGACGAATGTCACCCGGTGGGCGAGGGCGAGAGGGCACTCGCCGGAGATCATCTCGCCCTCCGCGCCCTTGGGTCCGAGGGCCTCGGCCTTCGCCTTCAGGGCCCGCCTTTCTTTGGCGGAGAAGTACAGTTTGTCGACCGGACTGGCGTCGGTGCACTGCAGGATGTAAATGCAATCAAGAGGTTCTTCGGGGGCTTCGCGGAACTGGTGTAGATCTGCCATGGAGCGTTTTCAACCCTCCTTTGATTCTCGGCTCGGCGGGGGATTGTAGCACACTCGCTCAGATCAGGCTCAAGTAATTGTAGATGCAGAGACTTAGATTGCGGCCTCCGGGCGCGGATCGGGTTCGTTCCGAAGAATCCGGCACGGAGGTTGCTTATGGTTCGGGAGTCGAGCCGACACGGCGGATGTGCCTTTAGAGGCGGAGGTCGGTGACGAGGTCATCGGCCGGGTACAGGTTAGAATCCGGCGGTGCGAAGGACGTCGTGGGACCACGATCGGAGCGCCGTCGAGCAGCTCGAAGCGCTCCTCGGTCAAGCGCGCGAGCCCGGCTTTCTGAGGGTCGACTTCGAAAGCGGCGGTGGCGGCGGCGCGCTCTGTTGGACCTGCCTCGAGCCCTGGACCCGGAGCCGCGCCGTCACAGTGGCGGTCATCGACGGCACCCTCGCGTCGCCGGGCCTCGAGGTCGCCCTGTGCTCCGACCTTGTCTACGTGCGGCCGTGCACGGTGCTGGAGCTCGCGGCCGGTGCCGGACCGCCCGCCGCGGGCGTGGTCTGGGCCCTGGGACGGGCCGGCCGCGGGGCATTGGCACGCGGCCTCCTGGACTCGTCGAGCCTGACGACGGACGAGGCGGTGGCGCTCGGTCTCGCGCAGGCGACCGCGGTGCCGGGCGAGAAGCTGCCGCTGCCGGAAGGCTTCTCGCAGGCTGCCGTCACCACCGTCCGCGACCTGATGAGGGCGTCCGCGACCGCCGGGCCCGGCCTCGCGCTCGAGCTCGCCTCCTTCCGGCTGCTGTTCGCCTCCGGCGACCCCAACGAAGGCGGGAGGGCGTTCCTCGAGAAGCGGGAGCCGGAGTTTTGACGCCCAGGCCGCCCGCCCA
>CAZMED010000034.1:0-1372 GCA_964565045.1 uncultured Thermoanaerobaculia bacterium
GCGGCCGGGGCGGCGGGAGCCCGCCCCGGCCGGTCATACCCGGCGTCTCTCAGTGGGCGGCCGGCGCTCCCAACCTGTCAATCTCCTGCTCCACGGTCATCGCGGCCACCCCATCGGCGGCTCCCTCCCCGGGCGCCGCTTCCGACACGTCGAGGGGTTGGAGCTCGGCCGTGACCATCGCCGGCGCCGGCTCGGGCTCCGGCCAACCCATGACCCGACGGACCTCGCCGAGCGTGGCCGCCACCCGGCGCACGTTCTCCGGGCCCATCCGCAGGAGCTGCTTCTGGGCGTCGCTCAAGTGCTCGAGGCGGTCATCGGCATAGGCGTAGACGATCGCCCGCTGCTCGACCTCGATGGGGCCGGTTTCGACAACCGCCCCTTGCAGGAGATGCTCCACCGCCGCGCGGAACCTCGCGTCGAACGTGTCGCTCGCCCACCCGATCTCGGCGTAGATCTCCTCCAGGCGCGGCTCGAAGCGCCGATAGAGGGCGACCGCTCCCGCAACGTCGATCGACTGCACGATCTCGGCCACCGTGTCGTAGCGGTGGAAGCTGCTGGCGGCGATGACCAGCGCGCCCCCCTCCTCGCGCACCAGGAACGGACGCTCCGGACGCATGAACTCGACGTCGTCTCGCGGGCTGTAGCCGCCCGCGACGGCGTCCACCGCGGCGACGAAGCGGCGCAGCAGCCGGTCGTGAACCAGGTACGCGGCGAACGTGGGATGCGCGGACAGCCGCGCCGCCGCCGCGCGCACCAGGGCGTTGTCGGCATCGGCGGCGGAACCCTGATCCCCGGCTGCGCTCGCGCCCGCCGCGGAGGCCGCTTTCTCCGCGATCGGGCGCTCGATCTCCGCCACGCTCACCCGCTGCGGCGCATCGACCGTGATGCCGGTGCCCAGCCAGACCAGCGCCGCGATCAGGGCGACCGCCGCCAGAACGCCAGCTCCGACAACTGCGAAGATCCGGTCATCTTGTTGCATGACGACCTCCTTTCGCCGTCCATCGTGGGCCCGGGATCCGGTGAGGTGCGGGCGGAAATGAGGCCTTGCAGGGGATCATTGTGGCAACGGTGAGGAATCCCGGCCGAGGTGAACCTCGAGTTCGGACGGTTCGGCTCATCCGGAAAACCGTGTGGTGGGCAACGGTCGATTTCGAATTTCGAATTTCGAATTTCCGCCCACCCGTGGAGCCATGCGGCGTCGCGGGTTCGTACGGTGCGAGGTGTCGGAGCAGGGGCCGCGGCAGTGACCGGTGGCAGCTCCGGTGACAGTCTCAGTGGCAGTCTCAGTGGCAGTCTCAGTGGCAGTTTCAGCGTCAGAGGGCAGCGGCCGGGGCAGTGAGCCGGCGGCGCGACCGCGACATGGCCACCTCCG
>CAZMED010000034.1:1472-5592 GCA_964565045.1 uncultured Thermoanaerobaculia bacterium
GGGCGGGTGGCCTTCGTGAATCCTTCGTGACTTGGTGCCTTCGTGTTTGTGGGTGGGTGGGCGGCTCTGCGTCTCTGCGCCTCCGCGCCTCTGCGTTTTCGGGTGGGCGGGCGGCTCCGTGCCTGCTCTGTGCCCTCTGTGCCTCCGTGGTTCAACCGGGCGGGCGGGCGGAACGTTCAACGTTCAACGTTCGAACGTCCTATTGGCTCCGCTACTGCACCGAGAAGCTGACCGTCACCAGGTAGTAGACCGCGACCGGCTTGCCCTCGAGGGTGGCGGGCTCGAAGCGCCACGAGGACACGGCTTCCACAGCGGCCTCGGTGAGGCCGGAGGGCAACCCCTTGAGCACCCGGACGTCGGTCACCTTGCCGACGGTGTCGATGATGGTCTGCAGGATGACCACCCCCTGGACGCGCGCGTGCCGCGCCTCCTCGGGGTAGTGCGGGTCCGGCGCGTAGATCCGCTTCGGCGCGAGCACGTTGCCGCTGATCTGCATGGGCCCGATCGCCGGCCCGGGCGGTCCTTCCGGGATGACCAGCGAATCGCCGATCTCCGGAAAGTCGAGGTCCGAGATCTCCAGGCTCTCCTCACGGATGACCGGCTCGGGGTCGTCGGGCGTCGCGTCGGGCACCGGCACCCTGCGCGCCTCCGGCCGCGCGACGGGGCGCTCGATCCGCGGGCGCGGCGGCTCGGTGAACCGCACCTGTTTCAGCTTGTACACGCGCGGCGTGCTGCCGACCTTGAGGATCCTCTCCTCATAGTACGAGGGGAAGACGATGAAGAAGAGCGCGACGTGAACCACGATCGCTGCCGCAACGCCGAGGCGGACGGCTCTGCGCCGCGCCGGGCGCTCCTCCTCCTCGAGCAGCAGCACCGCCGGATCGAGTGAGTTGTACGTCCCACTCCAGCGCCGCTCCCGGGCCCGCGCGATCCTGCCTTCACCTATCCTCATCGATGTCCTTCGCGGCGCGCGACGTGCCGCCCTCTTACTGATTACGCGGAGGCCCGTCCCCGGTTACGCAACGGCATCGATCCTTCGAGTCCGCCGCCGGCGATGCCACCAGGGCCTCCTTCGGAAGGGGAAACCAGCGCAGGCCCTCCAGTCCTTCCTCGAGCGCGGCTTCGGAGCCCCCGACCGCGAACTCCTCCGCCGCCGCGTCGATGATGCGGCGTGCCTCCTCGAGGTACCGCCCGAACGCACTCTCGGGCTCGGTGAGGCGCCGGCCCGGGTACGTCATCCCGTCGCCGGAGAAGACGACATCGTCGAGCCCGTGGGCCACCGAGTCCGAATGGTCGCGGTGGCGCCACAATCCGCTGTCGACCGAGAAGCGGTAGGAGGGCAGCAGCTTCCACCCCTCGTTCGCGATCAGGTGCACGGCGTCCAGGATGAAGCGGAAGGTGGTCTCGGAGATGAAGTAATTGAAGTTCACCCGCACCCAGCCCGGCTTGATGCCCTGGCAGCCGCTGTCGATGGCCTCGCGGAACCTCGTCGAGCGCGCCATGTCGATGGCCAGCAGCCGGTGGCCGTAGGGGCCGGCGCAGGAACAGCCGCCGCGGGCCTGGATTCCGAAAAGGTCGTTGAGCAGTGCGACCACCGCGTTGTGGTGCAGGAAGTGATCGCCGCGTTTGACGACGAAGGAGACGATCGACAACCGCTTGGCTTCGAAATTGCCGAGGATCCTGATGTTCGGGTTGGCCGACCACGAGGCGATGGCGCGGCCGACGAAGTCATTCTCGAGGGCCTCGATCGTCTCCTCCCCCACCGCGGCCTTGAGCTTGAAGACCAGGCCGGCGCGGATCGACTCGATGATCGCCGGCGTGCCGCCTTCCTCGCGGAGCTCCGGCTCGCTCAGGTAGCTGTGCCCCGTGGCGCTGACGTAGGAGACGGTGCCGCCGCCGGGAACGGTCGGCACCCGGTTGGCCACCAGAGCGCGCTTCACCACCAGCACGCCCGGCGTGCCCGGTCCGCCGACGAACTTGTGGGGCGAGAGAAAGACGGCGTCCTTGGCGGCCAGTCGGTCGCCGCCCGGTTCGCGCGGGTTCATCTCGATCGCCACGTATGGCGCCGCCGCCGCGAAGTCCCAGAACGCGAGCGCTCCGTGGCGGTGCAGCAGCGCGGTCACCGGGTCGGTGTTGGAGACGATCCCGGTGACGTTCGACGCGGCCGAGAAGCTGCCGATCATCAGCTGCCGGCCGCTGCGGGCCGCCAGCTCCCGCTCGAGATGGGCCTCGTCGATGCAGCCGTTGCGGTCCTCGGCGATCACCACGACCTCGGCGATCGTCTCGCGCCACGAGATCTCGTTCGAGTGGTGCTCGTAGGGGCCGATGAAGACCACCGGCCGCTCGTCCTCCGGAATCGCGGACGCGAGATCGTACCGCTCGGCGAGGTCGGCCGGCAGCCGTAGGTTCAGGATCTCGATGAGCTTGTTGATGGCGCCGGTGGCGCCCGAGCCGCAGAAGATCACCACGTCCCCGTCGCCGCCGCCGACGGCCTCGAGGATCGCCCGCCGGGCATCCTCGCGGAAGCGGGTCGTCTGCAGGCCGGTGGCCGAGGTCTCGGTGTGGGTGTTGGCGTACAGCGGCATGACCTCGTCGCGGATGAAGTCCTCGATGAAGCGCA
Organism: uncultured Thermoanaerobaculia bacterium; assembly: GCA_964565045.1. Classification (GTDB taxonomy): domain Bacteria; phylum Acidobacteriota; class Thermoanaerobaculia; order Thermoanaerobaculales; family Sulfomarinibacteraceae; genus Sulfomarinibacter. The sequence goes on from CAZMED010000034.1 coordinate 4,093, forward strand.
GCGACCGGCCCGAAGCCGTGTAGTCCGCGTAGGTCACGCGGCGCACCCCGTAGGGGCCCTCGACCGCCCGGTCATCGCCGATGATGCCCGCGCGAATCGCTTCGATCAAAGCCCGTGTGCTCGATTCCAAGACTGCTCCCCGGCGAGGCCGCCGCCCTCCCGCGCTGCCGAACGCCACAACCGCCGCCGCTCCGCGCCCATTCCTCGGCCCGCCGCTCGCGGATCCGTGGACCTCGGACGAAGCGTACGAAGCCGACTTTTCGGCTACAATAGGGCACACCAGCGACCGGCTTCTGGCGCACAGGCGAGCGAAAGGAGATCTGATGGCACCCCGGGATCAGCGCAATGTCAGGGAGGATCGTCAACAGACCACGTTCAGACGCCGCAAGTACCTCGTGGACAGCCGCATGCAGCTCGCCTCCACGATCAAGGTCGCGGGGTTGGTGCTCGTGCTCCTGGTCATCCTCAACAGCGTCCTGGCGTGGCAGAACCTCAACGAGACGCGCAGGATCGTCACCGCCAACCCGCAGCTCTCCGAGCAGATGCGCGCCAACGAGATGCGGAACATGGCCATTCTGGCCGCCATCTCGCTGATCATCCTCGCCATGGTGGTCGTGCGGTCGATCATGATCACCCACCGCACGGCGGGCGCGATGCACAAGATCATCGACCACATGGAGGAGCTGGCCGCGGGGCACTACAACATCAGCCTCAGACTGCGCCGCGAGGACACCCTGCGGCCGCTCGAGGACGCTTTCAACAAGATGGCCGGGGCGATCCGCCGCCGCGCCCAGGATGACGCGAAGGCGCTGACCAAGCTCGCCGACGAGATCGCCGACCACGGAAGCCCGGTCGATGCCGAGATGGTGCGCCGGATCGCCGACGCGAGGGCCCGTCTGGCCGAGTAGCGGTCGGGGCGACCGTCTACTTCTTCGGCGGGAAGTCCTTGAGCAGCTTCTTGATTGCTCTCTCGACCCGGTCCCCCGGTGGGTTCGCGCTCTGGATGGTCTTCTCGAGCCTCCCGGTCCAGACCAGCTGGTGGGTCCTCGCGTCGACGATGTCCAGGACCAGGGTGCCTTCGGCGTACTCCCTCGCCTGGGCGTAGCCGTAGCTGTATCCGCCCCAGTAGCCGTAACCCCACGGCGAGCTCGCCCCGTAGGCCACGTAGTCGATCTTCAGCTTGGAGTCCAGACTGAGATAGTAGGTCAGCAGAAAATCGGTTTGCGGGGGGGCCGGCGCAGGCTCGAAGCCCTTGGTGGCCAGCACCTCCTCGCTCACCCGCTGCAGCCGGATCAGAAGGTGCTCCGGGAGCTGGGTCTCGACCGAGTGCTCGCGCGGCATCCAGGCGTAGGTTAAGTAGGCGGAGAAGTCCGCGTCCGGATCGTGGTCGGTGATCACCTTGGCCCAGGCGGTCACGGCCACTCCCACCAGCAGCAGCGTCATCAGCACGCGGGCACTCTTCGTGGACATCACGGCGCGCTCCTTTCCGAGACGCTCAAG
>CAZMED010000034.1:5692-8513 GCA_964565045.1 uncultured Thermoanaerobaculia bacterium
CCGCGTCGCCACGTACTCCCTCACGCCATGGCTGAGCACGAAGGCGTGCTCGACGCGAAAACCCACCAGGAGCTTCTCCACGTCGGCCGGCGTGAGATTGGGCGCGCCGACCGCGCCGCCATCCGGGAGCTCGCGACGCAGTCTGCCGTCGGCAAGGATCCGGTGGCTTCCGGGTGTCGCCGGTACCGTTTCGGCGGTGGTGATCAACGCGTGCAGCAGGGCGCCGGGCCGGCAGAGCTCGCCCAGGATCACCACCAGCCTCGACGCCTGCTCGGCGCTCTGGTAGTCGAGGACATCCCAGGCGAGAACCAGGTCGAAGGACCCTGGCTGTTTTGACGCAAGGCTGACCAGGTCCCCGCTCTCGCCTCCACGGGCGCGCCCTCGCATCAGGTCGACGATCTGCAGCCGCGCGGCGCGCGGGCCGAGCAGCGCCACATTGTCGGGGACGGCCGGACCGAGGTCCAGGATGTGCCACGACCGGCCCGCCGGCAGCGCGGCCAGCACCAGGTCGAGGCCCGGTGCGGCATGGGACACCGGCCCCGGAGGCTGCTCGCCTGCCGGGGCGCGATCCCCGGATCGGTCCGCAGCCATAGGCGGTCCCCGCCACGGCAAACGCATACCGGTCAGGCGATAGTCTTCGCGGCCGGTCCGGGCGCAGCAGCCTCCTTGGCGGGCTCGCTCTCGCGATCGGCGCCGCGCGAGGGCTCGCGCGGCGCGGGCCCGCGGGCGCCGCCCGGCTTGGCCGCCGCCTCCATCTCGATGCCGCCGCGGAACACGGCGCCGTCCTCGAGCGCCACCCGCGGCGCGCGAATGTTGCCCTCGACCACCGCCGACCGTCGGAGGACGATCTGCTCCGTAGCCTCCACGTCGCCGACCACCTCGCCCTCCACGACCACGGTCTTGCCGTGCACATCGGCCTTCACCTTGCCGCTCGTGCCGATGGTGACGTTGTGCTTGGCGAGGTTCACGGCTCCTTCGATCCGCCCCTGCACGATCAGGTCCTCCTCACCGCCGACCTCGCCCCTGATGGTGATCGACGGACCGATGGTCGCGGTACCGCCCCCCTTCGGTGCCGCCGCCCGCGTCTGGGTGGCCGCCGCTGCCGCCGACGGCGAGGAGATGTTCTCGGCCTGATCCCTCTTGAACATCGTCTGCCTCCATCCTGCGCCCGTAGTGGACGTCGTCGTTCAGTCTGCGCCGCCCCGGCCGTCGGTTCCGTGGCGGGGATCACTCTCCACCCGGGCTCGGTTCCGGGCCGGCGCCTCAGCGCTTCTGGAGGTTCCGGTACAGCGCCTCGAACTGCTCCGCGAGCTTGTGCGACGGGGCCAGGTACGGCAGCGGTTTCGCCGCCTGGTGCGATTCCCTGATTTTGACCGACGACGAGATGAAGGGCTCGAGGAGCGGCAGGCCCTCGGCGGCCAGCTCGTCCACGAGAAGCTGCGGCAGCCGCGCCCTCGCCTGGAACTGGTTGACGACGATGCCGCCGACCTCGAGCTTCGGATTGTGGTCCTCACGGACCTCGGCCACATTCTCGAGCAGCCCGTAGAGCGCGCGGCGGGAGAAATCGTCACAGTCGAAGGGGATGAGGCACCGATCGCCGGCAATCAGAGCCGACAGGGTGTAGAAGCCGAAGGCCGGCGGGGTGTCGAGGAACATCGCCTCGTAGTCCTCGAGCTCGTCGAGGGCGTCCCGCAGCTTGTAGATCTTGTACTTCGTCTCGAGCTTGCCCTCGAGCTCCTCGAGCCCGGCAGCCGACGGCATGACGTGCAGGTTCTCGAAGCGGGTGTGGTGGATGTACTGCTTGCCCCCCTCGCGGAAGAGCTTGAAGCCGAGGGTCTGGGAGAAGAAGTCGGCGAGGTTCGGCGTCGCCTGCTCGTAGTCCCTCCCCATCAGGTAGTGGCTGGCGTTGGCCTGCGGGTCGAGATCGACGACCAGGGTCCGGCGCCGGTCGCGGGCGCTGGCGGCGGCGAGGTTGCAGACGATGGTCGACTTGCCGACGCCGCCCTTCTGGTTGAAGACCACCCAGCGCACCGTCGTCCACCTCCCCCGATCCGCGTGTCCCGAGCATATCCAGCGTGCCGCAGCGGGTCAACACGGGCCGCGTCAAAGGGTGCTGCGCTATCGTTGCGACATGAACCAGCAGCTGCCCGGCTACCGGACATCGAGCGCCCGACGCACGCGGGGAGGTCCCTTCGTGCTCGCGGCGACGGCGCTCGGCCTGCTGCTGCTCGCGATCCTGCTCTCCGTGCTCCGGGGCGGCGACGGCGACCGTGCGGCGGCGCCGCCACAACCGATCGCGGCGCCGACCGGCACCGGCACGCCGTCGCCCACCGCAACCGCCACGCCCACCGCCACCGCTTCCGTCGAGCTCACCTCTGATTGGGTGGAGGTCGAGGTGATCACGCCGACGCCGACCCCGTGGCCGTCCCTGCCTCCCAAGACGGTGCCTACCCCGGACCGCGGGCCGAGTGCCACGCCGCACCCGGCCGACTGCGTCAGCTTCCGCTGGACGTCGCGCCAGCTGTTCGCCCCCTTCGCCCACGTCCTGGTGGAGATCACGGCCGTCAACCGCTGCCGGCGCGACCTCGGACCGTTCGACCTGTGGTTCGAAATCAGCGGCTGGCGCGACGGCGGGCTCGTGCAGACGGTGCGGGGCCACCCCTTCGACCGGATCCGGCCCGGGGCCTCGGGGATCGTCGCGATCGGGTTGCCCGGATCGATCGACTGGTATGACGAGGTCAGGGTGGAGATCGTGGATTGATTTCGGATTTCGGATTTTCACCCGCCCACTCACGACAGTTTTGAGTGTTGAGTGTTGAGT
>CAZMED010000034.1:8613-19821 GCA_964565045.1 uncultured Thermoanaerobaculia bacterium
TTGAGTATTGAGTTCTGGGCTCCCACCCACACCACCGTCCCGTGAGAGCAGCCCGACGTAACCCGAAGCGCCAGGTTTGAAAACACTCCTGCCCCTCGGAAATTCGCGGCGGGAGGTGGGCCGGGCGGCGGCCGCCGTGAATTTCCGAGGGTGGGTGGGTGGGGGGCGGGGGCGGGACGATCATCGACGAGCCGCGCGGAGGGTAGCCCGCCGCGCGCCGTAGGCGCGTTGCGGCCGTGGGCCGACGGCTCCGCGAGAACTGGTTCTCGCGGAGCCGTCGGACCGCGGACGCATTGCCGCGGACCCGGTCCGCGGCGGCGGGCGGCCGGACACGGAGAAGGAGACGCGTATGGGAAGGGGCACGGTAGGATGGGGCGCGGAGGCAGGACATGAGCGACGACCGACTGAGCGCCGAGGAGCTGACGGCGATGGTGCAACGGGTGTTCCAGCCCGGGCCGGAGGATCGCGCGCTGGCGGTGCTGGTGGATCTGCCCGACCACGAAGTGCCGGACACCCCGCGCTGGCGTGAGCGGCGCGCGCTGGCCGCGGGCTGGGCGCGCGAGCTGGCGGCGGCGCGTTCGGAGCACGGGCTCGAGGTCGCGCTCTTCCTCTACCGCAACGTCCACTCCAACAACGCCGACCTTCCGGCCTCCGCCTGGCGTTGGACCGGAGACACGGTACCCGGCCACGCCGACGCCATGAGCGGGCGCCTCGAGGAGCCGATGGAGTCGATCCTCGGCGCCCACCAGCTGGTGCTGGCGCCGACCGAGTTCTCGACCACGGCCCCGCTCAAGGTCCTGGCGCCGCGGCTCGGCTTCCGCGCCGCCACCATGCCCGGTTTCTCGGCGGCGATGGTGCCCGCCCTGCGGCTCGATTACGTCGAGATCAACCGCCGGGTGTGGTTCCTCAAGGAGCTCCTCGACGGCTGCGTGGGTGCCGACCTTCGCTTCCTCGTGGACGGGACCACTCCGCACGAGCTCCACCTCGACCTGCGCCACCGTACGGCGCACGCCTCGGGCGGGCTGCTCCCCACTCCCGGGACCGCCGGCAACCTGCCGTCCGGCGAAGCCTACATCGTGCCCTACGAGGGTGAGATCGAGCACGTCCCGACCAGCTCGGCCGGCACCCTGCCGGTCCAGCTCGGCGACGAGGTCGTGCTGTTCAGCATCGAGGCCAACCGCGCCACCGGGATCACGAGCCGCGGGCCGAGGTCGGACGAGGAGCGGAACCGCCTCGAGGCGGAGCCCGCGCGCGGCAACCTCGCCGAGCTCGGCCTCGGCGTGCTGGGCGATTTCGGGTTGGTCCCGATCGGCGAGGTCCTGCTCGACGAGAAGCTCGGCCTCCACATCGCGTTCGGCCGCAGCGAGCACTTCGGCGGCCAGGTCGGGCCGCGGCAGTTCTCCCGCCCGGAGGCCGTGATCCACCAGGACCACGTCTACCTGCGCGAGCTCCAGCCGCGCGTGGTGGCGGCCGAGGTGGTGCTGCACCGCGCTGCCGGCACCCCGGTCGAGCTCATCCGCGACGGGAACTACGTCATCGGTTTTGAAGACTGAGGGGCCGCCGGGACCGGCGCTCCCCGGTGGCAATCAGCCGAGCAGCGCACCCGCTACGAGGACGATGAGGAACAGCGCCCCGACCGCCATCGGCAGGAGAATGAAGTTCGGTGATTCGTCGGTCTGATGATCGATCTCTCGCATCGACGCCCCCCGTCCGGCCCTGCGCAACGGTGCTGCCGTCCCGCAGCCTGAAACAACCCGCCGGATTCGCCAAGCCATCCCGGACCGCCTCCGGCTGCTTCCATTAACGGTCCGGATTGCGTCACGGTGACGGGCGAATGAGGCATTCCCGCGGCACAATAAGGCACAAATGAGGCAGAGCCGCGACCCCGGTCAGTTGTCGCCCCGCAGGGGCAGGAGGAGGCCGAGGATGAGCAGCACCGCCGCCAGGTACCAGGGGCCGCCGAGACCGGCCAGGACCGCCCCGGCCACCAGGCACGCGCCCCCGAACAGCGTCGCCCGAACACCGGCCAACGGCCGCTGCGGGCGCCTCCGCGTCCGCTCCTCGAGGGCGCTCAGCCCCTCGGAGACCAGCAGCGGCGTCTTGAGCACCGCATCGACGATGTCCGGCGCCACCCGCACCATCTCCTTCCACAGCCTCGAAGGCGAGTACTCCTGGCGGAAGATGCGGCCCACGTAGCGCTCCGAGACCTGGGCGACGTTGAACTCGGGGTCGAGCAGGTAACCGACCGCCTCGTAGGTGACCAGGGCCTTCACCATCAGCACCATGTCGACCGGAAAGTACAGGTGGTAGCGGGCGCCGAGCTGGATGCACTCGAGGATCAGCATGGCCAGCGAAAACTCGGCGAACTTGGCGTGCCGGCGCCATCTCCGGGCGACCTCGCGGACCGCCCGCCGGAAGCCGGACACGTCGGACCGCTCCTCGGTCCGCGACACCGCGGCGAGGTGGCGGGCGGCGCCCTCGAAGTCCTCCATCACCATGGCGTAGAAGAGCTCGAGGAGGTTGTGGCGCAGCAGGGGGTCGAACTGGCCCACCATTCCGAGATCGATGAACCCGACCTTGACGCCGGGAAGCACCAGGAGGTTCGCGGGGTGGAGGTCGGCGTGGAAGAAGCCGTCCTGGTACAGCATCCGGAGCACGGCCTCCGCCCCGACGTCGATCAGACGCCGGCGCTCCTCGATCGGCAGCGACAGCACCCGCGGATCATCCGGACGGATGCCGTCGAGGTACTCCATGCACAGCACGCTGTCGCCCGAGAGCTCGCGGAATATGCGCGGGAACACGACGTCGGGCATGTCGCGGAAGTTCTCGGCGAAAGCCTCCGCGTTCTCCGCCTCGTAGGTCATCTCGACCTCGCGCAGGGTGTACTCGCAGAACTCGTCGACGACCCGCCGCGGCTGGTAGCGCGGGATGATCAGCTGCAGGAAGCGCCCGGTGGAGCGCAGCAGGGTGGCGTCCCGGTACAGGAGGTCGCGGATGCCCGGCTTGACGACCTTGAGGATCACCTGCTCGCCCGACGGCAGGCGGGCCCAGTGGCTCTGGGCGATCGACGCCGAGCCGAGCGGCTGCGCGTCGATCTCGGCGAACACGGCATCGAGGGGCTGGCCGAGCTCCGCCTCGACCACCGTGCGGATCTCCTCGAAATCGACCGGCGGCAGGTCGGCGAGGAGATTCATCAGCTCGGTGGTGACCGACTGCGGCAGGAGGTCCTGCCGCAGGCTGAGGATCTGGCCGAGCTTGACGTAGGTCGGGCCGAGCATCTCCAGCCGCACCCGGAGCTGGACCGGGAAGGGTTGGCTGACGATCTCGGGATCGAGGAACCTGCGGAACACCCACGCGATCGAGGCCCGGAGACGGAACAGAAGTCCGCGGCCGCCGCGCTGCCGGGCCGCTTCGAGCGCGGCCACGTAACCGCCGAGGAGCAGGGCCAGGACCTGGCGGATCGTGGCGCGCCCGCGCCTCGCCAGGCCCGGGATGTTGATGTAGGTCCGGCGCCCGGATCGCCGGCGGGCCTCCGACGCGCGGCTCTCCTCCGCGTCGGGGATCGTCGGCGGGGTCTCCGGCATCAGTGGATCCCCGGCGGCGTCATCACCGGTTGCGGCCGTACTTCTCGTGCGAGGACACCCAGTCGAGCGAGGAGATGGCGGAGCCGAGCGAGATCTCACCCGCCAGCGCGACGCCGGCGACGATCTCGGCGAGCTTCTTGACCTTGCCGCGGCCGACGCAGCCCATCATGGCCAGACACTCGCGCTGGGTCGGCAGACCCGTGCCGCCGCCGAAGGTGGCGACGATTAAAGACGGGATGGTGAGCGACATGTAGAGGTCGCCCTCGGGGGTGAGCTCGGTGTAGAGGATGCCGGACGAGGACTCGGCGACGTTGGCCACATCCTGGCCGGTGGCGATGAACATCGCGGTGATGCCGTTCGGCGAGTGGGCTCCGTTGTTGTTGGCGCCGGAGAGGAACGCCCCGACGTTCGAGATCTGCGAGTGGTACTGCAGGCTCTGCGGTTCGACCCGCATGTGCTGTACGAGCACGTCGCGCTTGACCACCGCTTCTGCGATCACCCTCTTGCCGCGGGTGCGCATGATGTTGATCTGCGAATGCTTCTTGTCGGTGGCGAGGTTGGACTCCAGGTAGAAGGCGCGCACGTTGTCGATGGAGTCGAGCATCCACGAGCAGGCGGCGAAGGTCGCGCGCCCCACCATGTTCTGGCCCGCCGCGTCGCCGGTCGTGTAATTGAAGCGCAGGTAGGCGAACCGGCTGGCGAGGAAGATGTCGATGTCGAGCAGCTTGGCGACGCTGGAGGTGGCCTCGGCCGCCTGGGCGATCTCCGGCATGTGCTCGTGCACCCAGTCGCGGAAGGCCCGCGCCTCGCGCGCCGAGTCGAAGACGAAGACCGGCGCCCGCTGCATGCGGTCGTCCGACACCGTGCAGGTGACGCCGCCCGAGAGGTTGAGCACCTTGATGCCGCGGTTGTACGACGCGACCAGGGTGCCTTCGGTGGTTGCCAGGGGCACCACGAAGTCGCCCTGCGCGTGCTCACCGTTGATCCTGATCGGCCCCGCGAGACCGACCGGTACCTGCGCCACACCGACGAAGTTCTCGATGTTGCCCCGGGTCACGGGTGGGTCGAACGAGTGCTTCGTGAGGTGGTCCAGCTCGACACCGGCGAACGTCCGCGCGAACTGCTGTCGCCTGGCGATGATCTCGGCGGCGTAGTCGTCCTCCTTGTCGTAGGGTACGGCGACCCGCTCCTCCGCCGTCTCCCGGATCGCGTCCTTGACCGAAAACGACAGCTGACCGAAGGGCGTGCTCTCGATGCCGAGCGCAATCGCGTGCTTGCCGACCTCGAGGGAGGCGCCGGTCCAGATCACCCGGAGGGTCTTCGCCAGCGGCAGCGCGATCGGCTTCTGGGGGCTGACCTCGGTAGCCACGATCCGCTGGTCTGCGAGGTCGATGACCACCTCGTCCAGGGGCAGGGGCTCGCCGTCGATGGCGATCTCGCGGATCCCGGTCACCACGGCATCGCTCAGCCGGTTCTTGAGACCGAATGCCACGCCCTCGGGCGTGTTCTCGAGGCTGCCGTAGGTGAAGAGCTGTTTGAGCACCAGCGATGGGATCTTCACAACAACCTCCACGGGACCGTCGGAGCCGGACATCGTCTTGCAGGGGCCAGCCGGATCGAGGCCGCATTGTAGCAGCTTCGACGCTGCGCCGACGGCTCCGGCACTGTCTCGATCACCTGTTCTTGAGGCGGGCGACGAGGTCGCGCAGAGCCTGCTGCAGCTCCGGCTCGAACCAACTCTCGGTCAGGCGCCGCACGTCGTCTGTGCGCAGGCTCCGCATGAGCTCCAGCAGGTCCCTCCGCAGGCGCGTCCGCGTCTCGGCGAGCGCTCCCGGCGGCGACTGCACCGTCTGCCCGCACCATGCCAGGGCGCTCGCCACCACCGCGTCCGACGGCACGACCTCGTCCACGAGGCCGACCGCCAGGGCCTCCGCCGGCCCGAGCAGGCGCCCCGTGACGCAGAGCTCCTCGGCCCGCCGGGCGCCCACCGTGCGCCGCAGCAGCGCGGACACGGTATCCGGCATCGGAATGCCGATCCGGACCTCGCTGAGGCCGATGCCGAAGGCGCCCTCCGCCATGACCCGGTAGTCGCAGCACATGGCCACGACGGCGCCGCCGGCCGGGCTGTGGCCGGTAATCGCCGCAGCGATGGGGACCGCCGACGCCGCCACCGTCTCGAGAGCTCCGAAGAACCCATCCACCGCGTACTCGAGCTCGGCGCGGTCCAGGCTCACGAGATGCGGAATATCCAGCCCGGCCGAGAACATGCCCTCGCGCCCGGAGATCACCAGCGCCCGGGCGCCGGCGGCTGGCGCCTCGCGCACCGCGCCCGCGAGCCCCTGCAGCATCTCTGGGGAGAGGGCGTTGACCGGCGCACGGTCGAGACGAAGCTCCAGGATGTCGCCGTGCTCGATACGTTGGATCATGCTCACCCCCCGCCGGCATTCTACGATGGGCCATCCGGGGTGGTGGCAACAGGATTTCAGTTCTGAGTTTTGAGTTTTGAGTTTTGAGTTTCCACCCTCCCACCCTCCCTTCTGCGCCTTCGCGCTAACATAATCTGAGAGCAGATTGTTCAAGCCCGAGCCCGAGCCCGTTGCCGTTACCGTTACCGAAGATCCGGGTTCTCCTCAGAGATCGACCTTGCCAACGACGAAATCGAACGCAACCCGACACACGTCGAGCTTCTCGAAATCGAAGACCACGACAGTCCCCCTCCCCGGATGCGTCGAGTCATCGGTAACGGCAACGGAAACGGGCTCGGGCTCGGGACGGGCAAAGAGCACCAGCTGGGTTTGGCCGCACCTGCCGATCGCTCGCCAACACGCCTGAGTTCGCGCCGATGCCCGTCTCCGCGGAGGCAGTTGTAAAATCCGAAATCCGAAATCCGAAATGGGCGGGTCGGGGGGCGGCCGGTCCGTCCTCTCCAGAGGCCACCTCGCCTCCCGGAGGCGACCGGCACCGGCTGCGCCCCCGGCCGCACGGGCGGACGGGAGTGGCATCATTGTTGCTAAAGTCCCGGCCGAGGTCCGGCGATTCGGGTCGGCCGGGGCCGAGGGAGGAACCATGCGCAACATCCCGATCCGCGTGCTTCTCGCCGCCGCTGTGATCTGCAGCCTCGCAGCGGCCGACGCTGCAGCCCAGGGCAATTGGCAGCCCGGCGATTTCGGCGCCGTCCGCCTTCGCCTCGGCGTCTTCGAGCCGGTGGCGGACTCACAGTTCTGGGACGACTACTTTCTCGACTTCACCGGTTCGCCCTCGAGTCTGGAGGACATCGTCTTCGGGGTCGACTACCTGTGGAGCACCTCGCGCAACTCCGGAATCCTCTTCGGCGGGAGCTTTTACGAGGGCTCGACGACCGTCTCGTACCGCGATTGGGTCGACGCCGACGGCGGCGAGATCCGCCACGTCACGGCTCTGGAGCTGACCGACTTCAGCGCCGCCTACGTGTGGCGCTTCGGCCGGCACGGTGCGCGGCCGTACCTCGGAGCGGGTGCCGGCCTGCTGTGGTGGACCTTCCGCGAGGACGGACGCTTCATCGACTTCGACGACCCGGAGCTTCCGGTGTTCACGACCTGGTACGACGCGGACGGCGTGACCTGGGAGGCCCTGGCGCTCGCAGGACTCGACGTGCCGCTCGGCGGTCAGATCAGCTTCTTCGTGGAGGGACGCTACCGGTGGGCCGAGGATGAGCTCGAAGACGACTTCTCCGGCTTCGGTACGATCGACCTCTCGGGCTACGAGGTTGCCGGCGGGCTGTCCTGGAACTTCTGAGGCGAGACCCCCGCGGGAGCGGGGCCTGGTGGCGTCTACCAGATCTCTCCGATGTCGGAACGGCGCTCGAAATCCTTCTTGGGCTGCGCGGCGTTGACCCGCAGGCGGCGTCCGTCGAGCTCGAAACCGTCGAGCGCGCCGACGGCGACCTCGGCCGCCTCCTCGGTCGCCATCTCGACGAAGCCGAAACCGCGGGAGCGGCCGGTCTCGCGGTCGCGCACGACGAGCGCGCTGACCACATCCCCGTGGGCCGAGAAAGCCGCCTCGAGGTCGCTGTCATCGACGCTGTAGGGCAGGTTCCCGACAAAGAGGTTCTTTTCCATGGCTACTCCCTCGCCTCCAACTCAGCTTCCGCCGCACGAACCGGGCGCCGCGAGACGGGGTGGCGGTCTCCGAGGCTCGGGCGGCACCGCGGTCACACTCTCAAAAATATCACGCAAAGGTCTGCGGAGCAAGAGCTTCCGGAAATAGTGACGGGGACCGTGTCGTCGCCGTGGTCGGACCGGACCACGTATAATACGGACGCGAGACAACCCGGAGAAGGTCAGGGAGACACCATGTGGCAACCGGACGGCAGCTCGGCCGTGCTCACGACCAGGCTCGAAGCGATGCTCGCGTGGACCCGCAAGAACAGCCTCTGGCCCCTTCCCTTCGGCACCGCCTGCTGCGCGATCGAGTTCATGTCGACGGTCTCGTCCCATTACGACCTCGCCAGGTTCGGCGCCGAGGTCGTGCGCTTCTCCCCCCGCCAGTCCGACATGATGATCGTCGCCGGCACCATCACCGACAAGATGGTGCCGGTCGTCCAACGCATCTACGATCAGATGATGGATCCCAAGTACGTGATCTCCATGGGAGCCTGTGCCTCGACAGGCGGCTTTTATCGCGCCTACCATGTGGCGCAGGGCGTCGACGAGTTCATCCCGGTCGACGTCTACGTGCCCGGCTGCCCGCCGACGCCGGAGGCCCTGATCGAGGGTGTCCTGAAGCTCCAGGAGCTGATCCAGGAGGGCCGCACCCAGTACGATCTGCAGGTGGTGAAGGACGGACGGCGATGACCCCGGAGCAGCTGGCCGAGCTGATCCCCGGCGGCGACGAGCTCGATGCCAGGACCGCCGCAGACGGCTTTATCGAGGTCACCGTCGACCGCAGTCGACTGATCGAGGTCCTGCGCACGCTCCGCGACCACCCGCAGCTCGACTGCGACCTGCTGCTCGACATCTGCGGCGTCGACTACCCGGACCGCGAGCGCCGCTTCGAGACCGTCTACCACCTCACGAGCCTCGACAAAGCGCACCGGCTCAGGGTCACGGTCCCTCTGTCCGAGGACGAGCCCCACCTTCCCTCGGCCTACGGGATCTGGAAGGCGGCCGACTGGTTCGAACGTGAGGCCTGGGACCTCATGGGGATCCGGTTCGACGGCCACCCCAATCTCAAGCGCATCCTCACCCACGAGGCCTTTCAAGGCCACGCCCTGCGCAAGGACTACGACCCGGCGAGGCGCTGGCTCTTCACCGGAGAGGAGACCATGGTCCCGGACTGGATCGCGGACCCGCAGGAGGACGACGATCACTTCGAGTCGCAGATCCTCAATCTCGGGCCGTCCCACCCGGCGACCCACGGCACCTTGCGCATCGTCATCCGGCTCGACGGCGAGGTCATCACCCGCGCCGAGACCGAGATCGGCTACCTCCACCGCTGCTTCGAGAAGATGTCGGAGACCCACGGCTGGAACGAGGTGATCCCCTACACCGACCGCCTCAACTACTGCTCGGCGATGAACAACGGCGTCGGCTACGCGCTCGCGGTCGAGCGGATGCTGGGCGTCGAGGCGCCGCCGCGGGCGCAGGTGGTCCGGCTCATCCTGTGCGAGTTCTCGCGCCTCATGGATCACGCCGTGTGCCTCGGCGCGAACCTGGTGGACCTCGGCGCGCTCACCAACTTCTGGTACTTCTTCCAGCCTCGCGAGGAGATTTACTCGCTGCTCGAAGCTTGCGCCGGCGGGCGGTTGACGGTGTCGTACACGAGAGTCGGGGGCCTCGTCCAGGACGTGCCGCACGACTTCGTCGAGCGCGTCCGCCACCTCCTCGGACACATCCCGAAGTTCATCGACGACGTCGACCGGTTGGTGACCGCGAACCGGATCTTCCGCGACCGCACCGAAGGGGTCGGTGTGATGTCGGCCGAGGAGGCGGTGGCCTGGGGGTGGACGGGCCCCTGCCTACGTGCCTCGGGGGTCCCATTCGACCTGCGGCGCGAGCTGCCCTATCTCGGGTACGAGGACTACGACTTCGAGGTCCCGGTGGCGACCACCGGCGACTGCTACGCGCGCTACCTGGTCCGCCTGGAGGAGATGCGCCAGAGCCTGCGGATCATCGAGCAGGCCATCGAACGGCTTCCCGAAGGGCCGGTGATGACCGACAACCATCGCGTGGCGCTGCCGCCGAAGGACAAGGTGTACTCGGAGATGGAGTCCCTGATCTGGCACTTCAAGCTCATCTACGAGGGCCTCAAGGTCCCCGCCGGCGCGGCCTACATGGCGACCGAGGGTGCCAACGGCGAGCTCGGCTTCTATCTGGTCTCCGACGGCGGCGGCCACCCCTACCGGGTCAAGGTCCGCCCACCCTGCTTCGCCATCTTCCAGGCCTACCCTCACATGCTCGAGGGACACCTGGTGGCCGACGCGATCGCCATTCTCGGCAGCCTGAACATCATCGCCGGGGAGCTCGACCGATGAGGGAGGTCGGCGTCGTCAACGTCGATCGCCGGCGCCGCGGGCTCGCCGAGCACCTCTACCTGTGGTCCATCGTCCAGGGCCTGGGGGTGACCGTCCGCCACTTCCTGCGCAATCTCTTCGGCCAGAAGGACGTCGCCACGATCCAGTACCCCGAGGAGCGGCGGCAGTACTCGGATCGCACCCGCGGGCGCCACATCCTGACCACCAAGGACGACGGCTCCCTGCGATGTGTCGCCTGCTACATGTGCGAAACCGTGTGCCCCGCGAACTGCATCAGCATCGTCGCCGAGGAGGACCCGGAAGCGGCGGTGGAGTGGGAGAAGCGCCCGCTCAGCTTCGAGATCGACCTCCTGCGGTGCGTCTTCTGCGGCTACTGCGTCGACGCCTGCCCCAAGGAGGCCCTGGTCATGAGCCGTCGCCACGAGATGGCGTTCGTCACCCGCGACGAGGCGGTGGTCGGCATCGAGCAGCTCAGGCAGAAGGGCCCCATCGAGGACGAGGACCTGGGGTACCGGCCGTATTACTGAACATTGGAACGTTGCACGTTCCCGCCCACCCACCCCGGTCGTTTGAACGTTGGAACGTTGCACGTTGGAACGTTGCCCGCCCGCCCTCACGTCGATTTCGGATTTCCGCCCACCCACCCGGCACGCGAGACGCGTGCCCCACAAAGCGGCACCGCGCGGGGTGGGTATTGTGGGGCAGCCGTCTCGGCTGCCGGGTGGGTGGGCGAGGTTGCCCCGGCTGTCAGGCCGTCATCCCGACGCCCTGAAGAACGCTCCGGGCTCGAACGTTCGACGCATCCTAAATTGCATGAGATGCGGAAGCCGGTGAGACCCGCATCCGAGTCCGCGTCCGAATGACAGCGACACTCGCCAGGATCGATTTCCAGTGACAGTGGCAGATGACAGTGACAGTCTCAGTGGCAGCCTCAGTGACAGTTTCTGTGTCGGAGGGCCGCGTCCGTGGCAGCGACCGGGGCAGCGAGCAGATGGCGCGACCGCGGCATGTTCGCCTCCGGGTCGTTCACGTCCGGGGATCGTCGGTGGCCCAGCCGGAGTCAACGGCTGTGCTCACGCGCCCACCTGTGCGCTGTGGCTGTCCACTGCCGCT
>CAZMED010000035.1:0-13426 GCA_964565045.1 uncultured Thermoanaerobaculia bacterium
GAGGTGGGCACGGGTCGAGTTGGGAATTAGGAATTAGGAATTAGGAATTAGGAATTCCGCCCGCCCGACCATTTCGGATTTCGGATTTCGGATTTCGGATTTCCGGCCGCCCACCTGAACCACAGAGGCACAGAGAACACAGAGAATTCACAGAGAGAAAACTCGACCTCGGAACATGATGATCTCCGGACAGTCCTGCGATGGGTCGGAAAATCCTCTGTGCGGCTCTGTGCCCTCTGTGTCTCTGTGGTTCAAGCGACTCCTCGAATCGATCGGTGTGAACGCATCGGAGATGGTCGCGCCGCCGGCTAGCTGCCACGGTCGCTGTGGCGGCCGCTGCCCTCTGACCCTGCAGCTGTCACTGTCATCTGCCGCTGTCACTGACCCTGAATTCGGGCACGGAGACGGAGACGGAGACGGGCACGGGTTGTATCCGGACTCTCCATGCCATCCAATTCCGGATGAGGACAACGTTCCAACGATGGCGCGCACCGGCGGGGGAATGAGCGACAATGTGCCGGTGAAGCGTGCGCTGCCCGCCCCGGGCTCTCTCGCCGGTCACTGGGACCTCGACCCGGGAATCGTGTTCCTCAATCACGGTTCCTTCGGAGCGACGCCGCGCACGGTACTCGCAGAGCAGGCCCGATTCCGCGCCCTGCTCGAGTCTGACCCGGTGGCGTTCTTCGAACGCCGGTACCAGCCGGCGCTCGACGCCGCACGGGCCGCCCTCGCCGGCTTCGTGGGCGCTCGACCCGAGGATCTGGTTTTCGTGGCCAATACGACCACCGGGGTCAACACCGTGCTGCGCAGCCTCGAGCTCCGTCCAGGGGACCAGCTCCTCGCCACCGACCACGAGTACAACGCCTGCCGCAACGCGCTCGAGGCGGTCGCTGCGGCGACGGGCGCGGTGGTTCAGGTGGTGCGGCTACCCTTCCCGCTGCAGTCGCCGGACGAGATCCTCGACCGGGTTGTCGAGCGGGTGACCGCCAGGACGAGGCTGCTGCTGATCGATCACGTCACCAGCCAGACGGCGCTGGTGATGCCGCTCGAAAGCCTGGTTCGCGAGGTCCAGGGCTGCGGTGTCGACGTCTTGGTCGACGGCGCGCACGCCCCCGGTATGCTCGAGCTCGATCTCACGGCCCTGGGCGCCGCCTACTACACGGGCAACTGCCACAAGTGGGTTTGCGCCCCGAAGGGGGCGGCCTTCCTGGCCGTGCGTGAGGACCTCAGGAGCTCGGTGAGGCCGCTGGTGATCAGCCACGGCGCCAACGCCCACGCCGGCGAGCGCTCGCGCTACCACCTCGAGCACGACTGGACCGGGACCCGCGACCCGAACGCCTGGCTGAGCGTGCCGGCGAGCCTCGAGGCGCTTGGCGCGATGGTGGATGGAGGCTGGCCGGAGGTGCGCCGGCGCAATCACGAGCTGGCCCTGGAGGGGCGGCGCACGCTCGCAGCGGCCCTCGGGCTGGACCTGCCGTGCCCGGGCGCGATGGTCGGCAGCATGGCTTCGCTGCCGCTGCCCGACGCACGCGGCGACCGGCGAACGGCCGCCGGCGAACGCGACCCGGTGCAGGAGGCGCTGTACCGCGACTGGGCGATCCAGGTGCCTGTGATTCCGTGGCCTGCACCGGGGCAGCGGCTGCTTCGCCTGTCGGCTCAGCTCTACAACAGCCGCGAGCAGATGGCGTACCTGGCCGAAGCGCTGCTCGAGGTGCTGTCCAGGTACTCCTGACGACTCGACCAGGAATCGATTGGCCTCCCGTTGTGTTGCCATCAATCGGCGACTGCGACTCAATTCATACCGTGCGCGGTCCGAAAATCTCAAACCAGGAGGCGACCCATGAGCTTCAAGCTGCCCGATCTGCCCTATGACTTCAAGGCCCTGGAGCCGCACATCGATGCGCGCACCATGGAGATCCACCATGGCAAGCACCACCAGGCCTACGTCAACAACCTCAACGCGGCCCTCGAGGGCCTCCCCGACCTGCAGGCGAAGACCCCGGCCGAGCTGATCCGCGATCTCGACGCGCTGCCGGAGTCGATCCGCACCGCCGTCCGCAACAACGGCGGGGGGCACGTCAACCACACGCTGTTCTGGACGGTGATGGGCCCGGATGGCGGCGGCGAGCCCTCAGGCGGTCTCGCCGACGCCATCAAGAGCTCCTTCGGCTCGTTCGCGGCGTTCAAGGACGAGTTCGCCAAGGCCGGCGCGACGCAGTTCGGCAGCGGCTGGGCGTGGCTGTGCGTCGGCGGCGACGGCAAGCTGCTGGTCACCAAGACCGCCAATCAGGACAACCCGATCTCCAGCGGCGCCGGGATCCCGATCCTCGGACTCGACGTGTGGGAGCACGCGTACTACCTGCACTACCAGAACCGCCGGCCGGACTACATCGCCGCGTGGTGGAACGTGGTCGACTGGAGTCGCGTGGGGACCAACTACACGATGGTCAAGGTCGGTGACAAGGTTCAGGCAGCGGCCGAGTGGGCGTCGAGCCAGTGGAAGCACTTCGGCGAGATCCTGAAGAACCTGACGGACTGACCGCGCATCTCTGCTCGAGAGTCTGACGACGCCGCCCGGACTGCCGGGCGGCGTTTTCGTGCTCGACGTGACACACCGGACCCGCCGCCCTATAGTGGGGCCCAGCAACCGGTGCGAAAAATGACGAAGGAGGAGAGTACGATGCAGAACCTCGGGAAATGGGCGTTCATCGTGGGCTTCGTGATCTGCGTGGTGGCGGGGCTGCTTGTCGCCGAGAGCTGGATGTACTGGGTGCTGGCGGTGCTCGGTCTGATCGTCGGCTTCATGAACGTCACCGGTGCGGAGACGAAGACCTTTCTGCTCGCGGCCATCGGGCTGATGCTGTCGGCGACGTCGGTGATGTCGATCCCGTTCGTCGGAGGCGCGGTAACCGCTGTCATGGCGCACCTGGTCGCCTTCATCTCGGCGGCGGTCCTCGTCGTCGCCTTGAA
The DNA here is from genome assembly GCA_964565045.1 of uncultured Thermoanaerobaculia bacterium. GTDB lineage: Bacteria > Acidobacteriota > Thermoanaerobaculia > Thermoanaerobaculales > Sulfomarinibacteraceae > Sulfomarinibacter. Next base: position 2,971 of record CAZMED010000035.1, read on the forward strand.
GACGCTGTTCGAGGTCGCCAAAGACTGAGCGCGCCGCCGCAGGCGCAACGAAAACATCAACCGATCGACGCTTCTGGGTTAGGGTGGTGCCCGGATGGGTACCCTGACCGGCGGAGACCGTGAGCGTTTCACTCGGCGCGAGATGGCCGCGGCCAGGAAGCGGCTCGGCTCGCACGTGCGGCGCACGGCGTGCCGCCTTTCGGAGGGCCTCGGCCGGCTGATCGGGGCCGAGGTCCACCTCAAGCTCGAGTGCCAGCAGGAGACCGGGTCCTTCAAGATCCGCGGGGTGCTCAACAAGATCCTCGGCTCGAGCGCCGACGATCGCCGGCGCCTGCTCGTCACCGCCTCGACCGGCAACCACGGCGCCGCCTTCGCACACGCGGTCCGCGAGCTCGGGCTCGAGGGCCGGCTGTTCATGCCGAAGACCGCGAGCGAGGGCAAGCTGCGCTGGCTGCGGTCGTCCGGGCTGCCGCTCGAGCTGGTGGGGGAGGACTGCGTCGAGGCCGAGCTGGCGGCGGCGGCGTACGCGCGTGATCACGACGCCGTCTGGATCTCGCCGTACAACGACCTCGAGGTGATCCAGGGTCAGGGGACCACCGCCTTCGAGCTGGTGGAACAGCTCGAGGGCTTCGACGACGTGCTGGTGCCGGTGGGCGGCGGCGGCCTGATCGGCGGCATCGCCGCCTGCCTCGACGCCGCCGACCCGTCGGTCCGGGTGATCGGATGCCAGCCGCGTAACTCGTGCGTGATGGCGTGCTCGGTGGAGGCCGGCCGCATCGTCGATCAGCCGAGCCTGCCGACGCTGTCCGACGCCACCGCCGGAGGCATCGAACCCGGCGCCGTCACCTTCGAGCTGTGCCGCGACCTGGTGGACGACTTCGTGCTGGTCGACGAGGACGAGATTGCAGCGGCGATTCGCCGCCTGCACGAGGAGGAAGGCCTCGTCGTCGAGGGGGCGGCGGCGCTGACCGTGGCGGCGCTGCTCGCGCGCCGAGATCGTTTCGCGGGCCGCCGGGTGGTGCTGGTACTGTCCGGGGGGAGAATCGATGCTGCGACGCTCCGGCGCATCGGCTGCGCCCCGGAGCTCGGGGCGGATGACGAGGAGGACGGATGAGGATTCCCATCTTCGAGCTCGAGCGCGTGCAGTCGCTGTACGAGAACACCGTCGAGTACAACCTCACCGAGAGCGGCTTCCACCCGTTGCGCCTCGACGAGCTGCTCAGCGCGGAGCAGCTCGCCGAGCTGGCGGCGGTGCCGATCGGCTACGGGCAGACCAACGGCGCCCTCCCCCTGCGCGAGCGCGTGGCCGCGTTGTACCCGCGGCAATCGGCCGCCAACGTCCTCATTACCAGCGGGTCCTCCGAGGCCAACTTCATCGCCTGCCACACCCTGCTCGAGCCCGGGGACGAGGTGGTGATGATGGTCCCCAACTACATGCAGATCTGGGGCATCGTCGAGGAGATGGGAGCGGTGCCGAAGGCCTTCCACCTGCGCGAGGACCGGGCGTGGGCTCCCGATCTCGAGGAGCTGCGGCGGCAGGTGACGCCGCGCACGAAGATGATCGCAGTCTGCAACCCATCCAATCCGACCGGTGCGGTCCTCAGCGAAGCCGACATGCGAGAGATCGCGGCGATCGCCGACGGCGTCGGGGCCTGGGTCTACGCCGACGAGGTCTACCGCGGTGCCGAGCTCGACGGCCGGGAGACGACGAGCTTCGTCGGCCTCGCCGAACGGGTGGTGGCGGCGGCCGGGCTGTCGAAGGCCTACGCCCTGCCCGGGCTGCGGATCGGGTGGCTGGTGGGTCCCGAGGAGATGATCGCCGACTCGTGGGCCTACCACGACTACACCTCGATCACGGCCGGTCTCCTCAGCAACCGGATCGCCGTGGTCGCGTTGGCGCCCGCGAAACGCGCGGAGATCCTCGAGCGCAGCCGCTCGATGCTGCGCCGCAACCTCGAGGTGATGACGGCCTGGGTCGAGAGCTTCGAAGACGTCTTCCACTTCATCCCGCCGAAGGCCGGGGGCATGGCCTTCATGCGCTACGACCTCGAAATCAACTCCAGCGAGCTGAGCTCGTGGCTGCGGACCGAGAAGAGCGTCTTCGTTCTCGCCGGCGACACCTTCGGCATGGACCGTTACGTGCGCTTCGGCATCGGCGCGAGGACCGAGGACCTCCAGGCCGGGCTCGCGCGCGTCGGCGACGCCCTCCGCCAGCGCTTCGATCTATGACGTTCGAACGTTCGAACGTTGAACGTTTGAACGTTCCCGACCACCCCTTCCCGTCCTCTTAGGAGGCGGGGTGGGATCGTCTCAACGCTTGGACGCTCAAACGTCCCGCCCGCCCGGCACGCGAGGCGCGTGCCCCACAAGGGCGTTCGGAGCGTAAACGACTCTTTGTGGGGCAGCCGTCCCGGCTGCCGGATGGGCGGGCGGAACGTTCGAACGTTCAACGTTCCAACGTTCGAGCGATGAATGCGCTTCTACACCGGCAGCCAGTCCGCCGGCGACTCGCCGATCGCCCGGAAGCGCTCCCACAGCCCGGGCGCCTCGATGCGCGCGATCTCGGCGATCGCCTGCAGGTCGAGCCCGGTGAGGCGGAAGTCCTCGAGCAGGAGCTCGCCGCGGGCAACGGTGTGGCGCACCGGGGCTTCGGCGGCGCCGTAGACGAGGTGGCCGAAAAAATTGGAGGCGTCGATCGGAGTCGGCGGCGGGCAGTCAACGACGCAGATGTCCGCCGGGGCGCCCACCGCGAGCTCACCGAGCAGCGGCTCGTCGAAGAATCGCCGCGCCGCCACCGCGTTGTTGTGGAGCAGGCGCGGGTGCAGCGTGAAGCCGGCTGTCGGGTCGCGACGGCCCGCGCGCTGGACGAGGAAGGCGAAGCGCAGGGCCCGCAGCATTGCCGACGACATGCCGTCCGTGCCGAGCGCCACCAGGCAGCCCTCGTGGTCGGCGCGCTCCGCGTCGAGGCGCCCGACCGCGTTGTTGGCGTTGGACTCCGGGCAGTGGACGAGGATCGAGCCGCTGCCGGCGACCACGGCCCGGCTCTCCGAGGTGAGGTGCACCCCGTGCACGAGGATCGCCCGCTCGTCGAGCAGGCCGCGCGAGGCGAAGCGGTCGACCGGGGCGGCGCCGAAGGCGATCTCCGAGGCCTGGTAGTCGAGCCCGTCCTCGGCGAGGTGGACGTGGCAGCCGCAGCCCGGCGGGCGCCGGTCGGCGACCTCGTCGAGGGTCGCGTCGGAGAGGGTGAAGCTCGCGTGCAGGCCGAGGGTGCCGCGGATGCGCGGGTCGTCCTGGTGCTCGTCGATGAAGCGCAGGTTTTCCACCAGGCCGGCGACCGCCTCGTTGCGGCCGTTGCGGTCGGAGATCTCGTAGCACAGGACGGCGGAGAGGCCCGCCTCGTCGAGGGCGCGGGCGATAAGGTCGAGGCTGCCGCGCAGGCAGGTCGGCGAGGCGTGGTGGTCGAAGACCGTGGTGCAGCCGGCACGAATGCAGTCGGCGGCCCCGAGCAGGGCCGACAGGCGGACCGTCTCCGGGGTCAGGGCGCGGTCGAGCCGCCACCACAACCGGTCGAGGATCTGGCCGAAGTCTCTCGGCGCGTCGACCGGCGAGAGGCCGCGCGCGAGCACGGAGTAGAGGTGGTGGTGGAGGTTGATGAAGCCGGGCAGGATGAGGCCGCCGGCGGCGTCGACAGGCTCGGCGTCCGGGAACCCGGCCGCCAGCTCGGCCGCCGGGCCGACGCCGACGATACGCTCGCCGGACCACGCCACCGCTCCGTCGACCACGACCTTTGGGGCCTCCCCGCCGGTGACGACGACACCGTTCGCAAGGAGCGTGACGGGATCGCGGCCGCCGTTCACGCCACGCCCCGCCGCACCCAAACGCCCCCGCCAGCCGGTCCGAAGGTCTCGCCGCCGTCCGCCTGCCGCTCGTAGATGCAGTCGCCGCGTAGGTAGGTCGCGAGCACCCGACCCGTGAGCTCCACGCCCTCGAGGGGCGTGTAGGGGTTGAGGTTGTGGAGCCCGCTGCCGCGCACCGTCCACCGCGCGCGCTCGTCGAAGACCACGAAGTCCGCGTCGCAGCCCGGGCGCAGGCTGCCCTTGCGGTGCTCGATGCCGAAGAAGCGGGCCGGCTCGGAGGAGGTCACCTCGGCCAGGCGCTGGAGGGTGAGCCGGCTCGAGCGTACACCGCTGCTGAACAGGTAGGGCAGCAGCAGCTCGACCCCGGGGACGCCGCCGTAGTCGCTCCAGATCGAGCCGGTCTCCTTTTCCTCCGGCCAGCGCCCGGCGGCGTGGTCGGAGGCGACGAAGCTGAGCTCGCCGTCGGCCAGCCCCTGCCACAGACGCTCCCGATCGCGGGCGCTCTTGACCACGGGGGCGGTCTTGAGCACCGAGCCCAGGCGCTCGAGATCGTCCGCCGTGAACTCCAGGAAGTGGGGGCAGGTCTCGGCCGAGATCGGCAGCCCCTCCAGCCGGGCCGCGCTCACGAGGTCCAGGGCCTCGCCGGATGCGAGATGGACGATGTGCAGCCTGGCGCCGGTGGCGCGGCACGCCTCGATGCAGGTGGCAACGGCGGCGGCTTCGGCCTCGGACGGCCGCGAGGCGGCGTAGGCCGCCGGCGAGTCCTCGCCGTGGCGGTGGGCGCGGCTCGTGAGCTCCTCGACGATCGCGCGGTCCTCGGCGTGCACGCCCACCGGGATGCCGAGCCGATGGGTTTCGACGAGGACGGCGCGCAGCGATTCGGCGGAAAGGTCTCGGAAGCTGTCCATCCCCGACAGGAGGTAGACCTTGATCGCGCCGACGCCGTGGTCCGCCAGGGAGGCGAGGCGGTCCTGCCAACCGGGGGCCTCGAGGGTGTTGCCGGAGACGCCGCCCCAGAGGACGAAGTCGACGACGGCCTTGGACCGGATCACGTCCAGCTTGGCGGCCAGCGCCTCGACGTCGGTGACCGGCGGCAGCGAGGTGCAGGGCATGTCGGCGATGCAGGTGACGCCGCCGGCCGCCGCCGCCCGGGTGCCGCTCGAGAAGTCCTCGCGTTCGGTGAATCCGGGGTCGTTGAAGTGGACGTGGCCGTCGATCGCGCCCGGCAGCACCAGGGCGCCGCCGAGGTCGACCCAGTGCTCGTCGCCGGAGGCGGTCGCCCCGCCGGCGTCGAGGATCTCCTCGAAGCGGCCGTCCTCCACCACCAGCTCGGCGAAACGCGTCCGGTTGTCGCCGGCCGGAATTCGCAGGTTGACGAATCGGGTGCGCATCGTGGGTCAAGTCTACCGCGGCGGTTGGCAGGGCGGCAGGGCATCTCGAGGTGATTTCGGATCTGGGATCTGGGATTTCGGATTTCCGCCCACCCGTGTCCAGGGCGGAGGGGCAGAGGGGCGGAGGGGCGGAGGGGCGGAGGTCAGTCCGGGTCGACGTCCACGGCCGGGAGCTCCGGCATGGATTCGGTGAGGGCGGAAAGGAGCGCGAGCATCGTGCCCAGCCGCGCCGGGTCGAGCAGGTCGCCGCCGGCGGCGGGGCCCGTGGGGACGGCGGACTCGACCTCGAGGGACGCGGCGTCGAGCGAGAGGCGGAGGGCGGGCGAGCTGTAGTGCAGGACGCGGCCCGCCCACAACCGGTGGGTTTCGCCCGCGAAGCGAGCGTCCAGACCGCGCACCTCGCCGCGCCGAAGCAGCATGAAGGCGTTGTCCGGCTCGCCCACGAACTCGGCGCGGTCGAGGTACAACCGAGGCTTGTCCCGCCACGGACGCCCCGCGGTGGGGCAGAAGGTGACGCAGTTGCCGCACTCGTTGCACAGGTCGGCGAGAACCGCCACCTGCGGGCCCTGCTCGATGCGGAAGGACGCGGACCCGCCGACCTTCACCCCGTCGCCGTCCCGAGTCAGTCGTGGGAGCCGCAGCAGCTTAGGCCGCGCGGTGTAGGTGACGATCGCGCGGTTGGGGCACACTCCCTCGCAGGTGGAGCAGAGGGCGTCGCAGTCCAGGCAACGCCAGGCCTCGGCCGCGCCGACCTCGGCCGTCATCGTGAGGGTCACCTCTGAGAAGTCGGATCTCGCGGACGGCGGACGCTGCGGGATATCCACCCTGGGCTCGATCCGCGCGCGCCGCCGCAGCAGGTCGATGCGGTCGAAGACCGGCCATGGCCCGGGCTGGCGGACGGGCTCCGGATGCGGCCGCGAGCGCTCCAGGATCGCGTCGGCGATGCGCCGCCCGTCGCCGGCCGCCGCCACGATGCTGGCCGGACCGGCGCCCGCGATGTCGCCGCCGGCGTAGACCCCGGGGATCGAGGTTCGGCCGGTCGCCGGGTCGACCGCCAGGTAGCCTGCAGGCGTGAGCTCCGCCCGGACGCCCCCCAGGACGCCGAGATCCGGCGATTGGCCGACCGCCAGGATGACGGTATCGAGATCGACCTCGATCTCTTCGCCGGGCACGGCCTGCGGCCGCCGCCGCCCGCTCTCGTCGGCGGCGCCGAGCTGCATCCGCGCCATCACGAGGCCCTCGAGCCGACCCCGCGTCGCGCGGATGCGGATCGGCGCGACGAGCTCCTCCAGCCGCCCGCCCTCGGCCAGCAGGTCGCGCACCTCCTCCTGCTGGGCCGGCATCTCGGCGCGGGTCCGGCGGTAGAAGACCGTCACCTCGGGGCTGCCGAGACGGAGGGCGGTGCGGGCACAGTCCATCGCCACGTCGCCGCCGCCGATCACGCCCACGCGGCGCCCCCTCGCCGGCGCCACGCCGCGGCGCACCGCGCGCAGGAAGTCGAGTCCGTCGAGGACCCCTTCGCTGTCCTCGCCGTCGAGGCCGAGGCGTCTGCCGCGGCGGGCGCCGACCGCGATCACCACCGGGCCGAAGCCTTCGGCGCGCAGCTTCTCCAGGGTCAGGTCGCTGCCGACCTCCTGCCCCAAGCGCACCTCGACGCCGAGCGCGGCGACCCGCTGCAGATCGCGCTCGATCGCCTCCCGTGCGGCGCGGTAACCGGGGATGGTGTCCGACACCATGCCGCCGCTCGCCGTCCGCGCCTCGAAGACCGTGACCGGGCGCCGCGCGCGGGCGAGGAAGCTGGCGGCGGCGAGGCCGCAGGGACCGCCGCCGACGACGGCGATCGGATCGCCGACCGTGCCCCGTCGGGCGTTCGCGCGCGGCGGGTGCTCGTGGTCGGTGATCAGGCGTTTGATCTCGCGGATCGCGAGCGGCCGGTCCATATGGGTGCGCAGGCAGACCGGCTCGCACGGGTGGTGGCAGGTGCGGCCCAGGATCGAGGCCAGCGGGTTGTCCTCGCGGGTGATGCTTGCGGCGCCTGCGAGGTCGCCGAGCCGGACCCGGCGCATGTACTCGGGCACCTTCTGGTCGACGTCGCAGGCGTCGGTGCAGGGAGCGCGGATGCAGTCGAAGAGCCCGAGAGCGCGGGAGGTCTTGGTGTGGTCGCGGTCGAAGGTCTCCTTGTGGAGGGCCGGGTCTTCGAGGACCGCGGCGGCGTAGCGGCGGAGATTGGACCGCGCCGCCTCGGCCAGGGTGTGCGCCTCGGGAGCGCCGGCGCGCACCAGGGCGCCGAGGTCGGGGGCCCCGTCGGCCAGCATCGCGGTCTCGAGATTGTCGAGGTACTGGCCGAGGCGCAGGTAGCCGCCCGGCTTGAGGAGGTCGGAGCACGCCGTCACCGGGCGCAGGCCGCAGCGCAGCAGGGACGCGATCCTGGTGGCGTCGGCGCCGCCGGAGAACGACGTCGGCAGCAGACCGGCGACGTCCTCCGAGAGACGATGGGCGAGTGCGACGGCCAGCGCGTGCAGCGGCCTTCCGGAGAGGTACATCGTTGTCTGGGAGGGGTCGAAAACGGGACGGTGGTTGGCGACCGCGAGCGTGTTGGTGAGCTTGACCCCGAAGTCGCGCCCGCAGCTGCCGGCGTGCGCCCGGAGCTCGTCGACCAGCCTCAGCGCGTCGGGGTAGGCGAGGTCGCGATCGAAGCTCGCGTCGGCGACCTCGAGGTCGCGGTAGCCGAGCCGCCGGTTCAGGATCTCGCGCACCGTCTCCGCACCGAGCAGGGTGGGGTTGAGCTTGATGGAGGTGTGGAGGCCGCGCTCCGACAGGAGGTAGGCGCCGATCGCTCCGATCTCCTCCGGTGGGCAGCCGTGCATGGTGGAGAGGGTGACGCTGTCGGACAGGCGGCGCGGCACCTCGATGTCCGCGAGCGCGGGAAAGCGGCGCGCGACCACCGCGACGCACCGCTCGAGCCGTGTACCGGCGTCCTCGATCCCGTCGAGGTACCACTGCATGTTGGAGCTGCGGATTCCGGCGAGGTCGTAGCCCACCGAGAGGTTGAAGACCACCCCGGGGGCGCGGCCGGGAAAGCCGAGATGGCGGTGCAGGGCGTGGATGAGCACCCAGGCGTGCAGGTACTCGGCGAAGGACTGCTCGATGCCGAGCTCCTGCGACCACTCGACGTTGTAGCCCTCGTCCTGCATGTCGATGCAGGGCTTCGGGATCTCCAGCCCGTCCAGGGTCTGCACGGTCTTGAGCTCGATGAAACGGGCGCCGCACAGCCAGGCGGCAACGATGTTTCCGGCCATCTGCGAGTGCGGCCCGGCGGCGACGCCGATCGGGGACTCGAGCACGTGCCCGAAGATCGTGGTGCGGAAGCGGTCGCGGACGCCGGGGCGGAAGAAGAGCCGGCGCGGGATGCCGAGGATCGAGTCCTTGGCCGCGAGCTCGTCGGCGATCCAGGCCGTGAGTCGCTCGAGCGACGGCGGGTGCAGCCGGTCCGACACGGCGGGCTACCGGCCCCTCGTCTTCTCGGCGTCCATCCGCCGGTCCGCGTCCTCGAGCGCGGCGGCGGCGTCGCCTCCCGGAGCCAGCTCGGCGACCCCGGCGGCGACCGAAAACGACGGCAGGTCTCCGGTCGGGTGGCGCAGCGTGGAGCGGATCGCGGCCACCCGTTCGCCCGCACTGCCCCGGTCCATACCCGGGGCGACCACCAGGAACTGGTCTCCGCCCCAGCGGATGAGGTGGTCCTCGGGCCGGAACTGCTCGCCGATCAGCCGCGCCAGGCGCTGCAGCGTGTGGTCGCCGACGCGGTGGCCGAAGAGGTCGTTGATGTCCCTGAAGCGGTTGATGTCGATGAAGATCAGGGCACCCCCGGTTGCAGAGACGGCGTCCATCGCCCTGCGCAGGCTGCGCCGGTTGGCGAGGTTGGTGAGCGGGTCGACGTCGACCAGCCGGCTCAGGCGTTCCTGCGACTCGAGCAGCTCGCGGTTGGCGTAGTGGAGCTGCTCCTCCCGCCGATCGGAGAGCACCGCGATGCAGCTCAGCCCGAGGACGAGCTCGACCCAGGCTTCGACGAAGGAGGAGTAACCGAGAAACGCCATGCCGAGCCGGTTGCCCCACAGCGCCGGCACCAGCAGCGCCGCGGAGTAGGCGAAGAACGCGCATTCGAGCAGCATGGCCCAGCCCAGCCAGCGCGAGATCCTCGATCGCGGATTGCGCAGCACGGTGAGGCCGCCGATGAGGAAGAGCACCGCCACGAGGACGCTGCCCGCGAGCTGCCCCTGCCACAGGCTCGGCACGGCGAGTCCGAGTGCGGCGCTCCACACCGCGACGAAGGCGGCGACCCGGCCCGGTCCGGCGAGGGTGCGGACCCCGGGCTGGAGGTGGTGGCGGGCGCCGGCCACGATGAGGATGGCGAAGCCCGCCTTGCCTGCGAGGTACAGGACCAGGGTGGTGCGGTGGCCGGCCGGCGGGAGCTCCGCGAAGGCGTGGACGAAGACCGCGGCCAGCGCCGCCGCGTTGGCCAGCCAGGCCAGCATCCACAAGCGCACTTCGCGCAACCGGACGATCCGCCCGAGGACCAGGAAGTAGGTGAAGAGGCACAGCACCACCGCGAGCTGGACGGCGATGGAGAGGCGGTTGAGGATGGCGGCGATCTCGAGCATGTCGTCGCGGACACTATACATCGTTAAAACGTTCGAACGTTGAACGTTAGAACGTTGGGTCAGGCTGGGTTGACGGTGAGATGGATATGGACAGATTTCGGATTTGGGATTTCGGATTTCGGATTTCCGCCCACCCGACCGTAAACGCAGAGGCGCAGAGGCGCAGAGGGGCGGAGGGGCAGGGATCAGGGCCGCCCACCCACTCAAAAGCGAGATTCGATAGACCAGGTGCGAGATCCCCCGCCCAACCGCAGCCGGGACGGCACCACAGTGGCGGTTTCTGGCTGCATCGGTCCGGGACAGCTGTCAGAAATGGTCGTGCGGGCGTCTCGCCCGCGCTAGAACGGCCAAACCGAGGAAGTGCGGCCGGGACGACGGCCGCACCACCATGGCGGCCGCCGGTTCACTGCCACTGTCGCTGTCCCGGTCGCTGTCCTCTGCCGCTGCGACTGCCGTTGCCACTGCCGCTGGCACTGACGTCTGCCTCCATCACTGCACCTGACGGGTCGATGGCGCGGATGGTAAGCTCGGATCGCCGATGTTCCGACGC
>CAZMED010000035.1:13526-19791 GCA_964565045.1 uncultured Thermoanaerobaculia bacterium
CACCTGACGGGTCGATGGCGCGGATGGTAAGCTCGGATCGCCGATGTTCCGACGCAACGAGCTCGATGCCGCGGCGTGCGCCGAGATGATCCGCAGGGCGGAGCGGGTCGTGGCGCTGACCGGCGCGGGGATCTCGACCGCCGCCGGCATCCCCGACTTCCGCGGCCCGCACGGGCTCTACGTCACCCGGCGCTACGACCCGGATCGGGTCTTCGAGATCGGCGCCTTCGCCCGTGATCCGGCGCCGTTTTTCGAGTTCACCCGCGACTTCCTCGGCGTCATCGACTCCATCGAGCCGACCCTGACCCACCACTTCCTCGCCAAGCTCGAGGGTGAGGGCCGGCTGACGGCGGTCATCACCCAGAACATCGACGCCCTGCACCAGAAGGCGGGCTCGCGGAACGTGATCTCGGTGCACGGCGACTACTGGACCAGCCACTGCCTGGCCTGCCGCCGGGAGTACGACCTCGACTCGATGAAGCGGATGGTGCACGAGGTGGCGGTCCCGCGCTGCGCCTGCGGTGGCGTCATCAAACCCGACGTGGTCTTCTTCGGCGAGCCGGTGCATGCTCTGGAGGAGGCCTCGCCCATGGTGGCCGGGAGTGACCTGTTGCTCGTTCTCGGCTCCTCACTCTCCGTCTATCCGGCCGCCTTCCTCCCCGAGATGGCCGGCGGGGACGTCGTGGTGGTCAACAGCGGCGATGTGAGCCTCGCGCCCGGCCCCGACCGGTACTTTGTCGATGCAGAGCTCGACGCCTTCTTCGGGGAGGTCCGCTCCATTCTCGCCACCTGACGGCGGCGCGGGTCCGCCCGATGCCCGTGCTCGTCCGGTGCTCACTGAATGGGCGTGCTGCGCAGCCGCTTGGCACTCCCGCCGGCGCCGAGAGAGCGGGGGCTTGGCGGGGATTTCGTCAAACCATTGAGGAAAGACCACCTGCGCGGTCCCTGTCGAGAGACGGGAACCTGGCACGGGGTGTGCTTTTGGATGGGACAGAACCGGGCGCCCTCGAAACCGGGCAGCCGCCGCGGGTCGAGAGCACCGCAAACGAACGGCACGGAAGGATCGTTCGATGGGTTCGAGCGCGACTCCTCCTCGCGCGTCTCGGTCCGGCCACCCCCTCCGAAGGCCGGACCGATTTTTTCGTTCGATTCCCGGGTTCGCCGCCGCACCGCTCGGGCTCCGCTCCGCTCAGCGGGAAGGGCTCAGTCGAGCTCGATCCCCAGCCGCTTGATCTTCATGCTCAGCCCGTTGCGGGTCACGCCCAGAAGCCGGGCCGCTTCGGAGTGGTTGCCCTCGGCGCGCTCGAGGGCGCGCTCGATGAGCCGCTTCTCCACCGCCTCGAGGTGGTGCTTGATCTCGAGAGTGCTGCTTTCGACCTCCGGCTCGTCGGGGGCGGGCTCGGACAACACCGCCGGCGAGATCATGGCGGTCTCGATCGTGAGGCCGGCGGGGCACACCGCGACGAGGCGGGTGAGCTCGCGCTGGAGCTGGCGGATGTTGCCGGGCCAGGCGGCATTCTGCAGGGCTTCCATCGCCGCGACCGAGAGGCCGCGGATCGCCTTCTGGTTCTCCTTCGCTGCACGCTCGAGGAAGAACTGGGCGAGCGCGGGGATGTCCTCCCGGCGCCGCCGGAGCGGCGGCACGCGGAGCTCGCAGCCGGCGATGCGGTAGAAGAGGTCCTTGCGGAAGAGGCCGTCGCGGACGCGCTGCTCGAGGTCGGTGTTGGTGGCAGCGACGATTCGCACGTCCACCGAAATGGGGGACGAGGCGCCGAGGGGCTGGACCTCGCCCTCCTGAAGGGCGCGCAGGAGCTTGGCCTGCAGCGCGGGGGCCATGTCGCCGATCTCGTCGAGGAAGAGGATCCCGCCGTTGGCGAGCTGCAGCTTGCCGCGGCGGCGGGTGACGCCGGTGGCGACGCCGGCCTCGATGCCGAAGAGCTCGGCCTCGAGGAGATCGGGAGGTATGGCGGTGCAGTTGACGACCTGCAGGGGACCGGCGGCGCGGTCCGAGGAGGTGTGCAGGATGCGCACAACGTGTTCCTTGCCGACGCCGGTCTCGCCGGTCACCAGCAGGGGGACGCTGCCGCGGAGGAAGGTCGCGAGCTGCCGGTAGAGCGCGGTCATGGCCGGGGAGCGGCCGACGACGTGCCAGTCCGGGAACTGCAGGTCCGGGGCGACCGCCGGATCCAACGCGGCGAGCCCGTTCTCCGGCACCGGGACCGTGGCCGACTCGAACATCCGCAGCGCCACCTCGAGGAACGAGCGCTCGGCGGCTGCGATCTCGGTGCCGGCGACGAGCAGGGCCGTGCTCCAGCCGCCCTCGACCCATGCGACGGCAGCCGCGGCCGGGCGCCCGCCGTCGAGAGCGTGCGAGGAGATCCGGACTCTGCCGGAGCGAGCGTCACGAAGGCCGTCGATGGCGGTCGCGCGGTGCCAGCGCTTCATGGCCGCCAGGTCGCCGCTCGCGGCCGCGACCACGACCTCGCCCGCCTCGCCCCGCGTGAGCAGTGCGACCGAGCAGCCGCCCAGAGCCTTGGCGAGGTCGGCGACCGCGCCCTCGACGTCCGGCGACCAGCGGCTGATCAGCTTCGCCGCACAGGCGTCGAGGGCCTCGGACCAGGCGATGGAGGTGCGCGGTGGAATGCCGACCTCGGTGGTTCGCCCATGGTCGGTGCCGCCGCCGCGTCGCGCCGGTTGGTCGTCGAGAGTGATGGAAAGGGCGTGCTCGTCCGCCTTCAGCGACTCGAAGGTGAGGACGACCGGCCCGAACTGGACCCAGTCGTTCTCGCCGAGCCGGGCCTGGCGGACGCGGACGCCGTTGACGAAGGTCCCGTTGGTGCTGCCGAGGTCCTCGAGCCTGACGCCGTCGCCGTTCACGGTCAGGACCGCGTGGCTCCGCGAGACCTGACGCACGGGGATGTGGATCGGGTTGGCGGGGTCCGCGCCGACGCGGTTGTCTCCAGGGCCGAGGACGAAGACCGCCGGCGCCCCCTGCAGCTCGCCGTGGAGTCGGAACACCCTCTCATCCTGAGATCTCTGGTCCGGCATGGGGATCCCTCCGGGACGATTCTAGCCCGGATCGGGAGTTCTGGCGAGCCAGCACCTCGCGCGCGAGGATCCCGGGGAGGAGTTCCGGGGGCTGGTCGCGGGCGAGCTCGGCCGCGAGGGCGGAAGCCCGCCCGTGATCGCCCGCGGCCTCGAGGGCCACCGCCTGCACCGCGCGGGCGAGCAGCAGGTTCTGATGGTCGACGAAGTCGACCCTGGCCATGGACTCGAGGGTGGCGATCGCGGATTCGAGGACGGCCAACGCCGCATGCGGTTCGGAGCGGCCGAGGTGGGCGGCGGCAAGGGCGACCCTGCCGAGCCCAGCGCCGTCGGGATTCAGCTCGACGAACCGCTCCATCCGCGCGACGTCGTCCGGCCCAAGGCGGTCGAGCCGCCAGCGGGCGAGGACGCCGATCGCTTCGCCCTGGGCGGCGAGTGGAGTGCTCTCCAACTCGCAGTCGGACGCGAGGCTCTGGTCCCACCACAGCCGGGCGGAGGCGGCGAAGATGCCGCGTCGCAGGCGGTGCTCCGACACGCGCGCAACGGACGGAGCGAGGAACTCGATTGCAGTGGCGAGGGTGGAGGGGTCGCCGAGGGCGGTCGCTATCTGCACCAGCAGGACGAGCCCGTCGTGGTGGGAGCGGGAGGTGCCGCCCGTGTCGACCAGCTCGAGGATCGTGGAACGCGCCGCCTCGAGATCGCCCGAGATCGCCTCCAGGTTGCCCTGGAGGTAGGTCAGATCCTGGTCTCGTTGGTCCTCTCCCGTCGCGCGCAGCAGCTCGAGTGCGCCGTCGAGATCACCGGTCGCCGCCAGTGCGCGGGCCCCGGACAGGGCCAGAATCAGCCGGTAGGGCGGCTCCTCGAGCAGTGGTCCGGCTTCGAGGCGCAGACGTGCGATGCGATCGTGCACTCCGCCGGAGGTCATCGCGCCGCGGTCGGGCTGCAGCAGCGCGAGACCGGTCATGAACGCGATTCGTTCCCGGCGCAGATCGCGGCCTGCGTTGGGGCCCGGGACCGGGTTGCCGAAGCGGTCGACGAGGAAGCCGTCGCCCTGCCCCTGGCCGATGTCGACACTGCCGTCGGGGTGGGTCATGATGCGATCGCCGCTGCGGCCGGCCCCGCGCACCGACTCGTCGAGCGGCAGGTAGGTGCGCCAGGCGCCGATCACGTTGGCGCCCAGCGCGCCCGCGGGGGGCGCGGCGAGGGCCGGCGTCAAACCGCCGTGGCCGAGCCGGTCCCCGGGCGGGACGAGCGCGATCTCGCCGTAGACCGGCGTGAGGCCGAGCGGGTTGTTGAGCCCGAAGAAGCGGAGCCCGGGCAGACCCTCCGCCGTGCCGGGCGCGAACACGGTGAGATGCCCCGGGTGGACGAGGGTCGCCTCCCAACGGTCCCAGCGCGGCCAGTAGACCACAACGACCGTCGGGTAGAACACGGAGTGCTGGCAGTTGACGACCAGCTCCTGGCGGCCGTCGCGATCGAGGTCGAGGGCGAAGGCCATAGGCTGCAGATCGATGCGATAGGGGAAGCTCCAGGAGCCGATCAGCTCCTCCGGTACCAGCCGCGTCAGGACCTCGCCGCGGCTTCCGAGTGCCAGGACGTAGGATCGCAGCTCGTGCGTCGAGCGGATCGCCTGGACAGTGGTTCGTCCGGAGACCACGACCTCGGTGCGGCCGTCGCCGTTCAGATCGGCCTCGAGGTGGCTCAACGCCGGCGCCGGCAGCTCGTAGCTCCAGGTGCGGCGTCCGTCGGCGTCGAGGCCGTGGACCGCCGCTTCGGCGGCTTCAAATCGGACCGTCTCGCGCTGCAGCACCCAGGGGGCCGCGATGGCGGTCGCCGCGGCAACCGCGGCAGCGGCCGCGGCAAAGCGCTGTGTCCGCCGCCTGGGCTTCGGCCACGCGCGGCGCGTCTCGATCGCCCGCCGGACGCGGGCTGCGGTGGGCCGGTCGTGCGGACGGGGCGCCAGCATCCGGGCCAGCAGCCGCGCCAGCCAGCGCGGGGCCTCCTGGCGCGCGCGGCGGATCGACGGCGGCGCCTCGTGCTGCCGCCGGGTCAGGGTCGCGACCGCGGTGTCCGAGGTGAGGGGGACCGTGCCGGCGAGGCACTGGTAAAGGGTCATGCCGAGGCCGTAGACGTCGCTCGCTCCGGTGAGCTCGCCGCCGAGACCCTGCTCCGGCGCCATGTAGGCGGGCGTGCCCACCACCATCTCGGTGGCGGTGACCGTCATGCCCTGCTCGAGCGGACGCGTCAGTCCCATGTCGCAGAGCTTGGCGGTGCCTTCGGGAGCGAGCAGAATGTTGCCCGGCTTGACGTCGCGGTGCACCAGACCGAGGCCGTGCAGGTGCTCCAGGGCGGCCGCCACCTGTCTTCCGATGGCCTCGACTTCGTCGGCCGGGAGCCGCCGGCCGTCGGCGAGCCGCTGCTTGAGGCTCTCGCCCTCCACCAGCTCCATGCTGAGCCACAGCCTCTCCCCGTCCTCGTGCAGATCGTAGACGGCGACCAGGTTGGGGTGCCCCTGGCGCGCGGCGCGAACCTCGCGCCGCAGGCGCTCGTGGGTGGTGGCGTCCCGGAGATCGGGGTGGAGGAGCTTGACCGCGACCTTCTGGCCCACCGCGGTGTCGAGGGCGGCGAAGACAGTGCCGGTGGCGCCGTCGCCGAGCACGTGGCGCAGCAGAAAGCGTCCGCCGAGAAGGTCGCCCGCCCGGGCGGCGATCGGTGCGCCCGGGCTTCGGCTCTCGTCCGGCGGTGGGCCGGATTCGGTGGCGTCTGGTGCGGTCATGCCTTCCCTCGGCAATTCGCGGCTGCGCCACGAATTGCAGATGGTAGTGTACCGGCTTCGTCGCGTTCAGGCAGACGCGAGGCCAGACGTGGATTGAGGCGCCGACTCGAAAGGCGTCTCCGGGGAGCGGCCTGTGAGCCGCGCGTCCCGCAGGCCCGCGGGGGTGGGTGGAAAATTCGAAATTCGAAATTCGAAATCGATCCGGTTTCCCACCTGTCGGGTGGGAGGGTGGAACGTTCAACGTTTAACGTTCGAACGTTTCAACGTTTCTCGGCGATCGCGAACGGGGGAGCGACGCCCTCGCCGCCGCGGCGTCGGCCATCGGCAGCGCGTTGCGCCACCTTCCGTCGTGGGCGTGGAGGGCGGCGGCGACGGCGCCGGCGGTGGGAACGAGGCCGATCTCGCCGACGCCCTTCGATCCGTAGCCGCCGACGCCGTCCGGGA
>CAZMED010000036.1:0-3235 GCA_964565045.1 uncultured Thermoanaerobaculia bacterium
ATCGCCCTGCTGGCGGGGTCCCCGACTCCGGCCCAGGCCGCAACCTACCCCTTCTCCGACGACTTCGAAGGCGGGCTCGGCAACTGGTCGGCGGATTCCCCGTGGGACGCCACAACGGCGTACTATCACTCGGCGGCTCGCTCGGCCACCGACAGCCCGTCGACCCTGTACGGAAGCTGGCTCGACGCCTCACTGACACTGGCGTCGTCGGTCGACCTGACATCGGCCACCCGGCCGGTGCTCAGCTTCTGGCACCGCTACCAGATCGAGGACGGGTACGACTTCGGCTACGTCGAGATCTCCACCGACGGGGGGACGTCCTGGGGTCTCCCCGTGGCCACCTTCACCGGCGCCGTCGGTGATTGGGTCCGCGAGCAGATCGATCTCTCCGCCTACACGGGCTCCGCTGATGTCCGGGTGCGATTCCGGCTCGAATCCGATGGCACCGTACAGCAGGACGGCTGGTACGTGGATGACGTGGTGATCGCTGACGGCCCGGCAGCAGTCGCCCTCGACACCCCGGTCACGGTCACCCCGAACTCGGTCGAGCTGACCTGGGATGAGTCGGGGGAACCCGATTTCTCGTCCTACCGGATCTACCGTTCGACGGCGTCAGGCTTCGATTGCAACGACGCCGTGCTGGTGGCCGAGATCGACGATTCGGCAGTCCCTAGCCATGTCGACATCACCGTCACCCCGAAGACGACCTTCTACTACCAGGTCATGGTGGTGACATCCGCCGACCTGCACAGCCTCAGCAACGAGGTCGAGGCCACCACGCCGGCCGGCATGGACTACCCTTTTCTGGACGACGGCGAGGGCACCGGCACCGCGTGGTCGGCCGACCCGCAGTGGGCGCTGACCACGGAGAATGCGTTCTCGCCCACCCACAGCTGGACTGACTCGCCGGGCGGCGACTACGGTGACCTGATCGCGTCGCAGAGCCTGACCCTTGTGAGCCCGCTGAATTTCTCGTCGGCGTCGTCGCCGGTCTTGAGCTTCGTTCACAGCTACGACTTCCTGGCCGGGGACTCAGGCCACGCCGAGGTCTCCACCGACGCCGGCAGCTCGTGGACCTCGCTGACAGCCTTCACCAACGGCAGCTCCGCCGGCTGGCTTCGCGAGCGCCTTGACCTGTCGGGCTATGCCGGACTCAACGACGTGCTCGTGCGCTTCCGCATCACCACCGATGCGGCCAACGGCGCCGACGGCTGGTACGTGGACGACATTTCGGTCGCCGAGAGTCCGACGGTGGTCGACCCGCCGATTCTCGACGTGGTGACCTCGCACTCGATCCGGCTCACCTGGGCACGCTGCAACGACCTGCTGTTCTCGCACTACGCCATCCACCGCAGCACCACCCCGGGCGTCGGCATCCAGGACGTACTGGTAGCCGAGATCTCCGACCAGGACGCCACCACCTTCACCGACACCGGGCTCGCGGTCGACACCGACTACTACTACCGGGTCTATGCGGTCAGCCCCTACGGCACCTACTCGCCCAACAGCGCGTCCGAGAGCACCACCACGACCGGCGGCAACCCCTACCCGTTTTCGGAGAACTTCGAGGGCTCGCTCGAGCGCTGGAACCTCACCGGCGACTGGGAGGTCACCGACACCGATCAACATGGAGGCTTGTACTCTCTCACCGATTCCCCCGACACGATATACGAGAACTTGGTCAACTCTGAGGTATGGACGTCGGTCGACCTCTCCGGCTCGGTCTGGCCGGTGCTGCGCTTCTGGGAACGGTACGCCTTCGCCGACACGGGCGATTGGGGCTACGTCTGGATCTCTCCCGATGGCGGGAGCACCTGGCACCGGCTGTACACGGCCAGCCTCACCCGCACCGAGTGGACCGAGCAGGTGATCGACCTCTCACCCTGGCGGGACGCCGTCAACCTTCGGATCCGGTTCGAGTTCATCTCGAACGCCTCCGGGTCAGACGACGGCTGGTACATCGACGACCTGTCGGTGGACGAGCACTCGGGTGCCTTCGGCCTGCCGTTCTTCGATGACTTCGAAGACGGCACCGACGACTGGCTCGCGGCCGCCTGGGCGCCGTCCACGGACACGGCCCACGGCGGCAGCGGGTCGGCGGAGTCGACGCCGTCGGGCTACCTGCCGGCCTACTCCATCCACGCCATGGAGCTCGCCGGGTCGCTCGACCTCTCCGGCGCCGTCGATCCGCAGCTGACCTACTGGGTCCGCGGCAACATCGGTTACCGGGGCACCTTCCGCGTCGAGGTGTCGACCGACGGCGGCCTCAGCTGGCCCACCGTGCCCGGCACCTCCGTCGGCGAGTCCTCGATTCCCGAGTGGCGGCGCTACCAGGTATCGCTCGCCGCCTACGACCAGTCAGATGTGCGGCTCCGCTTCGTCGTCAGCCAGAGCAGCTCGGGGAGGGACACCAACGTCTACCTCGACGACGTCGCCATCGAAGAGCTGCCCGACAACGTCATCCTCGAACCCCTCGTTCCCCACCTCAAGTCGATCGACCTTTCGTGGTCGGCGAGCCTGCTGGGCGAGGAGTTCGACCGCTATGAGGTCTACCGCGCGACCCACGCCGACGTGACTGCCAACGACACGCTGATCTTCTCCTCGACGGACTCGGGGGACACCTCCGTCACCGATACCGGGCTGTCGATAGGCGCCACCTACTACTACCGGGTCTTCGTCTTCAACTCGCGCCAGATCGCGACGCCGTCGAACGAGAGGACCACCACCACGGTGCCGCTGCCGTTCCCGCACGACGATTCGATGGAGGACCTCGACAACTGGGATGCCACAGGCACCTGGGGCCCCGACGGAACCGACCCCTACGAAGGCTCTTCTTCGCTCAACGACTCGCCCGGCGACAACTCGCCGATCAACTCCAACACCTACATCCTGACCGCCATCGACCTCTCGGGCTCCAACTGGCCGGTGCTGCGCTTTTCGGACCGCCACGGGCTCGCCAACGATTGGGCCTACCTCTACGTGTCGCCGGACGGCTCGAGCTGGCACCAGGTATACACGGCGACCGGCAGCCGCCTGACGTGGGCCGAGCAGGAGATCGACCTGTCGCCGTGGAAGAGCGCCACCAACCTTCGCATCAAGTTCAACGTCATTACCGGCGGCTCCGATGTGGATGAGGGCTGGTACATCGACGATCTGTCGGTGGCGGAGCACGCGGGTGCTTTCGGCCTGCCGTTCTTCGATGACTTCGAAGACGGCACCGACGACTGGCTCGCGG
>CAZMED010000036.1:3335-19325 GCA_964565045.1 uncultured Thermoanaerobaculia bacterium
TTCGGCCTGCCGTTCTTCGATGACTTCGAAGACGGCACCGACGACTGGCTCGCGGCCGCCTGGGCGCCGTCCACGGACACGGCCCACGGCGGCAGCGGGTCGGCGGAGTCGACGCCGTCGGGCTACCTGCCGGCCTACTCCATCCACGCCATGGAGCTCGCCGGGTCGCTCGACCTCTCCGGCGCCGTCGATCCGCAGCTGACCTACTGGGTCCGCGGCAACATCGGTTACCGGGGCACCTTCCGCGTCGAGGTGTCGACCGACGGCGGCCTCAGCTGGCCCACCGTGCCCGGCACCTCCGTCGGCGAGTCCTCGATTCCCGAGTGGCGGCGCTACCAGGTATCGCTCGCCGCCTACGACCAGTCAGATGTGCGGCTCCGCTTCGTCGTCAGCCAGAGCAGCTCGGGGAGGGACACCAACGTCTACCTCGACGACGTCGCCATCGAAGAGCTGCCCGACAACGTCACCCTCGAGTTTCCCGACCAGGTCGCGGTCTCGTCCATGCGGCTGAGCTGGAATGACCTCAACGACCCGGACTTCGCGGCCTACGCCGTCTACCGCTCGCAGAGCCCGAGCATGGACACGAACTCAGAGCTGATTACGACAATCACCGAGCAGACAGCGACCGAGCACATCGACACAGGCCTGCAGGCGCGCACCACCTACTACTACCGCGTCTACTTCGTCGACACCGCCAACGTCTACTCGCCGTCCAACACCGTGTCGGAGACTACCCTCGGCACGGGTATGCCCTTCAACGACGACTTCGAGACCGACAGCGGCGTCTGGACCGGCACCGGCGAGTGGAACAGGATCACCGCAGCCGGTGTCGGAGGCTCGACGAGCCTCGGCGACTCGCCGGGCGACTTCACTTCGAACGTGGATACCTGGGCTGTCACCGGCGTTGATCTCTCGGAGGCCGACTGGCCCGTGCTCTCGTTCAGCGAGCGCCACGACTTCGCCGGCCACTGGGGGCGCCTCGAGATCTCCTCGAACGGCGGCTCCGGGTGGACGGTTCTGTACGGGGCGACGGGCAGCCAAACGGAGTGGGTGGAGCGGCTTTTCGACCTGTCGCCGTGGCGCGGCCAGGGCCAGGTGTGGATCCGCTTCTTCGTGGACGCCAACAGCGGGGTGCCGGCCGACGGCTGGCACATCGACAACCTGTTCATCGGCGAAAACCCGCTCGCGGGCGCCTCGGCCTACCCCTTCCTGGACGGCTTCGAAGGCGGTGCGGGCGCATGGTTGAACGGGTCGTGGACCGTGACCGATGATGACCCGTTTGAAGGCTCGGCCGCCATTCTCGACACCGTCGAAGCCCGGCTCGGTGGCTCCGAGCTGTGGCTGGTCCACGGCAACGAGCTCGATCTCACCCCCGCCACCGATCCTCTACTCACCTTCCAGGTTCGCGGCAACCTGCCGTACCGCAACTCCTTCCGAGTCGACCTCTCCACCGACGGCGGTCTCACCTGGCAGGAGCAGTCGGCGCTCAACCTCAACGAGTACTGGACATCGAGCACCTGGGTCCGCAAGCAGCTCTCGCTCTCCAGCTACAAGGTCGCTAACCTTCGGCTCCGATTCCGCATCACCGGCAGCAGCGGCGGGGACTCCAACATCTTCCTCGACAGCATCGGCGTCGGCGAGGAGACACCGAGCGCGCCGACGATCGCGTCGCCGATCGACAACTCAAGTGTCGACGACCTGCGACCGATGCTCAGCGTGGTCAACGCCCTCGACTATCAGAGCGACCTCCTGACCTATCAGTTCCAGGTCTTCGACGACGACGATCTGACCAACATCGTCTCCGACGTTCCAGCGGTCGCCGGCGGCACTGGAACAACGTCGTGGACCGTCGGGGTCGACCTCGAGCCCGAAACCCAGTACTGGTGGCGCTGCCGGGCGACCGACAACTCGGGGTACAGCGGGCCGTGGACGGAGACGGCAACCTTCTTCGTCTTCCTGGACAACCAGCCGCCGACCGTGCCGGTACTGCTCGGGCCGTCCGACGGCGGGCAGTTGCCGGATCTGGCGGGCCGGCTGACGTGGCTGGAGTCCACCGATCCCGACGAGAACAACCACGACTTCGTGGCGGGCTACGGTCTGCAGGTCGACGACGACCCAGCCTTCGGATCGCCCGAGATCGACGCCGCCGGTATCGCCGTCGTCGGTGACAAGGCGATGGTGGCGGGTGCCAAGGCCGCCGGGGCCCTCAGTGTCTCGCTGTCCGAACTTTCCGGATCCGAGAGCTTGGTCCTCGGCACCCTCTACCACTGGCGGGTGAACGCCTCAGACAGCCACAGCCTCGCCTCGAGCTGGTCGGACGGGCCCGCCAGGTTCGTGTTCGGGACCGACGAACTTGCCCCCACATGCACCATCACCTCGCCTGCGGACGACGAAACCGTCGCCGACACGCCGATCACAGTCACCGGCACCGCCAGCGACGACCTGTCCGGCATTGACTTCGTGGAGATATCCACCGACGGCGGCACCTCATGGACTCCTGCGGTGGGTTCGGAGAGCTGGACCCACCAGTGGTGGCCGGCCGCGAGCGACGACTACCAGCTCGCCTGCCGGGCCACCGACCTGGCCGAGAACACGGGCGACCCGTCGACGCCCGTCACCGTTCACGCCGACCTCGATCGCACCATGGCCTTCGCCCAGGCTTCGGCCACGATCGAAGAAAACGTGGGGACCTACAACGTCACCGTCACCTTGAGCGCGGCCCGTGCCGTCGAGGTCACGGCCGAGCTCATCGTCTCGGGCACCGCCCAGTCGGCGGCCGACTTCGAGGCCCCGCCCGAGCTCGTGCGCTTCTTCCCCGGCCAGACCACGCTCGTGTTCCCGGTCACGATCACCGACGACGCGTCGCCCGAAGGCGACGAGACCCTGACCCTGCAGCTCGCGAATGCCAACCTCGCCGACGTCAGCTTCGGTGCCTACGACAGCCTGACCCTGACGATCGTCGACAACGACGCGGTCGTCGACCCCGGTGTCTTTTCGGACGGCTTCGAGGACGGAAATACCCTGAGGTGGTCCGCGACCGTCGGCCTGCAGCAGTAAAGTCCTCTGCCCCCGCGCCTCCCGAGCGAGGCGCGGGGGCATTTCGCCGATTCAGAACCCGGAGGGCCCCACGTGGAAGTGCTGCTGCCCAGGGGCCGATGCCGTCGGCCGTCCCGAGGCGCGTTGAGGGCTCAGGCCGCAGTCCAGGCAACGTCGCAGGCGCCGTGTGTACGACCGCAGATCGAAGCCCGCGTCGAACAAGGCACGATCTGACCGCCTCCCGCCGGAAGGCGCCGGCCCGGCCGCGGGTTGTCATAATGGGCGCGCTGCGCCCGGGGAGGTCTCATGCTCCGATTCACCATGCACTCGGTTCTCGTCCTGTCCATCGTCAGCGTCGCCTGCGGCGGCGATGTCCGGGCCCCGGCCACGGCGCCCACGGGAGAGCTGCTCACCGCCGCCGAGGAGCCCGCAGCCGGCACTCTCGATCTCGGCGGGGTCGTTGTGGACCGGCCGCAGACCTGGAGCTTCAACCAGCCGTCGTCCACGATGCGTCTCGCCGAGGCCACGGTTTCCGGACCCGGTGGGCCGGCGCTGCTGACGGTCTTCTTCTTCGGCCCCGGCGGCGGCGGCGGGGTCGAGGCCAACCTCGAGCGCTGGGCCGGCCAGATCGAGACCGCAGCCGGCGGCGAACCGCAGCGCGACAGCTTTTCGATCGACGGATTCACGATCTCGACCATCGCCGCCGAGGGCACCCTGCTGCCGAGCGGCATGGGCGCCGGGCCCACCGAGCCGGTGCCGGGATCGCGCCTGCTGGGGGCGGTGATCGAAGGGCCGGGTGGCCCCTGGTTCTTCAAGCTGACCGGGCCGGCCGAGACGGTTGCCTCCGCGGCTGGCGACTTCGACCGCATGCTGCGCTCGGTGCGGCCGGCGGGCGAGCCCGTCTGAGGCTCGAGTCTCCAGCGCGCGCGTCGAACCTTGGCAGCTCGGGAGGGAGGCTCTGGGGCCACCTCCCGACGGATGACCGCGCGTCACCGTCGTCGCCTCGGCCCCGGCCGGACGGTACGACCTGCTGCTCCTGGTGGGGGCGTGCGGCTCGGGCGGCTTCATTACGGCCGGCGACCAGCTCGATGACCGCGCGGGCCTCGACGTCGGTGCGGCGGCCGGCATTCCGAGCCTGTCCGCAGCCGGCGGCATCGCCGTGCTCCTGCCCACCGCAGCGGCCGGGGCCTTCCTGCTCTGGCGCCGGGCCTGACCCGCTGCGGAAATGCGGCGCACCGCCCGGCGGTTGCGTAGCCGGAGGAGCCGAACATGAAAACAGCCGAAGACATCGTCCGCGAGAAGGGCAGCGAGGTCGTGAGCGTCACCACGACGCAGACCGTCGCCGAGGCCATCGACCTCATGAACACGCACCGGGTCGGCGCCATCCTGGTTCGGGAAGGCGGCGACATGGTCGGGATCTGGACCGAGCGCGACTATCTGCGCAACAGCTCGGACCCGAGCTTCGACCCCCGCTCGGTGAAGGTCGCCGAGCGCATGAGCTCGCCGCTGCGCTTCGCGCGCCACGACGCCACCGTGACCCAGCTCGAGGAGATGATCCTCGGGCTCTACGTCCGCCACCTGCCGGTCGAAAAAGACGGGCAGTTCATCGGCATGGTCTCGGTCGGCGACGTGCTGCGCGCCAACCTGCTCGAGAAGGACCGCCAGATCAAGGAGCTCAACTCCATCGCGAGCTGGCAGTACTATGAGAACTGGGGCTGGGACCGCAAGAAGCGCTAGCCGTACAATCCAACGGTCGTGGTCATCGAGATCCTGGTTGCGGTCGTCGCGGTGGTCGTCCTGTTCGAGCTCTTCGAGCACGTGATTGTCCCGTTGGCTGCCGCGCGCGCCGGGCGGTGGGGTCGGCCGCTGACCGGCGCCGAGGGAATGGTCGGCAGGCCGGCTGAAGTGCGGCGCTGGTCGAGGAGCACCGGGACGGTACTGGTCAACGGCGAGCTGTGGCAGGCGGAGAGCCGTTCCCCGCTTCGGGAGGGCGACGCCGTCACCGTCGTCGGGATCGACAATCTGACTCTCGTTGTCGCACCGGAGCAGGGGGGCGAGCCGTCCGCGCCTCAGCCGTCGCCGCCGGAGGGGCCGCCGCGGCGGTTGGCCTCGCCACCGACGACCCGCGTGCCGAGCTCGACGCAGCGGCGGTAGGCCGCCCACACGCCGTCCGACAGCACCGTCCTGAGGCGCCCCTTTTCCAGATGGTACAGGGCCTCCGCCGAAGTACCGCCGGGCGAGGTCACCTGGTTGCGCAGCTTGGCGAGGTGGAGTGGCGAGGAGTCGGCATACTCCACCGCTCCGCGCATGGTCTCCACCACCAGCCGGTAGGCCACGCGTCGCGAGAATCCGAGGTGGACGCCGGCGTCGACCAGGGCCTCCATGAAGAGGAAGGTGTACGCGGGACCGGTCCCCGACAGCGCGGTGGCCATGTCGAGCTCGCTCTCGTGGGTCACGTACTCCTCGACGCCGAGCGCCGAGAGGATCGCCCGCGCCTTGTCACGACCGGCATCGGGCACCTCGTCGGTGGCCGACCACACCGAGATTCCGCGCCCGATCTGGCCCGGGGTGTTGGGCATCACCCGCACCACCGCCGGCGCGCCGAGGGCGTGGACGAAGCTCGAAGCGCGCGCTCCCGCGACGATGCTCATCACCAGGGCTGCGGGATCGACCGCACCCGCGAGGTCGGCCAGCACCTCGCCCAGGAACTGAGGCTTGACGCAGATCACCACCACCGACGCCCGCTGCGCCGCTTTCGCATTGTCGGCCACGGCCTCGACCCCGTAGGCCGCGGCCAGGTCGCGGCACCGCTCCGGGCGCGGGTGCGAGACGACGATCTGGTTCGGGCCGATCAGATGGTCCCGCAGCAGGCCCTTGACCATGGCCTCGCCCATGACCCCGCAGCCGATGAATGCGACGACTTCTTCCTTCAGAGGCATTCGAGCTCCTTTGATCTTCCGGCACGCACCGGAATCCCTCCTCCACGAGGCGGTCCAAGTCCTGCCCCCGCCGTGAAACCCCGTGCGTCCTGCCGATGTGCGGCGTCGAAGATAGCAGAGCCTGGAGCTTCACGCCCCGGCGACCTCTCGTCGCGATCCCTGTGACCCGGGCCACCGACAGCATCATTGGCGGGGGCTACGCTCGAGTGGCGCGGCTCCCTCGACTCCAGCGAGCGGAGCTCTGCGGAGGGTGGACGGTGGCAGCTCAGCGATGGATCGGAATGCTCGTGGCGGCTTCGGCAGCGGTGCCCGCGTCGGCGGCAGGACCGCTGCAGTCGCAGATTGCCACCACGACGCTGCAGCTGCCGCACGCTCTCGAGGGCGGCTCCGTGAGCTGGTGCACGTGGGGTCAGTGCTACCTCGGACCGCGCCTTTACCCGGCGCCGCGTGCCGACGGCAGCTTGCTGATCGGCTGGACGGACAGCTCCGGCGACGGCCACGTCAGCGTCGTCTCGGGCGGCGCCATCACCACCACCTCCGACTTCCCCGATCACAAGCTGCGCGGTCTCGTAGCCCACGCCGACGGCACCTACGCGGTGCTGCTCAAAGAAGGCGTCGACCTCTACCTTTCGAAGCGCGCCGCCAACGGCGCCGCCCTGTGGACCACCTACCTCAACTCCGAATCCGCCGAGGACTCGTCGCCCTGCGGCGACCACCGGCTGGCGCACGGCGGCGGAAGGTACGCCGCGTACTGGGCGGTGCACTCCTACTCCGGGCACGAGGGCGATCAGCTGCGCTACGTCAACGACTCGGGCGCCATCGTCAGCGGCGGCTGGACCTGGGGCTGCTCCCACTCGATGGCCGAGCTGGTGGGCTACCACCCGAACGACCAGACCTTCACCAACTTCTGCTCCACCGACTGCTACCCTTCACCGCCCGGCCTCAAGATGAACTACTCGACCACGATATTCACCGGCGACGGCAACTGCTCCGGCGGCGTGTCGCTGCAGCTGGGGCAGATGGCGGCGGCCGAGACCGGTTGGAAGGTCGTGTTCAGTGCCGTCGACACCGTCGACGAGCCGGCCTACGGCATCGGCCTCGCCACTGCCGGCGGCAGCGCCGCGCGGACCGTGGTCTGGCTGACCGACAGCGACGGCAGCCAGGAGCGCGACCCGGTCATCGCCCGGCTCGGGACGCAGCTGCCCGAGCGCTACCTGGTGGGCTGGAGGACGATCTCCGACGGGGCCTTCCACCTCGGGGTGATCAGCGCATCAGGCGTCTTCGCCGAAGGACCGGAACGGCTCGGTGCGCCGGCCCCCGGCTGGGGCCTGCGCGACGACTCCTTCCGCAGCCTCGCCGACGGGTCGGTGGCGTGGCTCGAGGGGGCGTCGTACTCGTCGAGCCTGAAGCTCCACCGCTACGGAAGCATCATGATCTTCGGCGACGGCTTCGAGTCCGGCACCGCTTCCAACTGGACCTCGACAAGCGGCTGAAGCATCCGGCGCCTCGCGAGACCCGCCCTGTATGTCGGCGCCCGCGGTGCCCGCGAAAGCCGCAGAATCCTCAATTCCTAATTCCTAATTCCTAATTCCTAATTCTTAGTTTTTTGGGGCTTCTATCGGATCCTCAGACTTCCAGGCTCCTGGTGTGCATCACGTCGCCGGTCTTGTACGCCGCCTCCTTGACCGCCTCGGCCACCGCCTCGTGAACCGCACGATCGAGGAGGTGGGGCGTGAGCTCGCCGTCCGGCGCCTGCCCGGCGATGACCTTGGCGGCGGCGATCTTCATGGCGTCGTTGATGCGCGTGGCGCGCGCGTCGAGCGCGCCCCGGAACAGGCCCGGAAAGGCGAGCGCGTTGTTCACCGCCTTGCCGTCGGCGGCGTACGCCGCCCCGGCGGCGAGGGCCGCGTCGGGGTCGATCTCCGGATCGGGGTTGGAGAGCGCCAGGATCACCTGCTTCGGCCGCACCATGGCGGGCTCGATCAGCCCGGGCACGCCGGTGGTGGCGACGATCATGTCCGCCGCGGCCATGACCCCGGCGAGGTCGGTGGAACGGCCGCCGGCAGCCTCGAAGCGCGCCACCATCTGCGGGTTGATGTCGACGCCGTGGATCTGCTCGACGCCGTAGGCCGACAGCAGACGCTGGATCCCGGAGCCGGCGGCGCCGAGGCCGATGATGCCGACGCTCGTCCGCCGCAGGTTGAGGTAGGTCACCCGGGCGATGTTGAGCAGCGCCGCCAGCACCACCACCGCGGTCCCGTGCTGGTCGTCGTGCATCACCGGGATGTCGAGCGCCTCGTCCAGCCGCTCCTCGATCTCGAAGCACTCCGGGGCCCGGATGTCCTCGAGCTTGACGGCGCCGAAGGTCGGGGCGATCGCCGCGACCGCGTCGACGATCACCTGAGGGTCCCTGGAGTCGATCAGGATCGGCACCCCGCTGACCCCCGCCAGGAGGTCGAAGAGCACCGCCTTGCCTTCCATCACCGGCATCCCCGCCACCGCCCCGATGTCCCCAAGCCCCAGCACCGCGGTGCCGTTGGTGACGATGGCGACCGTGTTCCGGATCGCGGTGTAGCGCCACGCGAGCTCGGGGTCGGCGGCGATCTGCTGGCACATGGAGGCGACGCCGGGGGTGTAGACGATGCCCAGGTCGTCCAGGCTGCGGACCGCGACCCGTGCCTTCGTCGCGATCTTGCCGCCGAGGTGGCGCTCCCGCACCACGTCGGTGACGCCGATCAGGTCGACCTCGTGCATCTTCCGAACCTCGTCGCAGATGCGGTCGAAGGCGGCCTCGTCCGGGGCAATGAGGTCGACGTCGCGGATCTTCGAGTTGCGCCCGATGGAGACCGTGGTGATCTCGCCGAAGCGGGCGCCGTGCTCGCCGACCCGGGTCGTGAAGGTCCCCAAGGCGCCCGGCGCATCGAGAATCTTGATCCGCATCCGCTTGATGCAGCGTCGACCGCTTTCGTGCTTCATGTCTGCCCTCCGTCCGGCACCGGGACAGGGGCCATCATACCGTCGCCGCCCGCACGAAGCCCAGAAGCGCCGGTGCTCGAAGGAACGGCCGCGGCGGCGGGCGCCGCCGCGGCCTCCGGTTTCTGTCCCAGTCGCTACTTCACCTCGAGGAAGCTCCGCATCGTCGCGCCCTTGACGCCGTCCTCGGCCTTCGCCGCCTCGCCCTCCGGCGAGTTCAACATCGCCTGCAGGGCCCCCATGTCGGTCACCTCGACCAGCACGGCGGTCAGGTTCGGGTCGTCCACGTTCTGGAAGACGCGCGTGGAAGCGACACCGTGGTCGGCGAAGAGCTCGTGCCGGCTGGGCTCGCCCTGCCAAGCCGCCAGCCAACGGTCGAAGTCCTCGACCTCGTGGGTGACGATCATGGTCGTTCCGTCCGCCGCCGCGGGCATGTCGCTGTTCCAGATGTCGTTGGCGATCTTCCACGCGCCGTCCTCGTTGCGCCAGGTCTCGATGAACTTGCCGCGGTCGACCACCTCGCCGTCCGCCGTCGTGATCGTGAAGGTGCCGACCCGGTAGCCGATGTCGGCGGCGGTGACGGCCTCGATGGTCTCGAGCCGGCCGCCGAGGCCGGCCGCGATCATGCCGCTGAACTCCTCCCGAACGGCCTCCCGCCCGGTTTCGAGCTCGCCGTTGGGCGGCATGAGGCGGCAGTCCTCGGTGTAGAACTTCGCGATGGCGTCCACGTCGCCGGCGTTGAGCGCCGCCTCCCACTGCTCGCCCAGGGTCTCGAGGGCCGAGCTCGGCTGCGAGCCCTGCGGCGCGCAGGCCGCCGTTGCAACGAGCAGCAGCGCCAGCGCGAGCCGGGGCGCGCCGGCCAGTCGTCGGATCGAATGCTGATGTGTCATCACAGTCTCCTCCTTCGGTTCGCGTCGTGAATCGAATCGCCGGACGTCGATGCGGCCTCCGCAGCCTTACGCTCGGTCACTCCCGACCGTGCCGTCGTCCGTCCTCCGGCTCTGAAGCAATTGAGAATCGATCTTGAAAATAATCGCGCGGGAGCGAATTGTCAAACACGCTGGGGCTCCTCCACCCGAACCTCCGGGCGAACGGGTCTTTTACCGGCTGGAGCGCCGGCACGTGCCGGCATGGACCCATCGGCCAAATCCGTCGCCACGGGGGTGCCGCCGCCGTGACAAACTCCATCCTCCGCAGCCCCCGCGCATCGTGCTACCGTGTCCGGCCATGGGACTGCACCTCGTCGAACACCCGTTGCTGCACGACATCATGGCCCGGCTCCGCGACCGCGAGACCTCGTCGGACGACTTCCGGTCGCTGGCCTACCGGATCTCCACGTTCCTGGTGGCCGAGGCCACCCGCGACCTGCCGACCCGCGCCTGCGAGGTCCGGACACCCCTCGAGACCACGACGGTGTACCGCCTCGATGCCCGGGTCGTCGTGGTTCCGGTGCTGCGCGCCGGCATCGGCATGCTGCAGGCTTTTCTCGACCTGGTGCCGAAGGCCCAGGTGGGGTACTTCGGCCTCGAACGCGACGAGGAGACCGCCGAGGCCCGTTGTTATTACGAGAAGGTGCCGAAGGACCTCGGCTCGGCCGTGGTCTTCGTGATCGACCCGATGCTCGCCACCGGCGGCTCGGCCGCCAAGGCCATCGAAGGCCTCAAGGCACGCGGCGCCACCAACGTACGGCTGGTGTCCATCGTCGCCGCGCCGGAGGGCGTCGGGCTGCTCGCGGAGCGAACCCCGGACACCCTCGTCTACGCTGCCGCCCTCGACCGTGGACTCAGCGACCGCAAGTTCATCCTGCCGGGGCTCGGTGACTTCGGCGATCGGCTGTATGGGACCTGAGGTCACCCCGAGGGAGTTTTGAGTTTTGAGTTTTGAGTTTTGAGTTTTGAGGCTCGGGGCACAGGGCTCGGGGCTCGGGGCTTGAGGATTGAGGCCCGACCTCGCGTCCGAGTCCGCGTCCGAGTCCGCGTCCGAAATCAGTTTTGAGTTTTGAGTTTTGAGTTTTGAGGCTCGGGGCTCGAGGCTCGGGCTCACCCACCCTCCCGAGGCCCGCAGCGGGTGCTCTCCGACTGCAATGCGGCGCTCGGCTGGTGGGGCAGCCGTCCCGGCTGCCGGGCGGGTGGGAGCTCCGGCTCTCAATTGCCCCGTGACGAGCCGGTCGTGCTCGGTCTTCGAAATGACACAATGCAGGGCGTGAACACGATCCGTCTCGTTCTCTTTTGCCTCGCGACCGCGGCGTGGCTGCCGGTTGCGGCCGCGCCGGCGCCTGAGCTGGTGGTGGAGGCGCCGCCGGAGCTCGAAGCGGTGGCGAACGAGGTCCGCGCACTCGGCGAGGGCGACTTCTCGGAGGTCCTGCACCTGACCGGGCGCACCGGCTTCACGCGCCCGATCCGGGTGATGCTGGTTCCCGAGGACGCGCCCCTGGCGCGCGGTGTGCCCGAGTGGGTCAGCGGCTACGCCCGGGGCCGCGACGCCGTCATCGTTCTCTTCCCGGCGCGGGTGCGTTCCTACCCCGACCGCAACCTGCGCACCCTGCTCCACCACGAGGTGGCGCACGTCCTGGTCGCCGAGGCCGCCGGCGGCCGCCCGGTGCCGCGCTGGTTCAACGAGGGCATCGCGACCGTCGCCGCCCGCGAGTGGGGCCTCGAGGACCGGGCGCGCTTCGCCATGGCGGTGCTCGGGTCGCAGCCGGAGAGCGCGTCCGATCTCGACGCCGCGTTTCAGGGCAGCGGCGCCCAGGTCCAGAGGGCCTATGCCCTGTCCTCCGCCTTCGTGCGTTTCATCCAGAACACGTACGGCGCGCAGGCGCCGGCCCTCGTGCTGGGAGGCCTGGCAGCGGACCTCGACTTCGAAACCGCGTTCCGCCGCGCGACCGGCGACAGCCTGCCCCGGGCCGAGGAGATCTTCTTCGAGGACGAGGCCTTCTGGACCACCTGGGTGCCATTCCTCACCAGCACCGGCGCGCTGTGGATGGCGATCACCGTCCTTGCACTGATCGCCTTCCGGCACCGCCGCACCCGCCGGCGCGAGCGGCTCGAGGCCTGGGCGCGCGAAGAGGCGGCGGGCGGGACGCTGCAAGGGCGGATCGTCCACCCCGATCAGGACGACACCGTGAATTAGGAATGCCGCCCGCCCGCCCATTTCGGATTTCGGATTTGCTCGCGGCCTGAGGCCGCGGCGATTCACCGCCATCAGCGAGTGGCCGCAGGGCCTGCCATCCACCCTCTCCGATTCGGCTCAGACAGCCTCCATCGGGAGCCACCGTCTGTCCCGTTTTCACACACCTCGACCCGCACCAGATCCTTCCTCGTGCGATGATTCTGGCATCGGCATTGCAGTCTTCCGGTTCGGGAGGCACGATGCCCTACTGGATCTCAGAAGACGGAAAGATCACCGGCCCCATGACGGCGGTCGATGTCCTCTGGCAGGCCGGACCGGGCGCTCAGATCAGCGACGGCGAGCAGTGGTTTCGACTCGACGACACCCCGGATTCGGACCAGGACGCGGCTTCGGCCCGTCCCGAGCGGATCGTGATAAGGACCTCGGCCGGCTGAGCGGCCCCGCGGCCTACAAACCAGCCATCAGGGCGGCGTAGACCTCGATCCCCCACCACAGGTTGGCGAGACGGATGTTCTCGTCGGCGGTGTGCTGGTTGTTGTCGTGGTTGGCAATGGGCACGACCACGATGGGCGGCCCTCCGAGCGCCTCCGAAAAGATAGCCAAAGGCAGGCTCCCGCCGAGGCTCGGGGTGAGCACGACGGGGCCGTCGGCGGCCTCGTCGACGATGCGCGCCACCGCCTTCGCCAGCGGCAGCTCCATGTCGGTCCACAGCGCGGGGTAGCCGGCCTCCCACTCGAGCCGCACGATCCTCGGCCGGGCGCGCCGCAGCGCCGCGTCGGGCTCCTCCTCGACGATGTGGAATCCCCGCGCCCGGATGTGGTTCTCGACCGCGGCCCGCACCGCCTCCGGCGTCACGTCCGGCACCAGCCGGAAGCCGACCACGGCCCTGGCCTCGGGCGAGATGGTGTTGGCGGCCTGCGCTCCCACCGCCCCGACCTCGAACCCCAGCAGGTTCACGGCCGGACGCGTGATCCTCTCGGCGAGGGGCACGGGCGCCCCTTCCGTCCACGCCAGGGCGAGCTCCGACTTGAGCTGCTCGTCGACCGGCGGCGCCGCTTCGACGGCGGCCTCGGCGGCGGCGCTCATGGGGCGCACCAGCTCGGCGATGCCGTCCACCAGCACCTCACCGTCGTCGTCGCGCATGGAGCTCACCAGCCGCGCGAGCATCATGCCGGGGTCCGGCGCCCAGTTTCCGTAGTGTCCCGAGTGCAGCCCCACCGCCGGCCCGTAGGCGGTGATCTCGACCGAGGTCACGCCGCGCACGCCGAACACCACCTGCGGCAGGCGGGTCTGGTGCACCGGGCCGTCGCAGAACACCCACAGGTCGGCATCGAGCTGCTGCCGGTTGGCGCCCAGCAGCCCGGCGATGTGCGGCGAGCCCCGCTCCTCCTCGCCGTCGAGCAGGATCGTGATATTGACCGACGGGGTGATGCCCGAAGCGTCGAGGGCGTCGACGGCGGCCAGCAATGCCGCGATGGACACCTTGTCGTCGGCGGTCGACCGGCCGTAGAGCCGCCACTCCGGATCGAGCGGCGGCTCGAGCTCCCCGAGCGGCACCGCCCGGGCCCCGTCCTCGAGGCGTCCGGCGCGCAGCACGGCCCGGTACGGATGGTCCGTCCAGCGCTCGGGGTCCACCGGCTGACCGTCGTAGTGGGCGTAGAAGACGACGGTGCGGGCGGCCCCCGCGGCCGGCCGGCTTCCCAGGACCAGCGGCGGCGCACCGGCAGTCTTCAGGAGGCTCGTCTCGAAGCCGCGCGCCGAAAGCCACTCTCGCAGCTCCGAGGCGTTGCGCGTCACGTCCTCGAGGTTCGCGGCATCGTTGGGCAGCGCCACCAGCGCCGCCAGCCCGCGCACGATGTCGGCCTCGTGCTGCGAGCGGTAGGCGCGGACCCGGTCGCGGACCTCCGACACCGTCGGCTGGCCCGCCTCTGCGCCGAGGCCGCAGCACAGGGCCAGCGAGCACGCCATGAACACCGGTCGCATGGTCATCTCCACCCTCCAGCCGGAGACCTCCGACCCTCTCAGATCGAGATGGTAGTCCATCCGACCACGGGCGTCGGCCGCGTTACCATGTACTGCGGACAGGACCGGGACGGGCGGCCCGCGCCGCCGGTCGCGGGATGTTTCGAAGGGGGGACCGGTGTCGCAGCACTACCGTCTCCGGAGAGCCGCGCCCGAGGACCTGGACCGGGTGGTGAACTTCACTCTCGCCGAGGCCCGCGAGGCCGAGGGGGTCGAGAAGGATCCCGAGGCGGTGCGGCGCGGCGTGCTCGCCGGCCTCGAGGATCCCTTGATCGCCACCTACTGGCTGGTCGAGTCGGACGACGGCGAGACCGCCGCCAGCACCTCGGTGGTCCGCGAGTGGAGCGACTGGCACGGCGGCTACTACTGGTGGATCCAGAGCCTCTACATCGCGCCCGGGCACCGCGGCCGCGGCCTGGTGGAGCAGATCCTCGACGAGCTCGCGCAGGCGGCCCGCAACGCGGGCGCGGTCGACCTCCGCCTCTACGCCCACAACTCCAACCGGCGCGCCCTCCACGTCTACAGCCGCTGCGGTTTTCAGACCGCTCCGTACACCATCATGACCCGCAACCTGAGGGATCCGGACGGCGAGGCGTGATGGGCGAGTCGCTCACCGAGGATCTCTACGCCAAGCTCGTCAACGAGGAGGACGCGCGGGTTTGCCGCGAGATCCCGGACAAGGCCTGCCGCGAGGCGCCGCGCAACTTCTTCCTATTGATCGGCAGCTACGTCCTGACCAAGCTCGGCGACGCGATCGCCAACCCCAAGACCACCTTGACCTGGATGATGGACGCCATCGGGGCGCCGGTCGCCCTCACCGGCCTCCTGGTGCCGGTGCGGGAGTCGGGGTCGCTCATCCCGCAGCTGGTGATCGCGGCCTTCGTGCGCCGGCAGCCGGTCCGCAAGTGGGTGTGGGTGGCGGGCAGCCTGATCCAGGCCCTGGCGGTGCTCGCGATGGGCCTGGTCGCCTGGTCGCTGAGCGGCGCCGTGGCCGGAGTGTGCGTGATTGCGAGCCTGGCGCTGTTCAGCCTCGCGCGCGGACTGTCATCGGTCGCGGCCAAGGACGTGCTCGGCAAAACCATCCCCAAGACCCGGCGCGGGCGGGTGAACGGTTTCAGCGCCTCGGCCGCGGGCCTGGCGACGCTCGGCGTCGGTTCGGCCCTCGTCGCCTACGGCGCCGACGACCGCGCCCGGCCCACCTTCCTGGTCCTGCTCGCCGGCGCTGCCGCGCTCTGGGTGCTCGCCGCGGCCCTCTACTCGCGGATCGTCGAGTGGCCGGGAGAGACCGGGGGCGGGGGCAACGCCCTCGCGGAAGCCGTCGGCAAGCTCGCGCTGCTGCGCGACGATGCCGCCTTCCGCACCTTCGTCATCGCACGCTCTCTGCTGCTGTGCTCGGCCCTGTCGGCGCCCTACTACGTCATCCTCGCGCGCCGCCACGACGGAGAAGTGGCGAGCCAGCTCGGCTTCTTTATCATCGCCGGCGGGTTGGCCTCGAGCCTGAGCGCCCCGTTCTGGGGCCGCCTCGCCGACTGGTCGAGCCGCACGGTGATGGTCGTGGCAGCGCTCATCACCAGCGGGCTCGGCTTCCTGGCGGTTGGCACCGAGTACCTCGCGCCGGCGCTCGGCGCCGCCGTCTGGTTCTACCCGCTGGTCTTTTTCGTGCTCATGGTCGCCCACAGCGGCGCCCGCCTGGGACGCAAGACCTACGTCGTCGACCTCGCCGGCGGCAACCGCCGCACCGACTACGTCGCGGTCAGCAACAGCGTCATCGGCGTCGTGCTGCTGCTGCTCGGCGGCATGGGAGCACTGGCGCAGGCGTTCTCGGTGACGCTCGTCATCCTGGTGCTGTCGCTGCTCGGGCTGGCGGGGGCGGTCGTCAGCTGGTTGCTGC
>CAZMED010000037.1:0-7646 GCA_964565045.1 uncultured Thermoanaerobaculia bacterium
CTCGCCCTGCCGCACGGCCGGTCGCAGCAGGTGCTGGCGGCGGTCGAAGACGGCGGGCCGCGGCTGATCGTCGACACCGCCGCCGACTTCCGGCTCGCCGACCGGGCGCTGTCGGAGGAGGTCTACGGCCCGCACGAACGCGCCGACGCACTCGGCAGCTTCGCCTACGGGCTCGCCGACGTGGCTGGGGGGCAGCTGGCCGGCGCGCGCCGCATCGCGGTGCCGGGCTGCTTCGCCACCGCCGCCCTGCTGGCGCTGTGGACGGTGTCCTCCGGGCTGGAGCCGGAGTCCGACCCGGTGTGCTTCGCCCTCACCGGCTCCTCGGGCTCGGGGGCGGCGCCCAAGCCCACGACCCACCACCCGGCCCGGGCCCACAACCTGTACGCCTACGCGGTCGCGGGTCACCGCCACCAGGCCGAGCTCGACCAGCAGCTGCGCGCATGGTGCGGCGCGGCGGCGCCGCGGTGCCGGCTGCTGACCCATTCGGCGCCGCTGGTGCGCGGCATCCACATCACCCTCCGGGCGCGCGTGAGCGCCCCGCACGCCGAGCTGCTGGTGCGCGCGAGGGGGACGTTCACGAACCGGCCGTTCGTCCACCTGCTCGAGCACCCGCCCGAGCTTGCCGCGGTCGTCGGCACCAACCACGCGCACCTGCACGTGGCGGCGGCGGACGACACCGGGGAGGTGCTGGTGTTCGCCGTCATCGACAATCTGGTCAAGGGAGCCGCCGGACAGGCGGTGCAGGCCATGAACCTCGCCCTCGGGCTCGACGAGACCGCGGGCCTCGGGTTCCCGGGACTGGCGCCGTGCTGACGGCGGCGCGCTCGTCGGAGCTCCCGGTGTACCCGCGGCTGGCGCTCGAGCCGCACCGCGGATCGGGCTCCACGCTGGTGGCCACCGACGGCCGCGAGATGCTCGACCTCTACGGCGGCCACGCGGTGGCGGTCAGCGGCCACTGCCACCCCAAGGTGGTGGCGGCGGTGCGCGAGCAGGCCGAGCGGCTGCTGTTCTACTCCAACGCGGTGCCGCTCGCGGTGCGCGACCGGGTCCACGAGCTCCTCGTCGAGCTCGCACCACCCGGCCTCGAGCAGTGCTTCCTGGTCAACTCCGGGGCCGAGGCCAATGACGTGGCGCTGCAGCTCGCGCGCCGCCTCACCGGCCGCCGGCGGCTGGTGGTGATGGAGGGCGGCTTCCACGGCCGCAGCCTGGCGACGCTGGCCGCGAGCGGCCTGCCGCACTACCGAAGGCTCGCGGAGAAGAGCGGCGGCCAGGCCCTCGTCGACCTGACGGCGGTGGCGCCGTTCGACGATCCCGGGGCGCTCGCCGGCCTGGTGGACGCCGAGGTCGCGGCGGTGCTGCTGGAGCCCGTGCAGGGGTTGGCGGGGGCGCGCGAGCTGCGGCGGGAGACCCTGCTCGCGGCGCGGCGGGCGTGCGACGCGGCCGGCGCCCTGCTGCTCTTCGACGAGGTGCAGTGCGGCTGCGGCCGCACCGGCGCCTTCACGGCCGCCGAGGCCTACGGGGTGCGGCCGGACGTGCTGACGCTGGCCAAGGGCGTCGCCGCCGGGCTTCCCATGGGGGCCGTGCTGGTGTCCGGAAAGGTGGCGATGGGCGTCCGCGAGGGCGACCTCGGCTCGACCTTCGGCGGCGGGCCGGTGGTGGCTGCGGCCGCCGCCGCGAACCTCGAGGTGCTGCGCGAGGAGCGGCTCGCCGAGCGCGCCGCCGCCCTCGAGCTGCGGCTGCGGCGGGCGCTGGCCGATGTCACGGCCGTCCTGAAGATCACCGGCAAGGGCCTGCTCCTGGGGCTGCACCTCGACCGGCCGGCAAAGGGCGTTCAGATGGCCCTGTACGAGCGCGGCTACCTGGTGGGCAGCGCGGTCGACCCCAAGGTGCTGAGGCTGCTGCCGCCGCTGGTGCTGAGCGACGACGAGGCGGACCGCTTCGCGGCCGCCCTGCGGGAGGTTCTGCGATGACTGGTCCGCATTTCCTGGCCTCGGACGAGTGGGCGGACGACGAGGTGCTCGCGGTCGTCGCGCGCGCCGCGGAGCTCAAGGCGGGAGCGGCGCGGGTCCCGCTCTCGGGTCGGGTGCTGGTCGGGGTGTTCTTCGATCCCTCGCTGCGCACCCGCACCTCCTTCGAGGTCGCCATGGCGCGCCACGGGGGCCACATGGTGGTGCTCGAGCCCGGCCGCGGCAGCTGGCCCATCGAGACCCGTCCCGGC
Organism: uncultured Thermoanaerobaculia bacterium; assembly: GCA_964565045.1. GTDB lineage: Bacteria > Acidobacteriota > Thermoanaerobaculia > Thermoanaerobaculales > Sulfomarinibacteraceae > Sulfomarinibacter. Next base: position 2,219 of record CAZMED010000037.1, read on the forward strand.
GCGGTGATGGACGGCGCGGCGGCCGAGCACCTCATCGAGGCGGCGCGGGTCCTCGGACGTTACGGCGACGTGGTCGCGGTGCGGGCCTTTCCCAAGGCTTCAGCCTGGGCCGAGGCGCGGGAGGACGCGGTGGTGCGCGGGTTCGCCGATCACGCCGGCGTGCCGGTCATCAACCTCGAGTCCGCGCGCCGCCACCCGTGCCAGGGGCTCGCGGACGCCATGACCCTGCGCGAGTTCGTGGGTCCGGACCTCACGGGAAAGAAGTTCGTGCTGTCGTGGGCCTGGCACCCGAAGGCGCTGCCCACTGCGGTGCCGGTGTCGGCGGTGATCGCGGCCGCTCGCCTCGGCATGGAGGTGGTGGTGGCGCGGCCGGAGGGCTTCGACCTCGACCCCGACGACATGGCGTCGGTGGCCGCGATCGCCGCCCGGACCGGCGGCTCGCTGTCGGTGACCGACGACATGAACGCCGCGCTGTCCGGTGCGGACGCGGTCTACGCCAAGAGCTGGGGCTCGCTGGCTTTCTTCGGCCACCCGCAGCAGGAGGCCGAGTTGCGCGAACCCTACCGCCACTGGCGGATCGACGAGGCGACGATGGCCGCGACCCGCGGCGGGAAGGGGATCTTCATGCACTGCCTGCCGGTGCGGCGCAACGTGGTGGTGACCGACGGCGTCCTCGACGGCGGGTGGTCGGTGGTGGTGGAGCAGGCGGAGAACCGGCTGTGGGCGCAGCAGGCGCTGCTGGAGCGGCTCCTCGGCGGGGGTGCGGCGTGAACGAGCACGTGACCGGGCTCAAGCAGGCCCTCGACTACACCCGCCTCTACCGCGACCAGGTCTTCGTCGTCAAGCTCGGCGGCGAGGTGGTGGCCTCGGCCGAGGCGCTGGCCGAGGTGGCGGTGCAGATCGCCCTCCTGGAGTCGCTGTCCATCCGGGTGGTGGTGGTCCACGGCGGCGGGCCGCAGGCGTCCGAGCTGTGCCGGCGCCTCGGCATCGAGCCCGAGGTCGTGGCCGGCCGCCGGGTGACCACGCCCGAGGTGCTCGAGGTGGCGAAGATGGTCTACGGCGGCCGCATCAACGTCGACATCCTGGCCGCACTGCGCGCCCACGGCGTGCCGGCGGTCGGCCTGTCCGGCATCGACGCCGGCCTCGTCACAACCCGCCGCCGGCCGCCGGTGGCGGTGCGCGACGACGAGGGCTCGGAGCGCACCGTCGACTTCGGCGAGGTCGGGGACGTGGAGTCGGTTGACCCGTCCCTGCTCGAGCTGCTGCTGCCGCGCGGCTACGTGCCGGTGGTGGCGTCGCTCGCCGCCGACGCCGAGGGAAGGCCGCTGAACATCAACGCCGACACCCTCGCCGAGGCCCTGGCGCGGACCCTCGGCGCCAAGAAGCTGATCTACCTCACGGGCGCCCCGGGCCTGCTGCGCGACGCGGGGGACCCGACCTCCCTGGTCGCTTTCGCGGGCCCGGCCGAGCTCGAGGCCCTGCTCGAAGCGGGCGCCGTCAAGGGCGGCATGCGGCCCAAGGTGGAGGCCTGCATCCGGGCGGTGGCGGGCGGCGTCCGCCGCACCCACATCATCGACGGCCGCGCCCCCGACGCCCTGCTCATCGAGGTCTTCACCGGCAGCGGCAGCGGCACCATGATCGTGGCCGAGCCCGAGCGTCGCGACTACCTCGAGGCGCAGCGGTGAGCGGCGAGGCCGCGGGCCTGCTGATCGAGCTGGTGCGGACGCCGAGCCCGTCGGGCCAGGAAGCCTCGGCGGCGGCCCTCCTCGGTGGCTGGGCCTCGGCCCGCGGCCTCGAAACGACGGTCGACGACGCGGCGGTGCGGCTGGAGGTGGCGGGGCGGGACGACGGGCCGACGCTGCTGCTCGCCTCGCACCTGGACACCGTACCGCCGGGCGACGGCTGGTCAGTCGACCCCTACGCAGGCATCGTCGCCGACGGCCGTCTGACGGCGCGGGGCGCCGTGGACGCCAAGGCCTCGGTGGCGGCCATGGCGGCGGCGGCGGCGGCGCTCGCCGCCGCCGGCGGGCCGGCGGCCGGCCGGCTGGTGGTCCTCGCCACCTACGCGGAGGAGACCCGCGACACCACCATGCCGCAGGCCCTCGGGCGGCTCGGCGCCGCGCCGGACGCGGCGGTGGTCGGCGAGCCGACGTCGCTCCAACCGTGCATCGCGCAGCGCGGGCAGCTTCTGCTGCGCCTGGTGTGGCGGGGCGAGCAGCTGCACGCGGGCTGGGCGGCGGAGCGGACGCCGCCGCCGGACAACGCGATCCGGCTCGCTGCGCGCGACCTCCACGCCCTCGAGAAGCTGCGCTTCGAGCGCCGCCATCCCGCGCTGGGCGGGGTGGTGGTGACGCCGACCCTGCTCGAGGCGGGGGTGGCGCGCAACGTCACGCCGCCGCGCTGCGAGGCGGTGCTCGACATCCGCACCACACCGGAGTACTCGCACGCCGAGGTGACGGCGGCGGTCGCCGGCCGGGTGGGTGCCGAGATCGAGGTGATCTCGGACCGGCTGGTGCCGGCCGCGACCCCGGACGGCTCGAAGCTGCTCGAGGCCGTGCTGCGGATCAGGCCCGGAGCGCGCCCCTTCGCGTCGCCCACCTGCTCGGACTGGGTCTTCCTGCGCCACCTCGACGCGGTCAAGCTCGGTCCCGGCGACTCGCGCCTGTCGCACACCGCCGACGAGTCGATCGAGCTCGCCGAGGTCGAGCAGGCGGCGCAGCTGTACTTCAAGCTCGCGCGGGAGGTGCTGCAGTGACGCCGACGCTGTGGGGTGCGGGCGACGGGCTCGACGATGCCGTCGCGGAGTTCACGGCGGGCGGCGACCGGCGCTGGGACCGTCGCCTGTTGCGCTGGGACGCGCTCGCGAGTGTCGCCCACGTGCAGGGGCTGGCGGAGGCGGGGTTGCTGTCCGACGCCGAGGCCGGGCAGCTGGTGGGAGGACTGCGGCGGGCGCTGGTGGAGATCGAGGGCGGAAGGCTGACGGTCGGCGAGGACGACGAGGACGCCCACACCGCGCTCGAGGGCTGGCTGGTGCGGACGCTCGGCGCGACCGGGGAGAAGGTCCACACCGGACGCTCGCGCAACGACCAGGTGCTGGCCGCCCTGGTTCTCTTCACCCGCGACCGGATGCTCGAGGTCATGGGCGCGACCCTCGACACGGTGGGTGCCCTGCTCGAGCTCGGCCGACGCCACCGGCGCGTGGTGATGCCGGGCTACACCCACCTGCGGCGGGCGATGCCGTCGTCGGTGGGGCTGTGGGCCGGCGGCTACGCCGAGACCCTGCTCGACGACCTCGGCCCGTTGGCGGCGGCCCTCGACCTCGTCGATGTGTCGCCGCTCGGCAGCGCGGCCGGCTACGGGACGCCGCTGCCCCTCGATCCGGAGCGGAGCTCCGAGCGGCTGGGCTGCGCCCGCGCCCGCTCCTGCGCGACCGCGGCCCAGCTCGGCCGCGGCAAGCTCGAGGCCGTGGTTCTCGGCGCGTTGTGGGCGGTGGCCCGCGACCTCGGCGCCCTCGCCTGGGACGTGGTGCTGTACGCGGCCGAGGAGTACGGGTACTTCAAGATCCCGCCCGAGCTCGCGACCGGGTCCTCCATCATGCCGCACAAGCGCAACCCGGACGTCTTCGAGCTGCTGCGCGGCCGCGCCGGCGTCGTGTGTGGGCTCGCGGTGCAGGCGATGACGGTTGCAGGCCCCCTGCCCGGCGGCTATCATCGCGATCTCCAGCTCGTCAAAGGACCGCTGATGGAGGGCCTGGACACGGTGCACGGAATGCTCGGCATGGCGGGCCGCGCGCTGGCGGGGCTCGAGGTCGATCGCGCCGCCTGCGAGCGCGCGGTGCGCGGCGATCTGCTGGCCACCGACGAGGTCTACCGCCGGGTGCGCGAGGGTCAGACCTTCCGCCGCGCCTACCGGGCGGTGGCGGCCGAGACCGCGGCCGGCACGACGCTGCCGGACATCGAGCCGGCGCAGCTGCTGGCGGTCCGGCGCTCGCGGGGCGGGGCGGGCGACCCGAAGCTCCTTGCGCGCATCGTCCGTGCGGCGGCGGCGTGGCGGCGTCGCCTCGAGGCCCGCCGCGAGCGCCACGCGCAGGCCGTGGACGCCCTCCGCGGTGCGGCGGAGGTTGTGTGAGCCAGCTCCGCCGCCGCCGCGAGGCGATCCTCGCCATGGTGGTCGCCGAGCGCCTTCAGACCCAGGACGACCTGGTGGCCGGGCTGAAGGCGCGCGGCATCGAGGCCAGCCAGGCCTCGGTGTCCCGCGACATCGCCGCGTTGGGGCTGGTCAAGATCGGCGGCCGCTGGGCGCTGCCGACGACCGACGCGCGCCACCCCGAGCCCCTGGAGCAGCGCATTGCGGCCTACCTGCTGGCGGTGGCTCCGGCGGGCGACCACCTTCTGGTGCTGCGGACCCCCGCCGGGGAGGCGCAGGGGGTGGCGCTGGCCCTCGACCGTTTCGACCTCGAAGGGGTGGTCGGCACGGTGGCCGGCGACGACACGATTTTCGTCGCCGTCGAGGACGCCGCCGCCGGGCGGAGGCTGCGCGCCTGGCTCGAGGACCTGCGGCCGGCGTGAGCCCGGGCACGCGACCCTGTGCTAACCTCGCCGCCATGAACGCGACAATGTCTCCAGACGATCTGCGGCGCGCGGCGGAGGATTTCCGCGACCATCACCGGCCTGGTCGGGTGCGCGGTTTGCTGGTCGCCGGCTCCGGCCTCAAGCTCGAGGTCCCGGGATGGCAGCCGGCCGAGGAGATCGAGCTCGGGGAGGTCCTTCCCTTCCCCCTCCACACCCTGATGGGCCACAGCCAGACGATGACGGTGTGGCGGCGCGGCGAGGACTCGCTGCTGGTGATGAACGGCCGCTTCCACCTCTACCAGGGCTACCGCCCCGAGGAGGTGGTCGCCCCGGTGCGGCTGGCGGCGCTGCTCGGGGCCGAGGTGATGATCGCCACCAACGCCACCGGGGCCCTCGACCCGGCGATCGAGCCGGGCGCGCTGGTCCTCGTCACCGACCACCTCAACCTCCAGGGCGCGAACCCTCTGGTGGGCGAGTGGGGGCGCGAGCTCGGCCCACAGTTTCCCGACATGAGCGCGGCCTACGATCCGGAGCTCCGCGAGCAGGCGCGGGCGGCGGCCGTGGAAGCTGGGTTTGCGGTCCACGAGGGAGTGTACGCGGCGGTGCTCGGTCCGTCGTTCGAGACCCCGGCCGAGGTGCGGATGCTGCGCGCCCTCGGCGGCGCGGTGGTGGGCATGTCGACGGTGCCCGAGGTCATCGCCGCGCGGCACATGGGCCTGAGGGTTCTGGTCCTGTCCTTCGCCGCCAACCCGGCGGCCGGTCTCGTCGACCGCCCCCTCACCCACGAGGAGGTCCTCGAGGAGGGGGAACGGGCGAAGCCCAAGCTGGCGAGGATGATGGGAATGCTGGTGGAGAAG
>CAZMED010000037.1:7746-19255 GCA_964565045.1 uncultured Thermoanaerobaculia bacterium
GGGGGAACGGGCGAAGCCCAAGCTGGCGAGGATGATGGGAATGCTGGTGGAGAAGATCTTCTGAGAGGGAGTTTTGAGTTCTCAGTTTTGAGTTTTGAGTTCCCGACCGCCCCCCGGAGAGTCCGGGGTGGGTGGGGGACAACTCAGAACTCAAAACTCAAAACTCAACACTGCAAAGCTGATGGCAGAAATTTTTTTAGACGTTCTTGCGGTGGGTCCGATCCAGGCCAACTGCGTGCTGCTCGGTGATGCGGATGCCGGCGAGGTTGTGGTGATCGATCCCGGCGACGAGGGCGCGCTGATCGCAGACAGGGTCCGCGTCAGTGGGCTCCGACCGACCATGGTGCTCCACACCCACGGTCACCTCGACCACGTGGGCGGCACCGCCGAGCTCTTCCAGTTGCTTGGAGGCGGGCTGCCGGTCGGCCTCCACGACGGCGACATCGAGCTCTACCGCCACGCACCCATGCAGGGGCAGATGTTCGGGCTCGAGGTCGAGCCGCCGCCGGCGCCCACCCTGCGGCTCGAGCACGGCCGGCGGCTCTCGCTCGGCCGGTTCGAGCTCGAGGTGCGGCACACCCCCGGCCACTCGCCCGGCGGCGTCAGCTTCGTGGTGTCGGGCGTGGAACCCCCGCTGGCCGTCGTCGGCGACGTGCTGTTCGCCGGCTCCATCGGCCGCACCGACCTCATGGGCGGCTCCTTCGCCGTCCTCGAGCGCTCCATCCGCGAGCAGCTCTACACCCTGCCCGACGACACCCGGGTGGTGTGCGGCCACGGTCCCTTGACCACCATCGGCCGCGAGCGCGCCTCCAACCCTTTCGTCGCCGGCTGAGCTCCGGGGCCCGGGCGCCGCGCGATCCGCGTTGCCTCACTCCACCCGGTAGGCGAGAAGTTCGGGGGCTTCGTCCGCATCGCGGGTGAAGCGCTCGATACGGAGGCGGCGGCCGTCCATGATGCTCACCCCTCCGAGGTCGTAGGCCAGGAGGTACTTGGCCACGGCCTCGAGCACGATGGCCGCCGTGTAGGCCTCAGAGTACCAGTGGCCGAGGTCCTGGTACGAGGCGGCGAAGAACAATCCCGGCCGCCAGCTTCGACCGTGGTCGAAGGGTGACACGAGGCGCGCATCGCGGTTGAAGGTGTCGAGGTTGTGCAGCCGCGAAACCCGCATCCGGCGCACCAGATACGCCAGGCCGCCGCGGATGGCGGAACGGTAGGCGTCGCCGCAGCCGATGGCCGCTGCCCGCCCTTCGCCGAGGTTGAGCAGGGCGACGACGCCGAGGGCGGTCGACAGGTCGGACCCCTGGTCCAGGCCGCCCGGTATCGAGCCGTCCTCCCGTTGCAGGGCGAGAAGATCGACGAGCAGGGTCCTGAGGGCCGAGTCGAGCTCGGGGTCGAATACCGCACCGTCGCGGACCGCTCGGGTCACCGCGTACGGGAACATCATGAGCTGGGGATAGTAGAGGCCGCACTCGGGCCAGGCCCTCGTCGCGATGGCGTCGGTGAGCAGCTCGACGGCCGATCGGAAACCAGGGGCGTCGCTCTGGCCGACCAGGGCCTTGGCGAAGACCACGTTGGCGTTGACCACGCAGTCGACGTTGTTGACGCCGAGGGGCATCACGCCCGATTCGGGCGAGGCGAAGACGTCTGCGGCGTTCTCGTCCTCGAGCCAGGTCATGAAGGCGCCCGTTTCCTTCCCCCGCCAGGCGTCGCGTCCATCGTCCTTGACCCGGTGAAGGTCGCGGAAGCCATCGGCGACGGCAAGCGCCGCGCGGTCCACCACGATCCACGGGAGATCGGAGTCGCCGTCCCCGGGAGACTGCGGGATCCGGCCCGCGGACAGCGCCTGGATCGCCACCGCGACGGCGGTGTCGTCCGCGTCGTTGGGGATGTTGAAGGCCGCATCGAGACCGAACGGGTTCGTCTCGGGATCGATCAGGTCGCGGAACCAGGTGCTCGGAGGCACATCGAGCCCGTCGACGAGGGGTTCCCACATCCACTCGAAGCCTGAGCGCCCGCGGGTGGTTGCGAGGAGATCGATAACGATGGGCAGGATATTCGGCGGCCCGACAACCCGTTCCGCACTGGTTCGGCCCGGATGCTCGGTCCAAAGGCTGTATGCCCGTCCGCGTTTGTAGGCGGCGATCGTGGACACCGCGGTGCGCCGCACCTCGCCGACCACCCGCTGCGAATCCGGCAGGGCGTCGTCATCGATCAGAAAGAGCGGGTAGGCGATCCCCGCAGTCATGAACAGATTCGAGTCCTGGACCGACACCACGCTGCGGCCGCCGGTTCCCGTCCTGCGCGGCAGGAAGTGGATATTGCTCGCCCACTCGCCGACCGTGTTGGTGACGGTCGGGTAGACGATCGGGACCGAGGTGGCGAGTCCGGGGAACCACGGCGGCGTGATGTCGACCGAGGCGAAACAGCCGTCGCCGGCCGAGGCATCCCAGGCGCACGGCCGGCGAAAACGGCGGGCGCGGATCTGGGTGTCGTCGAGGGTGACCAGGGCACCCATCAGCGCCTCCGCCAGATCCGGATCGGCGCCGCGCGCGCGAACCGCTTCGGCGATGCGTGGGTCAAGCGTCACGGCGGCGGTCCGCAGGGTGGTGACCGGGGCTATCGAGGGTTCGTTCTTGCCGCGACCGAACGTGTACAGCGCTGCCAGCAGACAGGCGCCGAACACGGCCAGGCGGGCAGGCCGCAATCTCACCGTGAGCCCGTCGCGAGGAGGTCTCGGCGCCGCACGGCAGGTGGCGGGGAAGAGGAGTGCCCCGATCGGCCCATCTGTCGGTCCGAGGCCGATCTTAGTCCGGCCCCACGCGGTGCGACAAGCCCTGCCAGCGGCCCCACCGACCTCATGGGCGACTCCTTCGCAGTTTCCGTGGCCGGATTCGGGCGCAGTGACAGCGGCAGTGGCAGCGGCAGCGGCAGCGGCAGCTTCAGCGTGCAGCGACCGGGCCAGCGACCGCGGCACGGCAAAGCCGAGGCGACCGGTGATCAGACACGATCGCCTTCGCAGGCGTCGGCGCGAGCCGTCGCAACCACGAAGGCACCAAGACACCAAGAAAGGCACAGAGGACACTCTTCGTGAACATCTTCGTGCCGTGGTGTCGTGGTGGTTCAACAGTGGGTGGGCGGGAAATCCGAAATCCGAAATCCGAAATGGAAAAGGGGCGGGTCGCCCCGCCCTCAACGTTCTCACTTGGAACGTTCGAACATTCGAACGATTCGTCGTTACTGCTGCCAGCTGTCCAGCATCTTCATGTAGTTGGCGCGGGTGAGCTTGGCGGCGCTGGGCACCTTGGCCATGTTCATGGAGCCCTGCATCTGCTCCAGCGACTCGTACTCGTGCTCCTCGAGCCAGAACGACATCGCTTCGAGGGTGCGCGTGATGTGCTCGGGGCCGTGGATCAGGAGCGCCGACACCATCTGCACCGAGTGCGCGCCGGTCATGACCGACTTGATGACGTCGACCGCGTTGTGGGCGCCGCCGGTGGCGGCGAGCGACATTTTCACCTGGCTTGAGAGGATCGACAGCCAGCGCAGGCGCAGCCGCAGCTCGTCGGCGGTCGACAGCCGCAGGTTGGGCACCACGTCCAGCTCTTCGATGTCGATGTCCGGCTGGTAGAAGCGGTTGAAGATCACGAGGCCGTCGGCGCCCGCCCCCTCGAGCTCGCGCGCGAAGTGGCTGAGCGAGGAGTAGAAGGGCGAGAGCTTGACCGAGACCGGGATCGACACCGCTTCCTTCACCGCGCGCACGACGGCGATGGTGCGCTTCTCGACCGCCGCGCCGCTCTCCTCGGGATCGGTGGCGAGGTAGTAGGCATTGAGCTCGATGGCGTCGGCGCCCGCGGCCTCGATCTTCTCGGCGTAGCGGGTCCAGCCGCCGGGACTCGAGCCGTTGAGGGATCCGATGATCGGGATCGAAACCGCGGCCTTGGCCTCCCGGATGTGGTCGAGATAATTGTCGGGGCCGACGTGGTAGCCGGTCGGATCGGGGAGATAGCTCTGGGCCTCGGCGAAGCCCGCGCCCTTGGATTCCATCGCCAGCTCGGCCTTCGCCGCTCCGACGATCTCCTCCTCGAAGAGCGACGGCAGCACGACCGCCGCCGCGCCCGCCGCTTCGAGCTGACGCACCGTGTCGAGGTTGGTGCCGAGGGGGCACGATCCGCAGACGATGGGGTTCTTGAGCTCGAGTCCGAGGTATGTGGTGGTGAGATTCATGGCGTCTCCCTCAGTTGGATTCGCTGTCGGCGTCGGCGCCGTAGTGCAGGTTCGCGAGCTGCTGGTACATATCGTACTTCGCCTGCACGTTGCGCTGGGCTTCCGCCAGCAGCCGCTTCGAGCGTTCGGGGTCGACCTTGGCCAGCATCTTGAACCGGGTCTCGGACAGCGCGTACTGGTCGAAGGGGATCTTGGGCGCCTTCGAGTCGAGCTTGAGCGGGTTCTCGCCCATCGCCGTGCGCCGCGGGTCGAATCGGTACATGGGCCAGGCGCCGCTCTCCACCGCCATGAGCTGGTGGTCGAGCGAGTCGGCCATCGGGTAGCCGTGGGCGATGCAGTGCGAGTAGGCGATGATGAGCGACGGCCCGTCGTAGGACTCGGCCTCGAGGAAGGCGCGGACCGTCTGGCTGTCCTTGGCGCCGAAGGCCACCGAGGCGACGTAGACGTGGCCGTAGGCCATGGCCATCATGCCGAGGTCCTTGGACGGGATCCCCTTGCCGCCCATGGCGAACTTGGCGACGGCGCCGAGCGGCGTCGCCTTCGAGGCCTGGCCGCCGGTGTTGGAGTACACGCCGGTGTCGAGCACCAGCAGGTTGACGTTGCGGCCCGTGCCGAGGGTGTGGTCGAGGCCGCCGTAGCCGATGTCGTAGGCCCAGCCGTCGCCGCCGATCGCCCACACGCTCTTTCTCACCAGGTAGTCGGCGATGTGGGCAAGGGTCGCGGCCTCGGGCTCCTTGAGGCCCGCCAGCTTGGTGCGCAGGGCCTCCACCCGGGCGCGCTGGGCGGCGATGCCCTGCTCGCTCGTCTGGTCGGCGAGCAGGATCTCGTCGACCAGCTCGTCGCCGATCTTCGAGGCCAGGCTCTTGAGCAGGCGCCGGGCCGAGGCCTCGGTCTGGTCGATGGCGAGGCGGAAGCCGAGCGAGAACTCGGCGGCGTCCTCGAAGAGCGAGTTGTTCCACGCCGGGCCGCGCCCCTCGGCGTTGACCGCGTACGGGGTGGTGGGCAGGTTGCCGCCGTAGATCGACGAGCAGCCGGTGGCGTTGCCGGCCAGGAGCCGGTCGCCGAAGAGCTGGGTGAGGAGCTTGACGTACGGGGTCTCGCCGCAGCCCTCGCAGGCGCCCGAGAACTCGAACAGGGGCTGGAAGAACTGCGCGCCCTTGACGTCGATCTTGACCTTGGTGCGGTCCACCTCGGGCAGGCCGAGGAAGAACGCGAAGTTCTCGCGCTCTGGCTCCCTGAGCGGCATCTGCGGCGCCATGTCGAGAGACTTGTGCTTGGGGTTCGACTTGTCCTTGGCCGGGCAGACCCGGACGCAGAGCTCGCAGCCGGTGCAGTCCTCCGGCGCCACCTGGATGGTGTACTTGAAGCCGGGGAAGTCCTTGGCCTTGTAGTCGACCGCCTTGAAGGTTGCCGGGGCACCCTCGAGGGCCGACGGGTCGTAGACCTTGGCGCGGATGGCGGCGTGCGGGCAGACCATCGCGCACTTGTTGCACTGGATGCAGAGCTCCTCGTCCCACACCGGGATGTCGATGGCGATGTTGCGCTTCTCCCACTGGGTGGTGGCGGTGGGCCAGGTGCCGTCGGGCGGGAAGGCCGAGACCGGCAGCAGGTCGCCCTTGCCCTCGAGCATCAGTGCGGTGACCCGCTTCACCAGCTCCGGCGCGTCGCTCGAAACCGTCGGCGGCCGGGTGAAGGTCGCGGTGACCTCGTCCGGCACCTTGACCTCGTGCAGGTTGGCCAGGGTGCTGTCCACCGCCTCGAAGTTGAGGCGCACGATCTCGTCGCCCTTGTTGCCGTAGGTCTTCTTGATCGCGCTCTTGATCTTCTCGATCGCCTCCTCGCGCGGCAGAATGCCGGAGATCGCGAAGAAGCAGGTCTGCATGATGGTGTTGGTGCGGCGCCCCATGCCCGTCTCGCGCGCGACCTCGGTGGCGTCGATGCAGTAGACCTTGAGCCCGAGGTCGATGATCGCCTGCTGGACCTCGCGCGGGAAGTGGTCCCAGATCTCGTCGGGGCCGAAGGGCGAGTTGACGAGGAACGTGCCGCCGGGCTGGGCGTGGGCGAGCATGTCGAGCTTCTCGACGAACACCCACTGATGGCAGGCGATGAACTTCGCCTTCCGGATCAGGTACGACGCCCGGATCGGCCGCGGACCGAAGCGGAGGTGGGAGACGGTGACCGCGCCGGCCTTCTTCGAGTCGTAGACGAAGTAGCCCTGGGCGTAGTTGTCGGTCTCCTCGCCGATGATCTTGATGGAGTTCTTGTTCGCCCCCACCGTGCCGTCGGAGCCGAGCCCGTAGAAGAGGCCGCGGAACACGTCGTCACTGGCGATCGTGAAGTCGTCGTCCATCGGCAGCGAGGTGTGGCTGACGTCGTCGACGATGCCGATGGTGAAGTGGTTCTTCGGCTTCTCGGCGGCGAGATTGTCGAAGATCGACTTCACCATGGTGTCGTTGAACTCTTTCGACGACAGGCCGTAGCGGCCGCCGACCACCACCGGCTCGGTCGCGAAGCGGCTGGTGCCGGCGGTTCTCGCCTCGTGCAGCGCGGTGATCACGTCGAGGTAGAGCGGGTCGCCGATCGAGCCCGGCTCCTTGGTGCGGTCCATGACCGCGATCTTCCGGGTCGTGACGGGAAGGGCGGCCATGAAGTGCTCGGCCGAGAAGGGGCGGTACAGCCGGACCTTGAGGACCCCGACCTTCTCGCCGCGGTCGTTGAGCCAGTCCACCATCTCGTGCACCGCCTCGGCGCCCGAGCCCATGATCACCACCACGCGCTCGGCCTCGGGGTCGCCGACGTAGTCGAAGAGGTGGTACGCGCGGCCGATGCGCCCCGCGAAGGTCTCCATCGCCTCGACCACGTGGCCCGCACAGGCCTCGTAGAAGGGGGTGATGGCTTCGCGCGCCTGGAAGAAGGTGTCCGGGTTCTGCGAGGTGCCGCGGATCACCGGGCGGTCGGGCGAGAGCGCACGCTCGCGGTGCGCGCGCACCAGGTCGTCGTCGATGAGATGGCGCAGGTCGTCGTCCTCGAGGAGCTCGATCTTCGACACCTCGTGCGAGGTGCGGAAGCCGTCGAAGAAGTGGACGAACGGGATGCGGCTGGCCAGCGACGCCATCTGCGCGATGCACGCCATGTCGTGCGCCTCCTGGACCGAGCCCGACGCGATCAGCCCCCAGCCGGTCTGGCGGACGGCGTTGATGTCGGAGTGGTCGCCGAAGATGGAGAGCGCGTGCGTGGCGAGAGTTCGGGCCGAGACGTGGAAAACCGCCGGGGTGAGCTCGCCGGCGATCTTGTACATGCTCGGGATCATCAGCAGCAGGCCCTGCGAGGCGGTGAAGGTGGTGGTCAGGGCGCCGGCCTGCAGCGAGCCGTGGACCGCGGCCGACGCGCCGCCCTCGGACTGCATCTCGACCACGTCGGGGACAATGCCCCAGATGTTGGTCTGGCCCCGCGCCGACCACTCGTCGGCGAACTCGCCCATGTTGGAGGAGGGCGTGATGGGGTAGATGGCGCACACATCGTTGATGCGATGGGCGACCGACGCGGTCGCTTCATTGCCGTCGATCATAACGGTCCGACGCTCTGCCATGGAAAACCTCCGCGGGCCGTGCCTCAGGGGCGACCCGGATGAACTGGTCGTTCAGCGCACGCGGCCCCGGGCCACGTGAACAAATTCACAACGGCTAGGATAAACCCCTCGCGGGCTGCTGGCAAGAAAAAAGCAGGGGTTCGCGAAGTGCTTCATGAGTCGAAACTTCAGGCTCCGATCGCCGGGGTCAGCCGGTCTTCGGCTCGCGCAGCCGGCCGAGCCAGATATTGATGGGGTTGCGGCGCGACAGGAAGGAAAAGGTCACCGGCTTGCGCCGGCCGATCTCGGCGAAGATCCGGTGGATGCGCTGGTTCGAGGGGTCGAGCCGGAGGCCGGCCTCGAGGTTGCGCACCGCGTTCTTGCGGTCCTCGCGCTCGAGGTAGACCAGTGCCAGGTTGATCCGATGCTCCGGCTCCATGAAGTTCGATTTGACCGAGAGGTTGCAGTACTTGAGGGCCTCCGCGTACTTGTGCTTGACCATCGCGACGCACAGGCCGTAGTAGGAGAAGGCCGCGGCCGCGAAGCGCCTGTCCGGCAGCTCGCCCTCCGACGAAAGGGCCGGAAGGTACTTTTCGAAGACCTCGATGGCCTCCTCGAAGCGCTCGCTGCGGGTCCAGGCGATGGCCTCCTGGATCTTCTCGCGCATGGCGCCGAAGGTGATCTCGTGCGCGCTCACAGGGCGGCAGTATAGCCCACCGCCGTTGGGAGCGGCTAGCCGCCGCGGAGGGCTTCCTGCCAGGCATCGCGGTGCTCCTGCACGACCGCGAGGAGCTCGGCATGCACCGCCGGGGAGCCGCAGACCACGTTGCCGGACCCGAGGTAGTCGGCGCCGCCGTCCATGTCGGTGATCACGCCACCCGCCTCTTCGACGAGGATCGCGCCCGCCGCCGTGTCCCAGGCCGAGAGCTGGAACTCGAAAAAGCCGTCGAAGAGGCCGGCCGCGGTGGAGGCGAGGTCGAGGGCGGCGGCGCCGGGGCGGCGGATCGCCTTGCAGCGCAGAAATACGTCGCGGAAGATGGCGAGGTAGGGGTCGAGCAGGCGGTGCGCCTTGAACGGGAAGCCCGTCGCCAGCAGCGAGCCCTCGAGCCCACCGTGCCCGCTGACCCGGCACGGGGCGCCGTTCCAGGACGCGCCGCAGCCACGGGCGGCGGTGAAGACGTCGTTCTTGACGGGGTCGAAAATCACCCCGTAGTCGACCCGGCCGTCGAACGCGACGCCGATGGAGACCGCGAACTGGGGGATCCCGTGCACGAAATTGGTGGTCCCGTCGAGCGGGTCGACGATCCAGGTCGGTCCGTCTCCGGTGCGGTCCGACCAACCCGCCTCCTCCGAGAGCACCCGGTGGTCCGGGAACTTCGTGCGGACGGCCTCGACGATGATCCGTTCCGATGCGAGATCGGCGACCGTGACCAGGTCATTGCGGGACTTCTCGGTCACCTGGTCGGCCGACAGCGAGCGCCAGTGTCCGAGAAGCTGCTTGCCGCCGAGGCGTGCGATGGACTCGACCTCGGCGAGAAAGGTCTCAGCCTGAAATAGCACGCAGTCCTCCGTCGTTGCTGGAGGTGGACATGCAACAGATGGCGACAGACGACGCAGTTCCCCTGTTCGACGCGCGCTGCGAGCTCATGCTCGACGTCACCCGGAGAACGCTCGAGGGTGATCCGGACCTCAAGCTCTGCGAGGGGCTTCGGCTCATCGAGGCGACGCACCGCGCGGTCGCCCGGCTCGCCCCCCACGCGATCGACCATTTCGAGTCCGAGGTGCTCCCGGCTCTGCGCAGTGTGCTCATGAAGCGCTTCGGGGTCGCCGAGCTTCCCTCGGGCCCGCTCAACTGACCGGCGCCACAGACTCGAACTCGGGCAGGGCGCGCAGCTCCTCCGGCGACAGCTGGCTTTCGAGCTCGACCGTCACCTCGTCCTCGTCGAGCAGCTCGACCCCGGGCAGCGAGGCCGAGACGCGGGCCCCGACGCCCGGCCGGACGCCCTCGAGGTCGAGGGTCGCGCGCGCCGAGTCCTTGACCGACCCGTCGGCGCCGAGCACCTTGACCAGCACCGTCAGCTGGTCGAGCGTCTCGCCGCCCTGGTTGGCGACCTGCAGATCGACCAGCAAAGTCGGTTGGCCGTCGGCGTCGTACATGGTCTTGGCGGCCACCGGGTAGATCTCGTGGTTGTAGCGCAGGCGCGCGAGCCGCTGCTCGGGCGTCTCCTTGTCGCCGCACGCGGCCAGAAGCACGACCGCGATCGCGATCGCCAACGTCAGGACGAAGATTCGGCGCATCGTGGCCTCCAGAATCGGGCTCCTGGACTATACCATCGGCAATTCGCGGCGGACCGGGTCCGCCGCGAATTGCAGGTGGGTGCATGACCAGAGCGCTTGATCGTGATGCTCCACCGAAAACACGGAGGGTGGACTCGACGGGTAGGCCCCGTGCCCATTTCCGTGCCCGGACGCAGGTTCAGTGACAGCGGCAGATGGCAGTGGCAGTGACAGCTCCAGAATCAGAGGGCAGCGACCGTGGCAGTGACCATGCTCGACGCCCGCCCGACGACTGGATTCGTTGCCCACGCGCCCGCCTGGGCACTGTCGCTGCCCACTGCCGCTGCCACTGTCCTCTGTCGCTGCCACTGCCCCGGCCACTGTTGACCGCGCGAACCTGCAGCGCCGCCAACCCGGTGGGTGGGCGGAAATCCGAAATCCGAAATCCGAAATCCCAAATCGACCGTCGCCCATCCCACGGAGTTCCGGACGCGAAGGTCTTTCCTCCTTGGCACGTCGAGAATTCACCGCTCTGGATGGGCGGGAACGTTCAAACGTTCAACGTTCCAACGTTCCAACGGCTCGATCACCCCTCGGGACAGAAGAGCCCCAGCACCTTGCGGACGTAGTCCCTGGTTTCCCGGTAGGGCGGCACGCCCTCGTAGCGCTCCACCGTGGTGGCGCCGGCGTTGTAGGCGGCGAGCGCCAGCGTCAGCGAACCGAAGCGGTCGAGCA
Organism: uncultured Thermoanaerobaculia bacterium; assembly: GCA_964565045.1. Classification (GTDB taxonomy): domain Bacteria; phylum Acidobacteriota; class Thermoanaerobaculia; order Thermoanaerobaculales; family Sulfomarinibacteraceae; genus Sulfomarinibacter. The sequence continues at coordinate 18,551 of CAZMED010000037.1, forward strand.
TCATGCGCAGGTGCAGGGCGCCGCCGCGGAGGTTGTCGGCGGGGTCGAACACGTCCACGACGCCGCGGTCGGACGCCGCCGCCGGCATCAGCTGCATCAGACCGGAAGCTCCGGCGCGTGAACGCGCGCGCGGGTCGAAGGCCGACTCGGTCTGCACCACCGCCGCCACCAACCACGGGTGCAGGTCGGCCTTCTTCGCCGCGTCGGCGATGGCCTCCTGGAACGGCAGGTCGGCCGGCAGGAGCTCGTTCGACCAGGAGCTGGGGCAGGCCGGGTCGCCGGGCAGCACGGGAGCGGCGGGATCGGCCACCTCGTCGGCGATCACACGGTCGATCCGCGTCGCCGGCACCCGGAGGCTGCCGCCGCCTTGGAGCTCGAGCACGATCACCGTTCCCTCGAGGCGGGCATCCTCGACCTTGAGGTGGCGTCCGTCGACGAAGACGGCGAGCTTCGCGCTGACTGTTCCAGGCGAGAACGCGAGCAACACCGCCATAAGAGCAGGCAAAGCCAGTCGAGTTAGGAATTGGGAATTAGGAATTAGGAATTCCGGGCCCCGGGCCCGCCAGTCGCGAGCCGCCGGAGGGGTGGGCGGCATTCCTAATTCCTCATTCCTCATTCCTGATTCCTCGGTGCGCTACGCGCGTGGGTGCTTCTCGTCATACAGGCGGCGCAGGCGCTCGCGGGCGACGTGGGTGTAGATCTCGG
>CAZMED010000038.1:0-19245 GCA_964565045.1 uncultured Thermoanaerobaculia bacterium
ACATCATCATCCTGCTCGGCGCCATGGCCTACTTCGGCGCCACCCTGACCCTGCCCGGCATCGCCGGCATCATCCTGACCATCGGCATGGCGGTCGACGCCAACGTGCTGATCTTCGAGCGCATCCGCGAGGAGCTCGATGTGGGCAAGACCGTGCGCGCCGCGATCGACACCGGGTTCGCGCGCGCCTTCGGCACCATTCTCGACGCCAACCTGACCACGCTCATCGCCGCCCTCTTCCTGTTCAACTTCGGGACCGGGCCGGTCAAGGGCTTCGCCGTGACGCTGTCGATCGGCATTCTCGCGAGCGTGTTCACCGCCGTCTTCGTCTCCCGCACCCTCTACATGATCGCGCTCGGGGGGCGGGAGCGGGTCGAGTCCCTCAGCATCTGATTCGAGACTAAGAGGCAACCATGCGCATCATCGGCGACACCAACATCCCGTTCCTGTCCTACCGGCGGATCGCCATCACGCTCTCGATCCTGGTGATCGCCGCGGGCCTGAGCTACGAGTTCATGGGCCACGGCCTCAACCTCGGCATCGACTTCGTCGGCGGCACCCAGGTCACGGTCAAGTTCAACGAGGCGCCGGACCTCGGCGAGCTGCGGTCGGCGATCTCCGAGCTCGCCGTCGGCTCGCCGCTGATCCAGCGCTTCGACGAGGCCGAGAAGCACGAGGTCCTGATCCGGGTCGTCAATCCGGAGGGCGAGGAAGGCGACTTCACCAGCCCCATCCTCGAGCTGCTGCACGACAAGTTCAACGCCGACATCGGCGGCCGCTTCGACCTCAACACCAGGGGCTCGGTGGAGCTGCTGGGGCTCCTGACCTCCGCCGACCCGGACGGCGTCGGCGGCGACACCGAGGGCCGGCAGGCCCACTACGAGCCGATGGTTGAGGCGGTCCTCGACGACCGCAAGGAGCGGGGGATCTTCGCCTCCGTCGACGAGCTGCGCGCGGTGACCGCACTCAGCGACCCGGCGCGGAGCTTCCTCGAGGAGAACGCCGCGGCGGGGGCCTTCGCCCTGTTGGCGGCCGAGAACGTCGGTCCGGCGGTGGGCAAGGACCTGCAGCGCAAGGCGCAGCTGGCGATCGGCTTCTCGATCCTCGGCATGCTGGTCTACATCTGGATCCGCTTCCAGCTGCCCTACGGCGTCGGCGCGGTGGTGGCCATCTTCCACGACGTGATCATCACCCTGACCGCCCTCGCCGCGACCCAGCGCGAGTTCAACCTGCCGACCGTGGCGGCGCTCCTGACCCTGGTCGGCTACTCGGTCAACGACACCGTGGTCGTCTTCGACCGGGTGCGCGAGAACCTCAAGCTGAACCGCGGCGAGGACCTCGAGCAGCTGATGAACCGCTCCATCAACCAGACCCTGTCGCGGACCTTCATCACCTCCGGCACCACCCTCGTCGTGGTCCTGAGCCTCTACATCTTCGGCGGCGACGTCATCAACACCTTCGCCTTCGTGCTCCTCGTCGGCATCCTCGTCGGCACCTACTCCTCGGTCTTCATCGCCTCGCCAGTGGCGCTGGCCATGAACAAGTTCCTCGCCAAGCGGAGAGAGAAGCGGCGCAAGGCGGGGAAACGCTGAGGAAGAATTAGGAATGAGGAATTAGGAATTAGGAATTCCCACCCGCCCCCCCTGAGAACGGGGGGGCGGTTCTGTTGTGGGGTGGTGAAGCCCCCACTGAATGCGGAATTAGGAAGTAGGAATTAGGAATTAGGAATTCCCACCCGTCCCCCCGGAGGATCGGATGGGCCGTGGTGTCCGTAGCACTATTGCCTGCCGGATCTCCGGTGCGATCGCACTGGCCAACTCCCGACGTCAGGGGACCCACTGCGGGCCGAGCTCTGAGTCGCCGCCATGGACCGGGGTGGGAGGGCGGCATTCCTAATTCCTAATTCCTAATTCCTAATTTTCCATTCTTCCTTGCCGGCGACATTCTGCTGGCCGGCCGCAATCACGCCGGGAACGGGTGCGTGATCTCGGCTTTCCTTGACCCCGAAAGCTAGAATGGATGGATGGCTGTGGCGCCCATCCAGTCCGGTGCGATGAAGATCCGCATCGAGGACATCCTCGACCGGGTGGAGGCGTACCGCCCCGAGCTCGACGAGAACCTCATCCGCCACGCCTACGTGTTCGCGGCCAACCGCCACCAGGGGCAGATCCGGCGCTCCGGCGAGCCCTACCTGACCCACCCCCTGACGGTGGCGTGGATCCTCGCCGACATGGAGCTCGACGAGGAGACGGTGGCCGCCGGGCTCCTGCACGACATCCTCGAGGACACGCCGACGACCGCCGAGGAGGTCGAGGAGGCCTTCGGGCCGGAGGTGGCCCGCCTGGTGGTGGCGCTGACCAAGATGGCCGACTTCGAGAGCTCGTACACCAGCCGCGAGGCGACCGAGGCGGAGAACTTCCGCCGCCTGCTGCTCGCCTCGATGGACGACGTGCGGGTGATCCTCATCAAGCTCGCCGACCGTCTGCACAACATGCGGACCCTCGGCTTCCTGCGCCGCGACCGCCAGGTGGCGATCGCCCGCGAGACCCTCGACATCTTCGCGCCGATCGCCAACCGGCTCGGCATCGGCAGCATCAAGACCGAGATGGAGGACCTCTGCTTCCGCTACCTCCACCCGAGGGAGGCCGAGAAGCTGGAGCAGGAGATCGAGGAGCGGCGCGAAGCGGCCGACCGCTGGTTCGCGGAGATCCAGGCCGTGCTCGAGCGATTGCTCGCGGACAACGGCATCGAGGGCACGGTTCAGGGCCGGGTGAAGCACCTGTACTCGATCTACGCCAAGCTCAAGCGGCAGGGCGTCGACGTCGCCAATGTCTTCGACTTCCTGGCCTTCCGGATCATCGTCTCGACGGTGGCCGACTGCTACGCCGCCCTCGGCCTGATCCACCACCGCTGGCCGCCGGTTCCGGGACGGCTCAAGGACCACCTCGCCATCCCCAAGCCCAACGCCTACCAGTCGCTGCACACCACCGTGATCGGGCCCGAGGGCCACCCCTTCGAGATCCAGATCCGCACCGCCGACATGCACACCATCGCCGAGTACGGCATTGCCGCCCACTGGAGCTACAAGGAGAAGGGATCCCGCACTGCGGTCGAGGACTCGCGGATGGCCTGGTTGCGGGCCCTGCTCGACAACTCCGAGGGCACCTCGCCGCGCGAGTTCCTCGACTCGCTCAAGGTCGACCTCTACCCGGACGAGGTCTACTGCTTCACGCCTCGAGGCGACGTGTTCTCCTTCCCGCGCGGCGCCACCGTCCTCGACTTCGCGTACCGCGTCCACAGCCAGGTCGGCCAGACCTGCGTCGGCGGCCGGGTCAACGGGCGCTGGGTGCCGCTCAAGACCGAGATCAAGAACGGCGACATCGTCGAGATCACCACGTCGAACCGCCAGCAGCCGCACCACGACTGGCTGTCGATCGTCGCCACCAACCGCGCGCGCTCCAGGATCAGGGCCTGGCTCAAGCGCGAGGAGAAGGAGCGCGCGGTCGAGCTCGGCCGCAAGCTCCTCGAGCGCGAGCTGCGGAAGACGGGCGCCTCGGTGCGCCAGCTCGGGGGAACGGAGGGACTGGCGGCGATCGCCCAGAGCAGCGGGTTGTCGAAAGAGGAGGACCTGCTGGCGGCGATCGGCTTCGGCAAGCTGCCGGTGTCGGCCGTCACCGCCTCCCTCCGGCACGAGGAGTCGGGGCCCGCGGATGGAGCCGAGGCCGCCGCCGGCGCCGAGGTTCCGCACCGCAAAGTGGCGCCGCTGGCCTCCGGAGGACAGGCGCTCGAGGTCACCGGCGACGCCGACTTCCTCGTCTACCTGGCGCGCTGCTGCAAGCCGCTGCCGGGCGAGGAGATCGTCGGCTTCGTCACCCGCGGCAAGGGCGTCGCCGTGCACGCCCGTTCATGCCCCAACGTCCGCAACCTCCTCTACCATCCGGAGCGAGAGATCGAGGTGCAGTGGGCCTCGACCCACCCCGACGCCGCGGGCCCCAAGTCGCCGGTCGACGTCGACATGGCCTTCGACGACAGCTCGGGGATGCTGGCCTCGATCTCGCAGGCGATCGCGGCGGAGGGCAGCGACATCCTCAGCTGCCATCTGCGGACCGAGCCCAACGAGACCGGCTTCGCCGCGATGACGATCCTGGTCCGCGACGCGGCGCAGTTGACGCGGGTGATGAGCCGCCTGCTGGGGCTCAAGGGAATGTTGCGGGTGGAGCGGCGGGGGCAGGCGGGGGCCGGCGCATGAGCGCGCGGCCGTTCTCAGATGCGTGGCGCCTTGCTGACCTTGCCGGAGCGGATGCAGCGGGTGCAGACCCGGATGTACTTGGGGCGGCCTTCGACCATCGCACGGACGCGCTGCAGGTTCGGCAACCAGCGCCGCTTGGACATATTGTGGGCGTGGGAGATCTTGTTGCCTGTCATCGGGCCCTTGCCGCAGATTTCACATCGCTGCGCCATGTCGGAGTTCCTCCTCACAATCCCCGCGCGGGGGTGGAATTGAATAACACATGTGCAGCCGGTTTTCAAGCTTTTGCCGGCGGAAACGCTCCGCCGCGGCGCGCGGACGGGCGACATTTCGGGTGCGAGCGGCGGAATGAGGCGGGGTATTTCCGGTCCGAATGCCCGCCGCGATGGGCCGAATTTCCCGCCTCTGCGGCGGCAAAACACGGCCCTATTTCCGGGCCCCCGGGTGAGGGAGAATTCGGGTCCCGGCGGGGCGTGGGACGAGTCGGGAAAAATCGGCGACAGGCAAGGGTGTATCATGGAGAGTGTTGCGAACCTATTTTGTTGTGATCTCTGTTCTTGACCTATGGGGGGCCCTTTGGTAGCCTTCAAAGTAGAGGGGTTTATGATCCTGTCCAGAAAAACTTCTGCGATCAAGGTGTAAGCCGTGTTTGGAAAACCCAAAAAGCAAGTCGTCGGTTGCGATATAGGATCTTCCGCGATCAAGATCGTCGAGTTGAAGCCGCTGAAAAGCGGCGAATTTCAGCTCCTCCACGCGGCGATCGCGAACCTCTCTCCCGAAGCGATTGTCGACGGCGCGATCATGGACTCGTCGCTCGTCGTCGAGGCCCTGTCGCGGCTGATCGCGGAGAACAACATCAAGAACTCCGGCTTCGGCGGCTCGCTGTCCGGGCACTCGGTGATCATCAAGAAGATCCAGCTGCCCTCGATGACCGACGCCGAGCTCGCCGAGTCCATCCAGTGGGAGGCCGAGCAGTACATCCCCTTCGACATCAACGACGTCAACCTCGACTACGTGGTTCTGCAGTCGGACTCGGCGGACACCATGGACGTGCTGCTGGTGGCGGTGAAGAAGGACCGCATCGCCGACTACACCTCGGTGATCGTGCAGGCCGGCAAGGACCCGGTGCTGGTCGACGTGGACGTGTTCGCGCTGCAGAATGCCTTCGAGGCCAACTACGACCTCGACTCCGAGACCGTCGCCCTGGTCAACATCGGGGCCTCCGTGATGAACATCAACGTGCTCTACCACGGGACCTCGATCTTCTGGCGCGACGTGGCCTTCGGCGGCAACCAGTACACCGAGGCGATCCAGCGCGAGCTCAGCCTGTCGCGCGACGACGCCGAGCGCCTCAAGCTCGGTGAGCGGATCGGCGAGAACACCCTCCAGCAGGTGCTGAGCGTCCTCAACTCCGTCTCGGAGGACCTCACCGCCGAGCTCCAGAAGACCATCGACTTCTTCGTCGCCACCTCCTCGGTCGACCACCTCGACCGGGTGGTGCTCGCGGGCGGCAGCGCGCAGGTGCTCAACCTCGACGAGGTCATCAGGGACCGCTTCCAGGTCACAGTGGAGGTCATGAACCCGTTCCGGAACATCCGCTACAGCGAGTCCGACTTCGATCCCGAGTGGATCAACCGGCATGCCCCGGCGATGGCGGTGGCGGTGGGCCTCGCAGTGCGCAGGGTCGGAGAATGACGCGATGATCAAGATCAATCTGGTTGCGGAAACTCCGGCGGCGGCGGCGACTCAGGCCGCCCGGCCCCAGTTCTCACTGGGCGCCAAGCAGGGCGACATCATCCTCCTGATCGTGCTCGCGCTGGCCTGCATCGTGGTCGGCACCCAGTGGTACCTCCTGACCAGCAAGCGCGCCGAGCTGCGCCAGGTCGAGCAGCAGCGCCGCCGCGAGCGGGACGAGCTCCTGCAGTACATCAAGAAGGTCGAGGAGCTCGAGGCCAAGCGGGAGGCCCTGCGCCACAAGATCGGGGTCATCGAGGAGCTCAAGCGCAACCAGCGCGGTCCGGTCAAGATCATGGACGAGGTGTCGAAGGCTCTCCCCGAGCTGGTATGGCTCACCAAGCTCACCCTCAAGGGCAACGAGCTCCTCCTCGACGGCAGTGCCATGGACGAGAACGCGGTCGCCAACTTCATCTCGAACATCGACGACTCGCCCTACTTCGAGGAACCGGAGTTGAAGAACCTGGCGCGCGCCGGCCGCGGCGAGAGCTACTCGTTCTCGCTCAAGGTCAACTTCATCATTGCACCACCGGAGCTGCAGGCGGCCGGGTCGCAGCCGACCTCGGGCGCCGGATGATCGGGGACGGGGGGCTGATTCGATGGCTTTAGATCTCAACACCAAGCCCTGGTACGTGGCGGTGATCATCGGCGTGCTGCTCGGCGCGGCGTTGTTCGTGGTCATGCACCTGTACGTCTTCAAGGACATCCAGACCACCAACGAGCGGCTGCAGCAGAACATCGACGACCTCGAGCGCGAGATCGAGAAGGGGCGCGCCGCCAAGGCGGACCTGCCGCGGCTCGAGGAGGACATCCGCAACTACGAGATCGAGCTCGACCGGCTGCGCCGCATCCTCCCCACCCGCCGCGAGACCGACAATTTGATCAAGCGACTCAAGCAGCTCACCGAGCAGGGCCAGTTCACCCTGACGCGGTTCACGCCCGGCAACTTCGAGGACCGCGGCTTCTACCAGGCGTGGCCGATCCAGGTCGGGCTCAACGGCACCTACCACGAGCTCGGCCTGCTGTTCGACCGGCTGAGCCGCTTCCCCCGCATCATCAACGTCGAGTCGTTGGTGCTGACGCCGATGCGGCAGACCGGGAACTACACGATCCACGCCGAGTTCACCCAGCAGACCTTCATCTACAAAGAAGAAACAGAGACGCCGGAGACCGGACAATGATTCGTCGGTTTTGGCTGTCGTGTGGTGCGATGACGCTGTTGCTCGCCGCCGGCGCGCTCTCCGGCGCCCAGGAGCCGGCCCCGCCCGCCGGGGAACCGACCCCAGCGGCCGAGGCGGGCCTTCTCGACGGCGACGTCGACGTGTCGCAGATCGAGGACATTCTGCGCGGCGAGGAAGAGGTCATGCAGGGCGGGATCCTGGGCTATGACCCGGCCGGAAGACGGGATCCCTTCCGCTCGCTGCTGCTCGGCTTCGAGGACGTGGAGGAGGGCCCCGCCGCGGCCCGGCCCCCCGGCTTGCCGGGCATGCTGGTCGAGGAGCTCAAGGTCGAGGGCATCATCCAGACCCCGACCGGGATCCTCGCCTTCGTCCTCGGGCGCGACAACGTCTCCTACATCATTCGTCCCGGCACCAAGCTGTACAACGGCGAGGTGGCCGAGATCCATCCGAAGAAGGTGGTCTTCCGACAGTTCGTGAACGACCCCGGCCGAATGAAAGCTTACGACGAAATCGTACGAGAACTCACGGACTAGCCGTTGATTTGAGAGGAAATTGGGGGACGGCATGATGATGAAAAACGTCCGCAGCCTGGTGGCGACGGCGGCCTGCGTCCTGCTGGGGGCTTCGGTGCCGCTCCTCGCCGAGGAGTCCATTCCTGTGGTTCAGGGGATGGGTGCGGAGGCGGGTTCGTCGGGACCCGTTCTCCACCTCCGGGCGACAGGGGAGATGGAGACCGTCCACTACTCGCCGCAGCCGGGTGTGTGGGTCGTGGAGCTTCCCGAAGCTCGCTGGGACGCCTCGGTGGGCCTCCTCGCCGAGCCTGCGCTGGGCATCGAGCGCGCCGAGCTCGACCACGTCGAGGAGTTCGGCAAGAGAGTCTCCCGCCTCACGGTGTGGCTCGCCGAGCCGGCGCAGCTGACGCTGTCGTCGCGCCCGGGCGGCCTCGAGCTGGAGTTCTTCTCCTTCGCCGATGCGCCGCCGACCGCGGACCGCGTGAGCCGCGAGGAGGTGGTCGTTGCCGAGCGCGGCGCCGCGCCGCCCGTGGCGCCCGCCCCGGGCGGGACCGCCCGGCTGTACGAGGTGGTGCCGGTCGCCAGCGGCGACGGGGTGGTGGTCGAGCTCAAGGCCGACCGCGCGCTGACCGTCAGCGCCTTCACCCTGCCCGAGCCGCGGCGCCTGGTGCTCGACCTCGCGGGCGTGATCAACCACGTCGAGCGGCGTCTGCTGCCGGTCAACACGGCGCTCGTCAGCCAGGTCCGGGTGGCCCAGTTCCAGGCCCAGCCGCAGCCGGTGACCCGGATCGTGCTCGACCTGCGGGCCGAGGCCGAGTACCGGGTCGACAGCACCGAGCTCGGCGCGGTCGTCCGGGTGGGCACCTCGGTGCCGCCGCGGGCGGCCTCCGGCATCATCGAGATCAGCCGCGGCGAGCCCACGGCCGAGCCCGAGCCGGCCGAGCAGGTCGCCTCGGCGCTCTTCGACCTCCCCGTCGAGCAGCCGCCGACCGATGCAGCCGCCGACCGGGCGAGTGCTCCGGGTCGCAGCCCGTGGGTCGCCGACGACAAGCAGCTCATCGAGAGCGCGACCGCGGTGCAGGTGCTCGAGTCGCCGACCAGGGCCGGCGAGAGCTACGCCGCCACCGAGGTCGAGAGCCAGGAGGAGGTGTGGACCGGCGAGCCGATCACCCTCACCCTCAAGGACGCCGACGTCAAGGACGTGCTCAAGACCTTCTCGGTGCTCACCGACCTCAACATCGTGCTCGACCCCGGGGTCAGCGGGTCGGTCACCGTCGAGCTGCGCCAGGTCCCGTGGGACCAGGCGCTCGACCTCATCCTCAAGATCAATGGCCTCGACTACGTGCTCGAGAACAACGTCCTGCGGGTGGCGCCGATCAACAAGCTGGCGGCCGAGAAGTCGGCCAAGGCGGCGTTCGAGAAGGAGCGCGAGAAGGCCAAGCCCCTGAGCACCTACCTCAAGCCGCTGTCCTACGCCAAGGCGGACTACGTGGCGGGCCTGCTGTCGGCCGACAGCTACCTGCTGTCCGACCGCGGCTCGGTGACGGTCGACCAGCGCACCAACACCCTCATCCTGCGCGACGTGTCCGACCGCGTCGAGGGCATCCTGCGCCTCATCGACTCGCTCGACCTGCCGACGCCGCAGGTGGTGATCGAGGGCCGCATCGTCGAGACCACGCGCGACTTCTCGCGCGAGCTCGGCGTCAGCTGGGGCTTCTCGGGCATCATGGACGCCGAGCACGGCAACGACACCGGGCTCCAGTTCCCCAACTCCATCGGCATCGACGGCGGGGTCGACCTGGCGCGCGGCGGCAACGGCGTGCTCGCCATGACCTTCGGCGACATCCTCAACACCTTCAACCTCGACTTCCTGCTCTCGGCCTCCGAGGCCGACGGCCTGGTGCGGATCGTGTCGACGCCGCGGGTCACGACCCAGAACCTGCAGCGGGCCTCGATCCGCTCCGGTCTCCAGATCCCGGTGCAGACGGTGGCCAACAACACGGTCACGGTGCAGTACGTCGACGCCACCCTGCGCCTCGAGGTGACGCCCCAGATCACCGCCGAGGGCACCGTCAACCTCGACATCAACATCAAGAAGCAGGAGCCGGTCCTCGCGGCGGCGGTGGAGGGCGGCCGCAACGCCCCCATCTTCACCCGCGACGCCGAGACCCAGCTGCTGGTGCGCGACGGCGGCACGACCGTGATCGCGGGGATCTACCAGATCAACGACCAGGACAACGAGAACCGCGTCCCCGGTCTCCACAAGATCCCGATCTTCGGGTGGATGTTCAAAAACAAAGGGGTGTTCAAGCGGCACGACGAGCTGCTCATCTTCATCACCCCGAGGATCGTGAAGTACTAGTCGGAGGACCAGATGAAGAGCTTCCTGCAACTCTGCGGTGTTCTCGCCCTGGCGCTCGCCGTCGGCTCCTGCGGCGGCTCGAGCTCGCTCGACAACACCGAAGCGTCGGTGTTTCTCACCATCGACATCACCGAGTACAACCCCGACGTTGACGTCTGCCTCCAGCAGACCGACCTCGCGATCGCCAACATGGAGATCACGTCGACCACCAAGGACCCGGCGGGCACCGTCAGCCCGCAGCAGGACGTGAACCTCAGGCGCTGGGTGATCCGGCCCTACCGCACCGACGGCGGCAGCACGGCCTCGCCGGAGTGGTCGTACGACCAGGCGGTCTTCGTGCCCGCCGGCGGCAGCGCCGACCTCGAGAACTACCGCATCTACCCGCTCGAGCTCCTGCGCCAGGTCCCGGTCGCCCACCTGCTGCCCGAGAACGGGGGCTTCGACCCCGAGACCGGCAACACCAACATCCGCCAGAGCTTCGAGCTCATCATCTACGGCCAGACCGTGTCCGGCAAGAATGTGTCCACGGTGCCGGTGGCGGTCGCCTTCAACTTTTTCTGTTTCGGCCAGTAAGTGGGGGTCTGAAGCCATGAAGAGATTCACACCGTTCATCGCTCTCCTGGCGCTGGTCGCGCTCGCCGGGTGCTCGGGCGACAGCCCCTCCGCGAAGCCGGTGCCGACGGTGGTGCCGGATGCGTGGAGCATCACCTCGCTGACCGCCTCGAGCAGCGCCCCCTTCGTCGGCACCGTGATCCTCGTCGAGGCGGTGGTGACGAGAAACGGCTCGCCGGCGCCGGACGATACTTCGGTGGCTTTCACGGCCTCCGGCGGCGCCTTCGCCAACGGCACCACCCAGGCGTCCGTCCTGACCTCGGGCGGCACCGCCTCGGCCGTGTTCCTCGCCGACACCGCGGGCGCCTACGGGATCCAGGCCCAGGTCGGCGGCGCCAGCCGCCAGCTGACGGTGGAGTACCGCGACCGCGACGTCACCGAGGCGCTGCAGCTTTACGGCATCGACCCGCGCCGCGGTTCGTACGCGGGCGGCGAGCAGGCGGTCATCACCGGTAAGGGCATCCAGGCCCCGGCGGAGGTGTTCTTCGACCTCGGCGGCGTGGCGTACCAGGGCATCGTCTCCGGCGTCAGCGAGAGCAACCCCCTGAGCGAGGACGGTTCGATCACCGTCGTGACCCCGGCCTTCACCGGCGCCAACAACAGCATCCAGCAGACCGCCGACGTGCGGGTGATCACCAACGCCGGCACCGGCTCGGCCGAGACCGCCACCCTGGTTTCGGCCTTCGTGCTGCTGCCCGGCGGCGGGCCCGCCATCTTCGGCGTGGCGCCGTCGTCCGGCCGCTCCTCCGGCGGCGAGGTGGTCAACATCCTCGGCCAGAACTTCGGCTCGGTGGCCTCCGACCTCTCGGTGAGCTTCACCGACGACGACAGCGTGGTGCGCCTGGCCACCGTGCTGTCGGTGGCCCCCGACGGCTCGCAGATCCAGGTCGAGACGCCGCGCTTCTCGACCCTGCCCCTGACCGAGGACCGGCCGCAGGACGTCACCGTGTCGACGGTCGACGGCGGCACCACCCTCGAGGACTCCTTCGTGGTCCTCGCCGACAACCCGCAACCGGAGATCGCCTCGATCTCGCCGACCGCGGGCCCGCTCGACGGCGGCACCCTGGTGACGATCTTCGGCTCCGGCTTCCAGGCGCCGATGCAGGTCTTCTTCGGGAACCTGACGGCCCTCGACGTCAACGTCTTCAACGACACAACTCCGGCCAACCAGGACCGCATCACCTGCGTCAGCCCCGACTACTCGACCCAGGGCGACGTACCCCCGGTGGTTGTCCCTGTGCGCGTGGTGAACTCCACCAGCGGCCTCGATTCCGTCTACGATGCCTTCACCTACGGCGACAACCTCTACATCAGCGGCAACAGCCCGCAGGAGGGTGGGCTCGGCGACCTGGTCATCATCTACGGCTCGGGCTTCGAAGATCCGTTGCAGGTGTTCTTCGGCGGCAACCAGATGGAGGTGATCAGCGTCTCCGGCACCGAGATCGTGGTGCGCATCCCGGACACTCTGGGCACCGAGTGCAATCCCACTTCCGGCGACTTCAGGGTCGTGCTCCTCGAGTCCAACTTGGAGGCGACCGGCGGAAGCTTCACCATCCTCGGTAACTCGCCGCAGGTGCTGTCGGTGAGCCCGGTCATCATCCCCGAGTCCGACCTCGGAACCCCCGCCGCCGACATCACCATCAACGGGCGGTTCTTCGCCACCGACGTGCTGGTCCGGGTGGGCAACTACATCGCCCCATCGAGCACCGTCACGGTGAACAGCGCCACCAGCATTGACGTCGACAACCTGCCCGGCATCGACGAGCTGGGCGTCAGCTTCGATCCCACACCGTGCATCTTGCCGGGCGGCCAGCCGGGCGTGCGCTCCGCGTCAACCCCCGTGGCGGTGACCGTCACCAACTTCCCCGGCAGCTGCGAGGATACCCTGGAAGGGGCGATCGTCATCGAGCCGAGCTCCACGGTGTGCACCGCGACGCCGGCGAACCTCACGACCAACCCGTCGGGATCCTGGAACTTCCCCAACACACTCGCCACCACCTGCTCGCCGAGCCAGACCCTGACGATCTCCAACAACGGCGGTGAGAGTGCGACCCTGGTGAACCCGGCCCTGCAGACCGGCACCGAGTTCGTGTACCAGACCGACGACTGCCCCGGGACCCTGGCCTTCGGCGCGAGTTGCAGCTTTGTGGTGCAGTTCTGCCCGACGACGACTGGCGCCAAGACGGATCAGGTCGTGATCTCCTACCAGAGCGCGAGCGAAGGCGCCAAATCGGTGTCTGTGACCTTGAGCGGAAACGGATCGTAATCGACTGGCCGCCGCCCGCCCGCCCAGGCGGGCGGCGGCACTTTCATGGCATGGACTACCTCGTCGAGCAGCTCCGCTTCGAACTTCGGGAGGATCCGTCCTCCCGGGTCTTTTTCCGGCTCGGCGAGCATCTGCGCCGCGAGGGCGAGCTCGCCGAGGCGGTCGGGATCCTGCGCGCGGGCCTCGAGCACCATCCGCGCTACGTCGCCGCCTGGGTGAGCCTGGGCCGCGCCCTGCTCGGCAGCGGCGACGACCGGGGGGCGTCCGAGGCGCTGGCGCGCGCCCTCGAGCTCGACCCCGAGAACGGGGTCGCCTCGCGCTACGCCGGCGAGGCGGCGATTGCGGGCGGCGAGTGGGTGGAGGCCGTCAAGGCCCTGAAGCGGGCGCGCGCGCTGTCCGGCCAGGACGACGCCCTCGACGAGCGCATCCTCTTCGTCGAGCGGCAGCTTGCCGAGAACGGTCAGCTCGAGGTGCCGACGCCCGCGCCGCGGCGGGTGAGCGCTCCGCCACCGGCCGCCGCGGAGCGGGTGTTTCCGGTCGATGACGCCGACAGCGGCGTGCACGTCGTCGAGGAGGACGTCTTCTCGACCGCCTCGATGGGCGCTGACGATGCGCCGGTGGACACCGACGACGCGCCGGTGGACGACCTCGAGATGGACTCGCGGCGCACCATGGCAATCCCTCTCGACCAGATTCCCATCGCACCGCCGCCGCCCACCGCGGAGGCTGAGGCTGAGGCTGTCTTCGACCTCGGTGCCGGCGAGGAGCCGGCGTCCGAGCTGGAGATCGTCCCCGAACCAGAGGCGGTCTTCGAGACCGGGGCCCCGGCGGCCCTTGCCGACGATGTCGCGTTCCTCGAATCCGAGGCCGGCCGGGACGGCGACGCGGTCTTCGAGACCGGAGCGGTGGCCGCGGACTGGCAGCAGGAGGCGTCTGACGCGGACGAAGACGACGAGCGCTCGTCGAGCGAGCTTCGGCCCGAGGAGCTTCCGCTGCCGACCATGACCCTGGCCCGCCTTGCCCTCGACCAGGGCGACCTGGAGCTCGCCGAGAAGACCCTGCGCGGGGTGCTGGCCAGAAACCCCGGCCACTCCGAGGCATCGAGCCTGCTCGCCACACTCGCCGGGAGCTCCGGCGAGGGCGCTCCGCCGCCGCCGGCGACCGACGAACCCGGCACCGCCAGGGTGCAGGCGTTGCGGCGCTGGCTGGACGCGGTTAGACTTGCCTCGGAGAGGCTGAAAACGTGAGCTTCGACGACTCCATCCTGCAGCTGCTGGACAACTGCCCGGGCGCCCGCGGCGCGGCGATTGTCGATCCCGATGGGATCCCGGTGGCGGCGAGCCCGCAGGGCGCGGCCCTCGAGACCCTGGGGGCGGAGCTGGCGTCGGTGCTGCGCGATCTGGCCGGGGCGGCGCGGGAGCTCGAGCACGGCAACCTGGAGCAGCTGGCGGTGTACGCCGAGGACGCAGTGATCGTTCTCACCACCATCGCCGGCGGCTACTTCCTGGTCCTGGTGCTGGCCCGCGACGGGCTCACCGGGAAGGCGCGTTTCGCAAGCCGTCTCGCCCGCACCCGCCTGTACTCCGAATTCATCTGAGGTGACACCAAGCGATGTTCAAATTCGAGGAAATCTGTGAGCTGATCCGGTTGGTCGGCTCCTCCGGGGTGTCGATGGTGGAGGTCGAGCACGCCGGCTCGAGGGTGCGGATCGACGGCGCGGCCCGGGCCGCGGCCGCAGCGCCCGCCCCGGCACCGGCGGCGGGCCCGGCGGCGGCGACGGCGGCAACCCCCGCGGCGCCTGCTCCTTCCGCCGCCGAGGGGGCCTCGGCTTCCGCCGAGGAGGATGGGCTGCACCCGGTGACCTCGCCCATCGTCGGCACTTTCTACCGCGCCCCGAATCCCGACGCCGAGCCGTACATCAAGGTCGGCGACGCGGTCGAGCGCGGCCAGATCCTGTGCATCGTCGAGGCCATGAAGCTGATGAACGAGATCGAGTGCGACGTGCGGGGCACCGTCGTCAAGGTCCTGCCGGAGAACGCGCAGCCGGTCGAGTACGGCGAGCCGCTGTTCCTGATCCGCCCCGACTGATCGCGAAGACGAGGCGAGATGTTTTCCAAGATCCTGATCGCCAACCGGGGAGAGATCGCGGTGCGGATCATCGCCGCCTGCCGCGAGCTCGGCGTGGCCACGGTCGCGGTCCACTCCGAGGCCGACCGCGACTGCCTGCACGCCAGGCTCGCCGACGAGGCGGTGTGCATCGGCCCGGCCGACTCCACGAGCTCGTACCTCAACATCACCTCGGTGATGTCGGCGGCCCAGATCACCGGCGCCGAGGCGATCCACCCCGGCTACGGCTTCCTGGCCGAGAACGCGCACTTCGCCGGGATCGTCCGCGAGTGCGGCCTGGTCTTCATCGGGCCGCCGCCCGACGCGATCCGGCTGATGGGCAACAAGTCGGAGGCCCGGCGCACCGTGGCGGCGTCGGAGGTCCCGATCCTGCCCGGCTCGGAGGGCCCCCTGGCGTCCTCCACCGAGGCGCTCGAGCTCGCCGCCCGGGTCGGCTACCCGGTGATCCTGAAGGCCTCGGCCGGCGGCGGCGGGCGCGGCATGCGCCTGGCGTGGAACGAGGGCGAGCTGCAGCGCGCCTACGACACCGCCTGGAACGAGGCCGAGCGCGCCTTCGGCGACCCCACCCTGTACCTCGAGAAGTACCTCGAGAAGCCGCGCCACATCGAGTTCCAGGTGCTCGCCGACTCGCACGGGCGGGTGATCCACCTCGGCGAGCGCGAGTGCTCGATCCAGCGGCGGCACCAGAAGCTGATCGAGGAGTCGCCCTCGACCGCGCTCGATGCCGAGCTGCGCGCCGAGATGGGCCGCGCCGCGGTGGCCGCCGCCCGCGCCGCCCGCTACGAGAACGCCGGTACCGTGGAGTTCCTGCTCGACGGCGAGGGCCGCTTCTACTTCATGGAGATGAACACCCGCATCCAGGTCGAGCACCCGGTGACCGAGCTCGTCACCGGCATCGACCTCATCCGCGAGCAGCTCCATATTGCGTCCGGCAGGCGAATTTCGGTGCCGAAGCGGGCGCAGGTCCGCCCGCACGGGCACGCCATCGAGTTCCGCATCAACGCCGAGGACCCCGTGAGCTTCGCGCCGTCGCCGGGACGCATCACCCACCTCGCGTTGCCGGGCGGGCCCGGGGTGCGGATCGACAGCCACCTCTATGCCGGCTACACCGTGCCGCCCTACTACGACAGCCTGGTCGCCAAGCTTCTGGTCTCCGGTCGGGACCGCGACGAGGCGATCGAGCGCGGCCGCCGCGCCCTGTCGATGCTGCAGGTCGAGGGCATCAAGACCAACGCCGCGATGCACCTGCGGATCCTCGACGACCCCGACTTCCAGGCCGGCAGGGTCGACACCCACTTCATGGAGCGTTTCCTGAAGTAAGCGCTCTTCTCTGTTCTTTTTTCGGTCCCTGTTTTTCGCAGGATGGTCAGTTGGTGAGCAGCGCTCCCCCGCGAAAAACAGCGATCGAAAAAAGGTTGGGTGGTACGATAGTTGAGGATGAATCGCATATTCCTGGTGGGCTTCATGGGGGCGGGGAAGAGCTCGGTGGGAGGGGCCCTTGCGCAGCTGCTGAGCAGCCGCTTCGTCGATCTCGACGAGCGGCTGTGCCGGCGCTTCGGCGCCTCGATCCCTGAGGTTTTCGCCCGCCACGGCGAGGCGGCTTTCCGCGCCGCCGAGACCGAGGAGCTCGCCGCCGCGGCGGCGCTCGACGGGGTGGTGGTGGCGGCCGGCGGCGGCGCCTTTGTGAGCGCGGCCAACCGCCGCCTGATCGAGGCGTCGGGCGCGACCTCCGTCTACCTCGACCTGCCGTGGGAGGCCCTGCGGCGGCGCCTCGAGGCCGATCACGACGGTCGGCCCCTTTACGGGGGCGGGGCGGCGGCCCGGCTCCTGTGGGAGGAGCGCCAGGATGCGTACCGCCGGGCCGACGTGACCGTGGAGCTGAGCGGCCGCGAGACGCCGGACGAGGCCGCGGCGATGGTGGCCGGCGCCCTCCGGGAGGCGTCGTGCGCTACCTGATCCTGTCCGACGTCCACTCCAACCGGGAGGCCCTCGACGCGGTTCGGGCGCACGTGCGCCGCAAGCGCTTCGACCGGGTGGTCTTCCTCGGCGACGCGGTCGGGTACGGCGCCTCCCCCAACCACGTGCTCGACTGGCTGCGCTCCCTGGGTCCCGGCCTCGACGCGGTGCGCGGCAACCACGACCGGGTGTGCGCCGGGCTCGACAGCGCCGAGTACTTCAACCGCTACGCGCGCGACGCCGCGCGCTGGACCCTGCAGCACCTGCACGACCGCAACCTCGAGTACCTGCAGTCGCTGCCCGAGGGCCCCGTGGCGCTGAGCGACGAGGTCGCGATCTGCCACGGCTCGAGCGTCGACGAGGACGCCTACGTGTTCTCGGCCTACGACGCGCAGCTCGCCTTCGCCGGCACGCCGCAGCCGATCATCCTCTTCGGCCACACCCACGTGCCCTCGATGTTCGTGCTGCGCGAGCAGAACGGCAGCCACACCCTGCGCGTGCGCCTGATCTCCGGCCGCCGCATGGTGCTCGACCTCGAGCCCGACGGCCGCTACCTCGTCAACCCGGGCTCGGTCGGCCAGCCGCGGGACCGCGATCCGCGCGCGGCCTACGCCCTGCTCGACACCGAGCAGCGGCGGATGTACTTCTACCGCGTCAGCTACCGGGCGATGGAGGCCCGCCGCCGCATCCTCGCCTCCGGCCTGCCGCCGGTGCTCGGCGACCGCCTGCTGTACGGAGC
Organism: uncultured Thermoanaerobaculia bacterium; assembly: GCA_964565045.1. Lineage (GTDB taxonomy): Bacteria > Acidobacteriota > Thermoanaerobaculia > Thermoanaerobaculales > Sulfomarinibacteraceae > Sulfomarinibacter. The sequence goes on from CAZMED010000038.1 coordinate 17,738, forward strand.
CTGAAGCATGACGACGACCACCCTGATCCTCGCGACGGCGATCGCCGCCGGCGCGGCGCCGGCCGCGGCGCAGTCCCCGAGCACCCTCGCCGCCCGCCAGAGCTACCTTTTCGAGGCCCTCGACCGCTGGGGCGCCGACCGCGGGCCGGCCCTGATCATGCTGCAGGACCCGTACCCGGAGAGCCGTGTCGCGCTGGCGCGGGTCCTCGCCGCGAACCCGAGCACCGCCCAGCTGCCCCTCCTGGCCCTGTACCTCGAGGACTCCGACCCGCGGGTCCGCGAGCAGGTGATGCTGGCCGCGGGCCGGCTCGGGCGGCCGGGGCTGGAGCTCGCGCGGCAAGGGCTGGCCGCGGGCTCGCCGCGCGTCCGGCAGGCGGCGGCCTGGGCGGCCTGCCACGCGGGCGACGAGGCCTGGGAGCCGCTCGCCGCGCTGCTGGAGGTGGAGCGCGACCCCGCGGTGCTCGAGACCCTGCTCGCCAACCTCTGGCGCCTGGAGGGCTCGCCCTGGCACGAGGCCGCGGCGCGCTTCGCCGCCGGCGACAACCCCTACCTGCGGCGCGCGGCGGCCTACTCGCTGTCGCGGTCAGGCGACGCCCAGGCCCGCCCGGCCCTGCGCGGGCTCGCGGCCGACGCCGAGCCCGTGATCCGCGCCACCGCCGTCAACGGTTTCGCGCGCGGCGACCTGCGCCCGGACGACACGGCGGTGCTGGCCGCCGCTCTCGAGGATGAGGATTGGCGGGTACGCGCCGCGGCCTACGCAGCGCTCGCGGCGCAGCCCCCGGTCGAGCTGCCGGCCGCTGCGGCGTTCTCGTCGCCGCACCCGCAGCTCGCCGCCGCGGCGCTTCAGGCCGCCGCCCGACAGCCATCCATCGCCACCGCCAAGGAGCTGAAGAAGCTCGCCCGCGGCGACGAGCCCTGGGTGGCCGGGCTGGCGCTGGCCGCCCTGGCGGCCCGTGAGCCGGAGGAGGCCGCGCCCATCGCCGACGGCTGGGCCGGCTCGAAGGACCTGTGGCGGCGGCGCGCCGCGGCCCGGTCAGCGGTCGACCTCGGCGCCCCAACCGAGGCCCGCGCCGCGGCCGACGCCGATGCCGGCGTCCGGCTGGCGTGGCTGGCCGCGCTCGAGCCCGGGCAGGTCGCCCCGCGGCGTGCGAAGCTCGAGGCGCTGCTCGATTCGGACCCCGACCCTGCGGTGCGGGCGCAGGTCCTGAGCCTGCTGCGCACAGCGGACGCGGCGCCCGGCCTCGACGAGCTGCTGGCCCTCGCCGCGGCCTGGCGCGACGACGCCATGCCCGACGCCCGCGCCGAGGCGCTGGCGGCGGCGCTGGCCGCGGCCGATTCCGACACGGAGCGCACGTCCGTCGTCACCGCGGCGCTCGCTGATCGCGACCCGGTGGTGTGGGCGATGGTGGCCAACGCCGCCCGGGCGCTCGGCCAGCAGGTCGAGCTGCCGCGGCGCGAGCCGCGCCACGGCCGGAAGTGGTACGCCGAGCTGGTCGAGTGGAGCGCCG
>CAZMED010000039.1:0-19039 GCA_964565045.1 uncultured Thermoanaerobaculia bacterium
ATCGCGGAGAAGGATCCGCGCCTCGAGGAGTCGCTCGCGTTCGAGAACGCATAACCATGAATTCTCAATTCTCAATTTTTAGTTTTGAATCCCCCCAACCAGCACGGTTTCCGGGGGAGGTGGGGCGGAAATTCAAAATTAAGAATTCAGAATTCAAAATTGGAGCTCTCCGTGCGCTATGACGATCCCAACGTCCTCGCCTCGGCGGTGGTCGGCATCATCTCGGCGATCCTGCTGTTCGTGATCATCGTCGTGCTGCAGGCCTTCTTCTTCGGTGCGCAGCAGGACGAGGTGGAGAGGAAGGTCCTGACCCAGCCCAACCACGCGCTGCAGCAGCACGAGGCCTCGCAGCTGGAGCTCCTCAACAGCTACGGCTGGGTCAGCGAGGGCGACGGGGTGGTGCGGATTCCCGTCGAGCGCGCCATGGAGCTCGTCGCGGCCGAAGCGAAGTAGCGCGCCAAATTCTCAATTTTTAATTCTAAATTCTTAATTCTTAATTCTTAATTCCCACCCGACCCCCCGGAGCTCTGGGGGGGTGGCAAGGAATTAAGAATTAAGAATTTAGAATTGAGAATTCTCGATTCACAGATCCCCACCACCCTTCCGGCCTCTGCGGGGGAGGGCGGGAATTCAAAATTGAGAATTCAGAATTGAGAATTCGAAGAGTCATTCTTCTCCCATTGCAGCGCAGATGTCCCAGAACGGGATGATTCCCGCCGTCGGATACAATTGTCACAGGTGCCGGCTCTGGCACCCTTCTTGCTTTGATGTGGTGCGGGGGCGGCCGTTCACCCGGGTCGGGCGGGAGTGGCGACGGGGCAGCGGAACGGTGGCGCATCCCCGAGCAGCGAACGACTGGAGGGCAGATCGTGTCGAGTCGGGGCGGATCAACGGCAGCGGGCGCGGGGCCGGGGAAGGGCTGAGCGATGGCTCTCGTCGGCTGCCTCGAGGACCTGCGGCTCGTCGAGCTCTTCCAGATGCTGTCGCTGTTCAGGAAGTCCGGCAAGCTGACGCTGAGCCGCGGTGAGACCACCGGCGTCTTCCTCTTCAACAAGGGCCGGATCTTCCACGCCGCCAACGGCTTTTCGGCGCCGACCGTAGGCGAGCTTCTGGTCGACCGCCGGCTCATTTCGCGCGAGGCCCTGGATGCCGCGGTCGCGACCCAGCGCATGTCGCCACAGCGCAAGAAGCTCGGCGCGATCCTGGTGGAGATGGGGGCGACGACGAGCGAGGCCCTGCGCAACGCCCTCCGCAAGCAGCTCGAGGAGATCGCGCACGACTTCATGAGCTGGGACAGCGGCTTCTTCAGCTTCAAGTTCGCGGAAGACAGCGCCGGCCCGGAGGAGGACTTCTTCGACGAGGAGGCGAAGCTCACCGAGGTGCTCAACATCGACCCCTTCATCCTCGACCTCATGGCGCGGGTGGACTCCATCGGCGGCGCGGGTTCGGTTCGGCCGTCGCTGCCGTTGCGCCGGCCCACCGGCGCCGCCGGCGCGGACCTCGTGCAATCGCTCCTGGATCACATCCTCGAGCCGGGTGCGGTGATCGACGAGAGCCTGCCCTTCGACGAGGTCAGGGAGTGGCCGTCGGAGCTCTCCGAGCTGCGCAGCATGATGACCGAGATCCAGCGCCGGCCGTCGGCCTCGACCGGCGAGATCGCGCTCCTGGCCCTGCGCTACGCGACCAGGATCCTCAACCGGGGCGTGCTCCTCGGGGTCTCTTCGCGAGGCATCACCGGCATCGGCCAGTTCGGGGTCGGGCGTTCGAACGACGACACGCCGCACGTCACCAACCGCATCCGGCACATCCAGATCCCGGCCGACGAGCCGTCGGTCTTCTCGGACGTCATCGAACGCAAGACCACCTTCCACGGGCGGCTCGAGCTCTGCCCCTGGAACAACTACCTCGTCGATCAGCTCGGCGGCCTGGTGCCGCCGGAGGTCGTGGTGACGCCGATCGTCGTCGAGGGCAAGGTCGCGATCCTGCTCTACGGGGACAACCTGCCCGGAGGGCACCCCATCACCTCGATTCACGGGCTCGAGCTGTTGGCCATCGAAGCCGGGCTCGCCATCGAGAAGAACATCCTCAAGGAAAAGCTGCGCAGCGTGCAGCGAACGCTGTCGGCGATCACCGGCGGCAGCGACGAGAGCGAGGGAGAGTCGGTATGACCAAATGGCGGGTCATGACAGTCGATGACTCGGCCGCGATCCTGACGATCATCGCGGCGTACCTCGAAGAATCCGAGTTCGAGGTTGTGGCCTCCGTGCGCGACGGGCGGTCGGCGGTGGAGCGCTTCGCCGAGGTCAGACCCGACATCGTTCTCCTCGACCTGATCATGCCGGGCCAGTCCGGGGTCGAGACGCTGGCCCGGATCCTCGCCATCGATCCGGACGCCTTCGTCGTCATCGTGTCGTCGCTCGGCACCGAAGAGGCGGTTCACGAGTGTCTGACGACCGGCGCTCGGAGCTTCCTCCAGAAGCCGTTCACCCGCGACGACTTCATCGAGTTCATGCGCGAGCTGACGAAGGTCGCGTGAGGTACGCCATGGCTGCAATGTTCTTCGGCCAATACCTTCTTTCCAAGGGCGTCATCGACCGCGACGCTCTCATCGACGCCATCGAGAGACAGCGGCGGTCGAACCTGTCGCTGACCGAGCTCGCGGTCCGCGAGGGCTGGCTCGACGAGCGCCAGGCCGCCGCGATTCTCGCCCGCTACCGGACCTCGGAGGCGGATCTCGCCGAGCTGTGCGAGGCCTCCGGTCTGCTCGATCGTGCGCAGATCGAGAAGCTGCAGGCGATCCAGCGCTCCGACTGGGTGCGGATCGGTGCGGCGCTGGTCGCCGGCGGCCACCTCAGCCGGCAGCAGGTCGAGGAGCACCTCGAGGCCTTCCGGCAGGTGGAGCGGGAGTCCGAGCAGCGTCTGGAGGCCGACTTCAGGAGCTGCCGCGACCCGGAGACGGTGCGAACGCTCGTCGAGCTGGCGATCTTCCACCTCGGGCGGCTGACGGATGCACCGATCAAGCTGCGGCGGCTGTCGGAAAACGGCGGCCGTCTGGTCGGGGGGCGCCGGCGCTACGCCCAGCGCCTGGTCGGCGACCGCGAGCTCCACGTTGCCCTCGATCTGCCGCCGGAAACCGCGTCCGAGGTGGCCGAGGGCCTGCTGGGGATGTCCCTGGAGATGGACAGCGAGGCCGCGATCGATGCCGTGTGCGAGTGCGTCAACATCATCGGCGGCAACGCCTGCACGAGGCTCGAAGCTTCAGGGTTCAAGCTGCGGCCGGAACCCCCGTTTTCGACCGTGGGCGACGAGCCCGCCAACGAGGTCCGTCGCACGGTGCGCGCCGAGGTGCTGGCCGGCGAGACGGAGATCGACGTGCGGGTGTTCCTGTGAGCGCGGACCGGGTCATGCCCCGGCGTACGTTCGCCGGCCGCCCGGACCGGTGGCGCGGGAGGCGCTGATGAGCTCCGACCTCGTCTACGTGGTGCACCCGGAGCCCACCACCGCTGCCGCGCTCAGCGGCGGGCTCGAGGCCGCCCACTACGACGTGGTCCGGCTGGCCACTATCGACGAGGTCCGGAACCTGACATCGAGCCGGCAGTACGCCCTGCCCGATGCGATCCTGACCCCCCTGACCGACATGGAGAGCGGCGACTCGATGCTGGTCGAGCTCTACCAGTCGAACCCGCTGATGGAGCAGATCCCGCTGGTGGTGGTGGCGAACACCGAGCGCGACGAGCGGCGGCGCGCCCTTCGCATGGGGCTTCTCAGCGTCGTGGTGCCGCCGTACGACGGCGAGGAGGTGGCCCTGACCACCAAGCTCGCGATCGAAAAGCACCGCTCCGAACAGCTGCTGTTCGGCTCGTTGACCCAGATGTCGGTCCCCGATCTGCTGCAGATCGCCGAGGCGGGGCGGCGCTCCGGGATCGTGACCTTCCACCACAACGGCGATCGCGGAACCGTGTGGATGCGCGATGGCATGGTCGTCGACGCCGAGGTGGGCGATGACCGCCGCGGCGAGGACGCGGTGTACGCGATCGCGGTCTGGACGACCGGCACCTTCGAAGCCAACTTCGGGGCCCCGGTCGAGGTCCCCGAGCGCTTCAGGATCCCGCCGTCGACGCTGCTCCTCGAGGCGATGCGCCGCTTCGACGAGGAGAGCGCCTCGACCATCCCGGTGCCGGTGCTCGAGGAACCCGTGGACCTGGAGGCCCTGGACCTGTCGGTCGTGGTCCTCAACCTCGTCGCCGGCTACACCTTCCACCACCTCCAGCCGGAGCTCGCGCTGGCCCGCATCGAGGCCGTGCGCCAAAGCCTCAAGGCCGCCCACCCCGACCTCGACCTCTTCAGCCCCACCGCCGATGGTGCGGTGACCATCGCCGACACGGTGATCGTCGACTTCGATGAGCAGCGCCTGGTGCGGGGGGTCGCGGCGTGGGTGTCGGCGGTGTTCGAGAACCTCGATGCGGCTCTCGCCTGGCGCTTCAGCCGCGGCCAGCTCGCCAGATTGCTGGCGCCGTGGCGCGCGGAGCTCGACGAGCACGGGTTCCTCGCCGCGTTCGGTCTCGATGCCGGAGACCTGGAGCGCCCCGAGGACTCGCACGAGCTCGCGACCGACGGCGCCCGCGCGGCAGCCGCCGGTTGCTATGTGCTGGACGGCGACCGCCTGGTCGAGGCCTGCTCGCCCTTCGGCTCGCGCACCGCGACCGTCGACCCGAAGGTCGTCAGGGGGCGGATGCCGGCCGATGTGCTGCCGGCGGCGGTGGCCGAGACAGTGGAGAGTCTGGCCGAGAGCGTCGCGGGCGCGAGCTCGGCGCCGGGGCCTTCGGCCTCCGGCAGCGTCCGCTCGACGGCCGGCCATCAGCACCACGAGCTGCGGGTCGTTGTCGTGGCCTTGCCCTCGGCGTCGGGTTTCGTCGTCACCGTCAACCGGCTGCGGGACCCGCGCCGGTCGCTGTCGCCCGAGATCGTCCGCGATCCGGTCACCGGCACCCTCTGGGACAGCCGTGCCGACCGGCTGCTGATCGCCAACGAGGACTTCCTGCACGCCTTCGAGAGCCTCTTCGCCAAGAGCCTCAGCCACCGCCACCACGAGCTGCTGCAGCGCTTCGGCAAGAAGTGGGGCCTGCGCCACGCCATGCGCCTCGAGCAGATCGTGCAGAGGGACTACGGCAAGACCCTGCGCGAGATGGAGACCCAGATGGCGCTCGAGCTGCTGTCCTCGTCGCTGGGGGTCATGGGCCTCGGACGCTTCGACGCCGACCTCGGTTTCAGGGACAGCGGCCTGGTGGTGATCAGGCACGACGCGAGCCCGTTCCCCGGGATCTTCGCGGCGACCGCCGGCAGCGCGTGCTCGATCCTGTCGGGCTTCCACGCCGCGATCCTCTCGTACCTCTCGGGGCGGCACCTCGCCGCCCGCGAGGTGCGTTGCAGCCGCCACCCCGGCGAGCGCTGCCTCTTCGTGGTCGCGACCGAGGAGCGGCTCACCAAGCTCCTGATCGCGACTCCCGGCTCGCCCGACCACGAGCTGCTGGAAGAGATCAGGACCGGGGGCGGGAAAGGAGTCATGCCATGAGTCGGCTTCCCGTGGCGACGACCCTGGCCGGCGCGCTCGATCGGACCCGTTGGGACTACGCGCCGGAAAAGGACCGCCGGTTCCTGCTCGACCCGATCGGCGAGATCTTCGCCAAGCTGCCCTGGGATTCGCGCGCCTACCATCTCGGCCCGCTGCCGGTCCACCTGCGACTCGTGACCGTGCGGCCGGAGGGGGAGGAGCCGGAGATCACCGCCCGCCGGCGCGAGCGAGCCTGACGGTCAGGGGCTCACCGTCGATCCGGAAGCCGGCCTCGGCGACGACGGGTCCCGGCGGCTCCTGGTCCGACCCTGCGACCGGACGCGAGACCTCGCACGGCGCCGGCAGCAGCAACTTGAGGTTGCCAGCGATCACGTGCGCGAGCTCGGCGAGGGTGTCGAGGGCCTCGCCGGGGCCGATCGCCCGCGCGGGGGCGGAGAATGCCGCCGCGGCGGCGAGCTCCGAGAGCCGGGTCGAGCAGCACTGGGTCAAGGTGCCCTCGAAGCCGCCGCGAAACCGGACCGCGGTCAGCACCCCCGCTGGAGGCTCGATGCGCGCCGAGTCGTCCGGCTCGGCCTCGAGGCCGAGCTGGGTCGACCACACGGTTCGAACCACTCTCGCCAGACCCTCAGACGTCATCGTCATTCGACCGCACCTTTCGCCAGTTGGTAGAACACCGCGTCGCCGACGCGGACGCGGGTGAACAGGTCATCCAGGTTGAGGGTCGTCTCGGCCGAGCCGAGCATCAGATAACCGTCGGGCCGGAGCAGCCGCCGGACGCGGCGCAGCACGGCGCGGCGTTCGGCCACGTCGAAGTAGATGAGCACGTTGCGCAGAAGGATCACGTCGGCGGCGGGCATCGGGGCCCACTCCCGCGCCAGGTTCATCTGGAAGTAGCGGAACATGTCGCGGACCTCGGACCGCAGCTGCCACCGGTCCTCCCGCTGCTCGAAGAAACGCACCAGGTACTGCACCGGGAGCCCGCGGTTGACCTCGAGCTGCGTATAGGATCCCTCGCGGGACCGCTCGACCATGCGCGACGAGAGGTCGCTCGCGAGCAGCTGCAGATGCCAGTCTGCCAGCGACGGGAAGCGGTCGCGGAGGATCATGGCGATGCTGTGCGGCTCCTGCCCGCTGGCGCACGCGGCCGACCACAGGCACAGGGTCCGGCCCGCGCTCCGGCGGCGTGCGATGAGCTCCGGCAGGATTTCGTCGCGCAGCGCGGTGAAGGGGTGGAGGTCGCGGAAGAACGAGGTCTCGGTGGTGGCGATGGCCTCCACGGCCTCGGTGTGGAGCGCGTCGTCGGGGTGCGCCTGGAGGTGGGCGATGAGGGCGCCGACGGTCTGGAAGCCCTCGCCGCGGGCCAGCGGCAACAGCCGCGACGCCACCAGGTAGGTCTTGCTGTCGTCGAGCACGATCGCCGACTCGCGCCGGACCAGCGCCCTCACGTACTCGAAGTCGATCCGGCTGAGCGGCGGGTCCTGCTGGAACGGGCCGCCGTTCATCGGCGGCCGGCCTGCACCCGGCTTGCGATCTCCGCGCCGATCTCGGACAGCGGCAACACCACATCGGCGAGGCCGGCGCCGGCCACCTGCCCGGGCATGCCCCAGATGACCGACGACTCGCGGTCCTGGGCGATGACCTGGCCGCCGGCCTTCCGCACCGCGCGGCAGCCGTTGAGGCCGTCCTGGCCCATGCCGGTCAGCACCACCGCTAAAATTCCCGACCCGAAGCACGCGGCCGCCGACTCGAACAGCACGTCCGCGGCCGGCCGGCAGGAGTTGACCGGCGGCCCGTCGGTGGTCGCGAGGCGGATGCCGCCCGCGGTCGCGCGCGTCTCGAGGTGGCGGTTGCCGCCGGCGATCCACACCTCGCCCGGGGCCACCGGGGCCCCGTCGCTGGCCTCGAACACCGGCAGCGGGCACACGGCGTCGAGACGGCGGGCGAAGAAGTTCGTGAAATTGGCGGGCAGATGCTGCACGATCAGGATCGGCGCCGGGAACGGGTGCTTCAGGCCCTTCAGGATGTCGGTCAGCGCGTTGGGCCCCCCCGTCGAAGCGCCGATCACGACGACCTCGGCGGGGCGCTTCGGGGGCGCCGATCTCGCGGGCGGCGCGACCGTCCGCACCGGGGCCGGCGGGGTGGCGAGGGCGCGGGCCTTGGCCAGCAGCTGATCCCTCAGATACTGGCGGGCCTCGTCGGGCGACGAGGTCTGGGAGGCCTTTGTGACGTAGTCGGAGGCGCCCAGAAACAACGCTTCGACGGTGATCGAGGCCCCGCGCCGGGTCAGGTTCGAGACCATGATCACCTGCACCTCGGGGTGCCGTGCCCGGATCTCGGCCAGGGTCTGGAGGCCGTCGAGCTCGGGCATCTCGATGTCGAGCGTGACCAGCTGCGGGCGGAGGCGCTCGATCTTCGCCAGGGCGAGGCGCCCGTTAGGAGCGGTGCCGACGACCTCGAAGTCATCCTCGGCGGCGAGGATGTCGGAGATCACGCGGCGCGCGACCACCGAGTCGTCGACCACCAGGGTCCGGATGCGGCTCACCGCGGTCTGCCTTGGATGCCCAGGAGCTGGAGCTTCTCGAGCAGCATGTCCTTGTCGAAGGGCTTCATGATGTACTCGTCGGCGCCGGCTTCGAGCGCCTCGCGGACCCTGGCCAGTCCGGTCTCGGTGGTGACCATCATCAACCTCACCGCGTCGAGCTCGGAGCGCACCCGCAGCGCCCGGACGAGCTCCAGTCCGCTCATGACCGGCAGGTTCCAGTCGACGAGCACGAGGTCGAACCGGCGGTCCTCGCGCAGGATGCGCTCGGCCTCCTCGGCGTCTGCAGCCTGTACGACCTCGAATCCGATTTCGTCGAGGATGCCGTCGAGGATCGAGCGCATGGCCCGCGAATCGTCGATCACCAGGGCCCGCATGGCGCGGCCGTCCGGTCCGCCGCCCGCGCCGCTCGCCGCCGCGGCGCTCATGCGATGCCGCCGGCCTCGAAGCGGGCGATGTGCTCGACGTCGAGGACGAGGAGGAGTCGGTGCTCGAGCTTGTAGGCGCCGCGGATGAGCCTGCGGGCGCCGTCCAGGAGCGTCTCCGGCGGCTCCTCGAAATCGTCGTCGCGCACCGTGACGACGTCGCCGGCACGATCGACGACCAGGCTGATGAGCTCGTCGCCGTTGTCGAGGACGACCATCGCCGGCGGGTGCTGCCGGCCGTCCGCCGGCAGCCCGAACACGGTGCGGAGGCAGACCGCCGTGACGATCTGTCCGCGCAGGTTGATCAGGCCGTGGACCTCGGGCGGCGCTTTCGGCACCTGCGTGACGGCGACGCCGCGCAGAACCTCCTGGATCCTCTCAACCTCGATTCCGAGGTACAGCTCGCCGACGTGGAAGGTGCAGAGCTGCCGCGTCATGACCGCTCCACGGTGCGCTCGTGATCGAAGAACCCGGGATCGGCGAGAAGGACGAGCCGCTCGAGGTCGAGGATCTCGGTGACCCGGTCCCGGATCACGGCGCAGGCCCGGACGCCGTCGCGGCTGCCGGCGCGGCGCGCCTTGAGCGTTTCGTCGATGATGTCGACGATGCGGTGGACCACGAGGCCGACCAGGTGGCCGCCGACCGTGCAGACCACGACCGGCACGGTGCCCTCGACGCTGGCGGCGGCGGCGTCCCGCGCCGCGACGCGGCGCTCCGGGAGCACCTGCTGCAGGTCGACGAGCCTCAGGATCCGGTCTCCGTACTGCACGACCTGGCGCTCGCCGACCCACTCGATCGAGCTGTGCGGGAAGTGTTCGAGCCGGGTCACCGCCTCGAAGTCCACCGCCAGGCGCTCGTCGTTGCGTCCCTGCAGGTAGACCAGGCGCGCGCGCTGCCGGCGTTCTCCGACCGCGGTGCTGATCTGGCTGGCGATGGTGTGGGCGCGCGACTCGGCGACCACGCCGGCCGCGAGCCCGAGGCGGAAGACGTCGAGAATGAGGGCGATCCGGCCGTCGCCCAGAATCGTGGCGCCGGCAAAGGGCGCCTCGGCGAGCAGCGGGCCGAGCGGCTTGACGACGATCTCCTGGGAGTCCCGGATGGCGTCGACCACGAGCCCGAAGCGCCGGTCGTCGCCGTGCAGGACGACGATGTACCGCGAGCCTTCGTCGTCCGGCGCGGCGTCGAGGCCGAGCTCGCGGTTGAGGAACACGAGCGGCAGGAGCTTGCCGCGCAGGCGGTACACGGCGACGCCGTTGAGGTCTTCGATGCCGAGGTCCTCGGCCTGGTCGCCGATGCGCACGAGCTCGACCACGCTCGCCTGAGGGATCGCGATGGTGTGCCCCCGGGCCTCCACCAGCAGCACCGAGACGATGGCGAGGGTGAGCGGGAACTTGACCCTGAAGGTCGTCGAGGCACCGGGCTCGGACTTGAGCTCGATCGAGCCCCCGAGGCTCTCCACGTTGGCGCGGACCACGTCGAGGCCGACGCCGCGGCCCGAAATGTTGGTGACGGCGGCGGCGGTCGAGAACCCGGGCTCGAAGACGAAGCTCTCGATCCGCCGCGCATCGAGCTCGGACGCCTGATCTTCGCGCACCAGGCCGGCGGCGATCGCCTTGTCGAGGATCCGTCGGTGGTCGAGCCCGCCGCCGTCGTCGCGGACCTCGATGACCACGTGGCCGCCTTCGTGGTGCGCCTGCAGCCGCAGCGTGCCGACGCGCGGCTTGCCGCGGGAGGCCCTGATCTCGGGCGCTTCGATGCCGTGGTCCACGGCGTTGCGCACCAGGTGCAGCAGGGAGCCCTTGATGGCCTCGATGACCGACTTGTCGAGATCGGTCTCCTCGCCCTCCAGCTCGAGCTCGACCTCCTTGCCGAACTTCAGCGAGAGGTCGCGAACGAACCGCGGCAGCTTCTGCCAGATGGAGCTGATCGGCTGCATGCGGGTCCGCATCACGGCTTCCTGGAGCTCGCCGGTGATGCTGTCGAGCCTCTGCGACGACGCCAGGAGCCGCGTGTCGCTCGAGCCGCCGACGCGCTGGACGAGCTGGTTTCGTGCCAGCACGAGCTCGCCGACCAGGTTCATGAGGTGGTCGAGGACCCGGACGTCCACGCGGATGCTTGTCTCGGCCGTGGTCGGAACCGCCGCCGGCTCGAGGACCTCGGCGCCCGCGGCCGGATCGGGCTCCTGGGGTGGGCTCGGCGGCGCCTCGTCGGGAGGTGCCTCCGGCCGGACAGCCGGTTTGCGCGGCCTGGAAGGTGCGGGCTTGGCCGTCGCCTTTTTCGCCCGCTTCGCTGGAGCACCCGCGCCGCCCCGCGGCTCCGGGGCGGAGGTCTTCTTTGTCGCGGGTGTGTCGGTCGCCGCATCGCTCGGAGCGGCGCCGGCGGCGCTCTCGGCCTGCTCGTCCGCGCGGCGCAGGCGGGCGATGAGGTCGGCGTAGTCGTCGTCTCCCTCGGCGCCGGTGCGGTCGATGTTGGCGAGAATGGTGCGCACCGCGTCGATCATCTCGAGAAGGTCGGTGGTGATCTCGGGCCGCAGGGCGAGGGTGCCGTCCCGCAGCCGGCTCAGCAGCGACTCGCCGATGTGGGTCACCGCCTCGAGCTTGCCGAAGGCGAGGAAGCCGCAGGTCCCCTTGATGGTGTGGATGGTCCGGAAGATGCGCGCGAAGACCTCGCGGTCGTCCGGGTTCTTCTCCAGGCTCACCAGGTCCTGGTCGAGCTGGTCGAGGTTCTCGACGCTCTCGGCCAGGAACTCGGCGATGATGGAGTCCATCCCTCCCATGCACTCACTCCTCGAAGCGGATTTCCGCGGTCGAACGGCCCCGGCCGGACCGACGCTGCGGGCTGCCGGCCGCGCCGCGTGCCGCGCGCGCGCCCTTCCATCCAGAATACCTCATTCACTGATGATAAAGAGCTTGTGGGGTACACTTGAAGGGAGGGCCGGGACGGGCGTCGGTCCGGTTCGGCGACCGACCATCACGATCCATGAGAGGTAGGAATGGGCTTCAACATCCACCAGAAGATCTGGGTCTACGTCGGCGGCGCCGTCGCCCTGGTCATGGTGCTCCTCGGCGGAGCCGCGGTCTCCCACAACGCGAACGTCACCCGCGACAAGATCCGCTCCCAGGTCGGAAGGGTGGTCGAGGTCAAGGCGCAGGAGATCGGGAGCTTCATCGGCGCGCGGGCCCGCATCGTCGAAACGATCCTGTCGGACCCGCGCCTGCTCGCGTACTTCTCGCGCTACGACACCTTCCGGGCGCCGGTGCTGCGCGACCCGGAGTATCTCGCCATCATCGACTTCTTCGACGCCGTGGTGGCCGGCGATCCGACCCTGAAGGCGGTCTTCTTCGCCGACAACGACACCGGCGAGTACTTCCAGAACCGCGTGCCGGAGATTCCCGGCGGCAGGGTGGAAACCCCGGGCTACCTGGCGACCAACCGGCCCTGGTGGTCCGAGGCGGTGGCGGAGGACCGGCTCTACGTCGCTTCACCCACGGTCGACGCCACCACCGGCGAGGTCGCGGTCGTGATCCAGACCACGGTGCGCGGGCCGAACGGCGCCCTGCTCGGAGTCGGCGGCCTCGACATCCTGCTCGAGACGGTCGGCCGCATGGTGGGGGAGCTGCGCTTCGCCGACGAGGGGACGGCCTTCCTGGTCAACAGGCAGGGGGAGATTGTGTTTCTCGCGGGCGCCGAGCTGGAACTCGGCACCCGGCTTGCAGCGCTCGACGCGCCGGACGAGAAGACGGGAGGCTTCGCCGAGCTGGGCGCGCGCATCAGTGAAGGCGACCTCCGCCCCGCCCGGGTCAGCTGGAAGGGCGACGAGCGCCGCGCCTTTCTCGCTCCGATCCGCTCGGACTCGCCGGCGATCGACTGGACCCTCGGGCTGATGCTGCCCGAGACGGTGGTCTCGGCCCCGATCCGGTCGGCCCGCACGACCACCGTACTGATCGTGCTCTTGACGATCGCCGTCGTCGGGGGGCTCATCGTCTTCGTCACCACGGCACTCGTCACGCGGCCCGTGCGGCGGCTGCTCGAAGGGTTCCAGAGCATGACCGGCGACCGCGCCGACCTCACCCGCCGGGTCGAGATCGCGTCCGACGACGAGATCGGACAGCTCGGGGCGAGCTTCAACCGGTTCGTGGCGGGCATCCAGGAGGACGTCCGCGGCATCGGCGAGCACACCGGCACCCTGGGCAGGGCCGCCGACGAGATGCGGAGCCTGTCGCAGCAGATCGCGACCGCCAACGAGGAGACCTCGAGCCAGGCCAATATGGTCTCGGCGGCGGCCGAGCAGGTCAGCGCCAACGTCCAGTCGGTGGCCACCGCCACCGAGGAGCTCAACGCCAGCACCCGCGAGATCGCAGGCAACGCTTCCGAGGCGGCGCGGGTTGCGACCCGGGCGGTGGAGATCGCGGGGGCGACCCAGACCACGTTCGAGGAGCTGGAGAAGAGCGGCGCGACCATCGGCGACGTCGTCAAGGTGATCTATGCGATCGCCGAGCAGACCAACCTGCTGGCTCTCAACGCCACCATCGAGGCGGCGCGCGCCGGCGAGGCCGGCCGGGGATTCGCGGTGGTCGCGGACGAGGTCAAGAAGCTCGCCAACCAGACCGCCCAGGCGACCGAGGAGATCAGCAGCGCCGCCGAGATCATCAGCGGCCACACCCGGGTCGCAGGCGAGTCCATCGAGGAGATCAGCTCGATCATCCGTACCATCCACGACATCCAGACCACCATCGCGAGCGGCGTCGAGGAGCAGACCGCGACCAGCGCCGAGATCGCCCACAGCATCACCGAGGCCGCCACCGGATCGAGCGAGATCGCCGAGCGGATCGCCGGCATCGCCGCCGCCGTGCAGCAGACCGCGATGGCCTCGACCTCCTCGCACGAGGGCGCCGACCGGCTCGCGGCCATGGCCGAGGAGCTCGAGCGGATCGTGCGGAAGTTCACCTGCTGAGCCGATGGACCCCACCCGATCGCGACGTTTCGTGGTGCCCGCCGGCGTGGTGAAGCGCTCGCTCGACGGCGAGCTCGTGATACTGAATCTCGACACGTCGACGTGCTTCGGTCTCGACGATGTGGGCAGCCGGATGTACGAGCTTCTGGTTTCCTCGGAGTCATCCGGGCGGGCCTTCGAAACCCTCGCGGCCGAGTACGACGTCGAGCCGGAACGGCTCCGGCGCGAGCTCGACGAGCTCATCTCGAGCCTGCTCGACCGCGGGCTGCTCGAGGAAGTCGATGACTGAGCCCGCCGGTCGCCCGCGACGTTCCTGACCGTGAAGCGGCTCGCGCTGATCCTGGATCTCGACGGCCGGCCCGTCGAACGCTCCGGCCTGGAGCTGATGCTCGGTGCGGCCGCTGACGGAGAGCGCCGCGCGTCAGACGTCTGGGTCGACGGACCGATCGGTCTCGGAGTGGTCCGGACGGGGGCCGCCGAGGCGGGCCGTTTCGGTGTGGCGGCCGTCGCGACGGACCCTGCAGGCCGGCGGATCGTCCTCGACGGCCGGATCGACAACGCGGACGAGCTGCGGCGGACGCTTGCGCACCGGGACGTCGTTCCCGCGAGCGGCAGCGGCGAGGAGCTCATTCTCAGCGCTTACGAGCGATGGGGTGCCGGGTCCCCGGCGGAGATTCTGGGCGACTTCGCGTTCGTTCTCTGGGACCCGGCGCGGATGCGGCTGCTCGCCGCGCGCGACGTTCTCGGTCTCAAGCCACTGGTCTACTGCCACGTCGGTCGGACCCTCTACGTTGCCTCGGAGATCCGCCAGCTGCTGGCGATCCCGGAAGTGCCCAGAACGCCGAACGAGGGGATGGTGGGGGAGTACCTCGCCGAGTCGATCACCGACACCGGGGAGACGCTGTACGCGGCGATCCGGCGCCTGCCGCCCGCTCACATCCTCACGGTCCGCTCCGGAGAGGCCGCCGTGGTGCGGTACTGGGACGCGGACCTCGCCGCCCGAGCGTCGTCCGGAAGCGAGGCCGAGCACGCCGAGCACCTCCTCGAGCTCCTGACCGCCGCCGTGCGCTGCAGGGTCCGTGAGCGGACGATCGTGGGCGCTCAGCTCAGCGGCGGTGTCGACTCCACGGCGGTGGTCGGGCTGGCCAGGCACCTCAGACGATCGCCGACGGGTCCTCAGTTCCAGTTGGAGTGCTTCGCCACGACCTACGAGGGGCACCCGGAGGCCGACGAACGGGACGCGATCGAGGCGGCGGCAGCCTTCTTCGGGCTGCGCCCGCACCTGCTGCCGGCCGGCCGTCCCGGGCGGCGGGACTTCGCCGCCTGGTCGGCTCGGGACCTCGACCTCCCGCCGTACCCCGGTGACCTCAGCTCCGATCCGATGATGGCCGCCGCTCGGGCCCGCGGCTGCTCCGTTCTGCTCACCGGGAACGGCGGCGACGAGTGGTTCTGGGGTTTCGAGGGGACCTGGGCGCGCCTTGCCGGCCGGCTTCGTGCCGCTTCGACCGCGAGCGCGCGGCTCGGCGTCGGTCGGCAGCTCGTGGCTGCCGTCACGGCATCGGTGCTTCCCACCGGGCTGGTGCGCCGGTTGCGCGCGGTGCGCCGAAGTCGGATCCCGCTGTCTTGGATCCCGCGCGATTTCCGGCGGAGGATCGCGCTTGACGACCGGCTGGCGCTCTGCTGGAACGGCCGCCGCAACCCACGCTCACCCCGCGAGACCACGGCCATGGCGCTCGACCACGGGGCCCTGGTGCACGGGCGCGAGGTTGCGGAACGCTATGCCGCCGGCTTCGGCATCGAAGAGCGGCACCCTTTCCACGACCGGCGGGTCTTCGAGTTCGCGCTCGCCCTGCCGCCCGAGCACCTGCTCCGGGACGGCACCCACAAGCTGGTGCTGCGGGAGGCGCTCACCGGCCTGGTCCCGGACCGCTCGAGACTGCGGCAGGACAAGGCGGAGTTCTCGCATCTGGTGGCGGAGGCTCTGCTGACGCCTTCAATCTCCGGCGCCCTGAGATCGCTGGCGATCGCCGATCGCGGTTGGGTGTCGGCAGAGCACGTCCACGCCATGCTCCTCGAAACCAGGCGGTTGTACGAGGCCGGATCGCCCGACTACCGGCGCCTCATCTGGCCTCTGTGGATGGTGTTCGGCGTCGAAACCTGGTACCGGGAGGCGTTCCCATCCTCGTGATCGGCTGCTAAACTCTCTGCAGTGGGAGCAATCGGATGCCGAAGATCGAAAAGAAGGGCGCGGAAGACCGGCCCCGGAAGGCCTACCATTCGCCGAAGCTCGTCGACTACGGCAGCCTCGCCCGCCTGATCAAGGGGGGCGCGACAAGCGTCGTCAGCGATCACGGCGCCAACATGATGTATCCCTGAGATCGTCGTCCGTCTCCGTGCCGCATGTTTTCAATCCTCGAAGCGCAGCGACACTTCCTGAGCGACGGGCGCCGGCTCGCAGCCTACCGCGAGGCTCTCCGCGAGGTCGTGCGAGACGGCCACGTGGTCCTGGACCTGGGTGCCGGCACCGGCGTCATGGGCCTTCTGGCGTGCCGGGCGGGGGCGGCGAGGGTGTACGCCGTGGAGGCCACGGGCCTCATCGCCGCAGCCCGTGCCGTCTGCCGGCGCAACGGATGTGCCGACCGCGTGATTTTCCTCCGTGGCATGTCGACCGAGCTCGAGCTGCCGGAGCGGGTCGACGTGGTGGTCACCGACCAGATCAACGAGTTCTGCTTCGGAGCGGGGTTGCTGGAGTTCCTGTCGGACGCCGGGCGGCGCTTCCTGCGGCCGGGCGGCGTGCTGGTGCCGGCGCGCGCAGACCTGCTCGTGGCGCCGGTCGAGAGCGCCTCCGCCTGGGAGATGGTCGACTTCTGGAGGCGGCCGATCGAGGGCCTCGACTTCAGCCATATCTCGGGGCTGGCGGCCAACACCATGTTCACGCACCCGTTCGCGACGTCCGAGCTGCTCGCCGATCCGATGGTCGGCGCGTCGGTCGCGACCGGGCAGAGCCCGGAGCACGAGGTGGCGGTGGAGGCGGCCGCGACGGTGTCCCGCGACGGGGTTCTGCACGGGCTCGGTGGGTTCTTCGCGGCCCACCTGTCGCCCGGCGTCGTCATGAGCAACGACCCGAGCGCTCCGCATCGGATCCGCAGAAACGGCGCCTTCTTCCCGCTCGAGTGGCCGATCGACGTGCGGCGGGGTGACGAGGTCGCCATGCGTGTTCGGGTCACGCCGGCCGAGTCGCTCTACACCTGGTGGTTGACGGTGCGGCGTTCGCTGCACGGAGTGGACGGCCGGTCCGGACAGGCGCTCGACGAGGTGGCCTCGGTGCACGGCTCGACCTTCGTCGGGCAGCTGATCTCGAGTGAAGATCTCGACAAGAGCCGTCCCGGGCACCATCCGAAGCTGACCGCCCGCGCCATGGCCCGCCTCACGGTGCTCGAGCTGTGCCGCGGCGGAGCCGCCGTCGCCGAGATCGAGGCGGAGGTCGCGGACCGCCATCCTCAGCTCTTCGAATCGCCGGCAGCGGTCGCCCGGTTCGTGTCCGAGGTCGTCGACCGCAGCTGCAGCTAGCCCCATGATCGGGGACGGGGCTCCGGTGCACGATTCGAGGCGCCCGCAGTACCGCTACCGCCTGTGCGGCCGCGTGCTCGCGAGCGCCATCGTGCTCCCGGAGCTCGAGCCGGCGAACGGCGGCGAGACGGACCTGGAGCTCCGCCTGGCGCCGGCGCAGCCCCGGGCCGACACCGCCGACGACTGGTTCCGCCGAGACAGGCTGGACGACGGCAGCCCGTGGCTGTCGATAGGTCATTCGGCGGGCGGCTTCCTGTTCCGGTTCCACGGCCTCGCGGACTTCAGCGTCGCCCGCGACGGCGCCCGCGTCCTCTGCCACCCGCTGCCGGGGCTGCCCCCGGCGACTCTCAGGCACCTGGCGCTCGACGTCGTCGCGCCGCTCGCTCTGACCCTCGCCGGGCTGACGGTCGTCCACGCCGGCGCAGTGGCGTCGCCCGAGGGCGCGGTGGTGTTCGTGGGGCCGACCGGGAGCGGCAAATCCACCCTCACGGCGGCGCTCGCAGCGTCGGGCTGGCCGGTGGTCGCCGACGATGCACTGGTCATCGAGGTCGGCCCGGCAGCCCCGGTCTGCCTGCCGGGCTACCCCGGCCTGCGGCTGTGGCCGGACAGCCTCGAGGCCCTCTGCGGCGTTCGCGTCGAGGAGGCAGTCCCGGTGGCCCACTACAGCTCCAAGAAACGGTTCCCGCTGCCGGCCGACGGCCGCCTGGACCGCGATCGGCCGACCCCCCTGCGGCAGCTCTACCTGCTCGGCAACGCCGAGGGTGAAGGGTGGGAGCCGAGGATCACCCGGGCTTCGCGGCGCGAAGTCCTGCTCGCACTCCTCGAGTCCCAGTTCAGCATCGACCCCGGTGACCCCGCCCTGGCACGGCGGAGCTTCGAGGCACTGGCCCGCATCGTGGAGTCGACCGATGTGGCGAGGCTCTCCTACCCGATGAATTTCGACCGGATCACGGAGCTCCAGCCGCTGATCGCCCGGCACCTCGGGCTCGAGGTGGGCGGGCACTGCCGTGAGACGTCGGGCGCGCGGCGGTCCCGGGCGCGGTTCAAGCCCGGGTCGTCAGCCGACTGCTGAACACGGCGTGCCGCTCGGCGACGTCGGCGGTTTCGTTGACCGGCTCGCCGTTCACCTCCACCCAGGCGTGGGCCAGCGAGTTGCCGTCGCGCAGGACGCCGATCCGGATCTCGGCGGCGGCGCCACGCCGCCGCAACAGCCGTGCGAGCACGATGGAGCGGGTGAGGCAGGTCGCCCGGAAGGGGCTGTAGCGTGCGGCGGCGTTGACGAGCCGCGCCGCCCGGCGCCCTTCGGCCGCGTCGCAGCAGGAATCGGGCGTCGCCCCGGAAGACCCGCCCGAGGTGCGCAGGAGGCGGCGCGGCGGGAGGAATCGCAGCCCGACCCATACGGCGGGCAGCTCGGCCCAGGCGCGCACCAGCTCCCGGCGCTCGCTGCGGCTGAGCCCGCGCGCCGCTTCGAGCAGCTCAGAGACCCTCTTCGCCATCCGCGATCTCGAGCAGGCCCTCGTCCACCAGGCGGGCGATGAGTGCCGAAACATCGCCGCGCAGCGCCCCCTCGCCGACCTCGTACTCCTCCAGAGCGGCCGTGAGCGCCGCTTCCACCGACGAGGAGGTCGTCAGCAGCTCATACAACCGGGTCCCCACCTCGTCGAGCCCGTAGTAGCGGCCGTTGTCGAGGTTCAGCAGCACCGACTCCCCGTCGAGCTCGCGCAGCATCACATCCTTCGGCTGCCGCAGCGTGCGCTTGAAGATGCTCGAACCCAGGGCGATTCCTCCCCGCGGACGTACCGCGTCTCACTCATTCTATCTGCAACCCCCGCGAGCCGCCGTCCGAACGTTGAAACGTTGAACGTTCGAACGTCTGAACGTTGGGTGCCACCACCCGCCCGGCAGCCGGGACGGCTGCCCCACAAAGCCGGCCACAATCAACGGGTTTGCCCTTGTGGGTCACGCGTCCCGCGTGCCGG
>CAZMED010000040.1:0-18856 GCA_964565045.1 uncultured Thermoanaerobaculia bacterium
AGATGGGCGACGTCTCGGCCTACATCCCCACCAACGTCATCTCCATCACCGACGGTCAGATCTACCTCGAGTCCGACCTCTTCTTCGCCGGCCAGCGACCGGCCGTCAACGTCGGCCTCTCGGTGAGCCGGGTCGGCGGCAACGCCCAGATCAAGGCCATGAAGTCGATCGCGGGATCGCTCCGCCTCAACCTCGCGCAGTTCCGCGAGCTCGCGGCCTTCGCGCAGTTCGGCTCCGACCTCGACAAGGCGACGCAGCGCCAGCTTTCGCGCGGTGAACGGCTGATGGAGCTGCTCAAGCAGGGCCAGTACCGCCCGATCCCGGTGGAGCTCCAGATCGTCTCCATCTACGCCGGCACCAAGGGCCTCCTCGACGGCATGAAGGTGTCGGCGATCGGCGCCTTCGAGCCCTACCTCCACCGCCACGCCCGCGACAACGGGGCCGAGACCCTGGACCGGATCGTCAGCACGGGGGTTCTCGACGAGACCACCGAGGAGGAGCTCGGGAAGCTGATCAAGGACGCCGTCGCCTTATTCCTCAAGGAGCACCCGGAGGCAGCTCGTGCCTAACACGAGGGACCTGGTCCGGCGGATCCAATCCGTCAAGGGGACGCAGCAGATCACCAAGGCCATGAAGATGGTGGCCGCGGCGAAGCTGCGGCGCGCCCAGGACGCCATCATCCATGCGCGGCCGTGGGCCGATACTCTGTCCCAGGTTCTCGCCAACGTCGCCGCCCGCACCGAGTTCGGCCATCCCCTCCTCGAGACCCACGAAGGCGACACGACCTGGGTGGTCGTGATCTCGTCCGACAAAGGCCTGTGCGGTTCGTTCAACTCCAACCTCCTGCGATCCGTGGAGAGGGACCTTCTGGGCGGCCGCTGGTCGGAGGTCGAGCTCGCGGTGGTGGGCCGCAAGGCGTCGGACTACTTCCGCTCCCGTCGTTGGCCGCTGGTGCTGAACGAGCGCGACACGATGTCGAACCTGACGGCGGCCGACGGGCCGCGCCTCGGGCAGCAGTTCATCGAGGCCTTCACCTCGGGCGCCGTCGACTCGGTGTGGCTCGCCTACAACAGCTTCGTCAACATGATTCGCCAGGACGTGACGGTGACGCGGCTGCTCCCGATCGAGCCCCCGCCGGTCGCCGAGGACAACGACGGCGCGCAGGTCGACTACCTCTACGAGCCCGATGCGCGCACGCTGCTTTCCGAGCTCCTGCCGCGGCACGTGGAGACCCAGGTGCAGCGCGCCCTGTACGACTCGGCGGCCGCCGAGCAGGCGGCGCGCATGACCTCGATGGACGCGGCCACCCGCAACGCGGGCGAGATGATCGAGGCCCTGACGCTGCTCTACAACCGGACCCGCCAGGCCGCCATCACCAAGGAACTGATCGAGATCGTCTCCGGCGCCCAGGCGCTCGAGGGATAGGGAGTCGAGAACACATGAGCCAGCAAGTCAACGGTCGCGTGGTCCAGATCATCGGCCCGGTGGTCGACGTCGAGTTTCCCGACCAGCACCTTCCGGCCATTCTGAACGCGGTGCAGATCGTCGACCACGGTGACAAGGGGGCGGTCCCGATCGACGTCACCGTCGAGGTCGCGCAGCACCTCGGTGAGAACCGCGCGCGGTGCATCGCCATGCAGCCCACCGACGGCATGGTCCGGGGCATGACGGCGACGGATCTGGGGGAGCCCATCTCGGTGCCCGTGGGCCGCAAGACGCTTGGCCGGGTGCTCGGCGTGCTCGGTGAGCCGGTGGACGGCAAGGGGCCGGTGGACACAGACGAGCGCCTGCCCATTCACCGCTCGGCGCCGCCCCTCTCCGAGCAGTCGACGGAGACCGAGATGTTCGAGACCGGCATCAAGGTCGTCGACCTCCTCGAGCCCTACACCAAGGGCGGCAAGACCGGGCTGTTCGGCGGCGCCGGGGTCGGCAAGACCGTCATCATCATGGAGCTGATCAACAACGTCGCCCTGCAGCACGGCGGCTTCTCGGTCTTCTCGGGGGTCGGCGAGCGCACGCGCGAGGGCAACGACCTGTGGCTCGAGATGACCGAGGCGGGCGTCATCGACCCCGACAACTGGGAGAACTCCAAGGCCTCCCTGATCTACGGCCAGATGACCGAGCCGCCGGGCGCGCGGCTGCGCGTCGGCCTCACCGGCCTGACGGTGGCCGAGCACTTCCGCGACTCCGAAGGCCAGGACGTGCTGCTCTTCATCGACAACATCTTCCGCTTCACCCAGGCCGGTTCCGAGGTCTCGGCGCTGCTCGGACGGATGCCCTCGGCGGTCGGCTACCAGCCCAACCTGGCGACCGAGATGGGCGAGCTCCAGGAGCGCATCACCTCGACCAAGAAGGGCTCGGTCACCTCGGTGCAGGCGATCTACGTGCCGGCCGACGACCTCACCGACCCCGCGCCGGCGGCGGCCTTCGCCCACCTCGACGCGACCTCGGTCCTGTCGCGCCAGATCTCCGAGCTCGGCATCTACCCGGCGGTCGACCCCCTGGCCTCGACGTCGCGGATTCTCGACCCCGCGATCGTCGGCGACGAGCACTACATGGTGGCCCGAGAGACGCAGCGGATCCTGCAGCGCTACAAGGACCTCCAGGACATCATCGCGATCCTCGGCATCGACGAGCTGTCCGAGGAGGACAAGCTCACGGTGTCCCGCGCGCGCAAGATCCAGCGTTTCCTGTCGCAGCCCTTCCACGTCGCCGAGCAGTTCACCGGCATGAAGGGCCGCTACGTCAAGGTTGAGGACACCGTCGCCGGCTTCAAGGCCCTGTGCGCGGGCGAGTTCGACCACCTGCCGGAGCAGGCGTTCCTGTACGTCGGTGGCATCGAGGAGGCGATCGAGAAGGCCGAGAAGATGAAGGCCGAGGACTGAGATGGCCGAGACCCTGCAGCTCGAGGTCGTCACCCCCACGCACCGCGTGCTCGCTGGGCGCGCGAGCGAGGTCCGGATTCCGGGCGTGCTCGGCGAGCTCGGCGTGCTGCCCGGCCACACCCCGCTGCTCACCTCGCTGGGCACCGGCGAGCTCAAGTGGACCGACGGCTCGACGGTGGGTCACCTCGTGGTGCAGGGCGGCTTCGCCGAGGTCCAGCCCGACGCCGTGACGGTGCTGGCGACCCTCGCCGAGGCCCCCGACCAGGTGGACCTGGAGGCGGCAAAGGCGGCGCGTGAGACGGCGCTCGAGAAGCTCAAGACCGCCTCGGCCGACGAGTTCGACGAGCTCGACGCGGCCCTTCGCCTGGCCGAGGTCCGGGTGCTGGTGGCCTCCGGCGGAAGCGCCTGAGGGACACTCGGCCGCGCTGCGGATTGACAGGCGCAGGCCGGACCCTTTAGCTTCGTCCGGCGGCGACCGCCGCCGCGACGGTCTCGAACACCATTGGAAAGGTGGCGGTATGAGCCCACCCTCAGGACGCGGCCAGTGGAGCTCGCAGCTCGGCTTCGTGCTGGCAGCAGCCGGCTCCGCAGTCGGACTGGGCAACATCTGGCGCTTTCCCTACGTCGCCGGCGAGAGCGGCGGCGGCGCCTTCGTGCTCGTCTACCTCGCCTGCGTGGTCTTCATCGCCCTCCCGGTGATGCTGCTCGAGGTCAGCCTCGGCCGGGCGACCCAGAAGAACCCGGTGGGCGCGTTTCTCGCCGTCCGACCCGGCACGCGGTGGCGGTACCTCGGATACCTCGCCCTCCTCACCGGGCTCGGCATCCTCTCGTACTACGCGGTGATCGCCGGCAAGGTGGTCGCGTACTGCGTGAGCTACGCTCAGACCCTGCTGCAGGGGGGCGCCCATCCGTACCACGGCTCCTCGTCGTCCACCATCGTCTACTTCGCCTTGTTCCTGGTTCTCACCGTTCTGGTGGTTGTCGGCGGCGTGCAGCGCGGCATCGAGCGTTGGGCGAAGATCCTCATGCCGATGCTCCTGGTGACCATGCTCGGCATCATCCTGCGCGGCCTGTTGCTGCCCGGCTCGCTGACGGGCGTGCAGTGGTTTCTGATGCCGGATTTCGCCAAGATCGACGGCCGCGTCGTCCTCAACGCCATGGCCCAGGCCTTCTTTTCGTTGTCGCTCGGCATGGGCGCCATGCTGACCTACGGGTCCTACCTGTCCAAGAAGCAGGACATCCTGCGTTGCGGCACCTGGGTGGTCGTCTTCGACACCCTGATCGCCATTCTCGCCGGCCTGATGATCTTCCCCGCGGTCTTCGCCCTCGGCAAGGATCCGGCCGCCGGCACGACCCTGATCTTCGAGGTCCTCCCGGCGGTCTTCGCGGACATGGCGGGTGGAGCGGGCATTGCCGTGCTGTTCTTCTTCCTCCTCAGCGTGGCCGCGCTCACGTCGACGGTCTCCCTGCTCGAGGTCGTGACCGCCTACTTCGTCGACGAGCTCGCCTGGCCGCGCTCGCGGGCGGTGTGGGCGGTCGGCGGGGCAACCCTGGCGGTGGGAATACCGTCCGCGCTCGACATGGCCGGGGTCGGCGCCCTCACGAGCCTGAGCGCGCTCGGGCAGACGGGCTTCCTGGCCGTGATGGACTTCGTGTGGGGCAACCTGTCGCTCGCCTTCGGCTCCCTCATGCTGTGCCTGTTCGGGATCTTCGTCTGGGGGCTGCCACGGGCGGCGGCTGAAATCGAGTCCACCTCGGACGTCTTCCACCGCATCGCCCCCCTGTGGCGATTCTTCGTTCGCTGGGTGTGTCCGCTGTCGATCGCCGTCATCCTCGCGACCCTGGTCGGCCTCTGAGGCGTCTCGCCCCGCCGCACGGCCGGGTCCCAAAACAAAGCTTGCGTCCCGCGCAATCTTTGGCTAGAGTAGCGGCCCGTCGGGGCGTAGCTCAGCCTGGCAGAGCGCACGGTTCGGGACCGTGAGGCCGGTGGTTCAAATCCACTCGCCCCGACCACTCCAATTCAGGGCCGGCGGTGCACCGCCGGCCCTGAATTGCGTTGACTTACGCCTCCTTTTCACCTATCTTCATTGGTGGGGAGACCGCTGATGACCTACCTCACCGAGCGCCAGCGCGACGTCCTCCGCTTCATCGAGGAGCGCATCGCCTCCGACGGCGTCGCGCCGACGCTGCAGGAGATTGCCGACGCATTCGAGTTCCGCAGCACCGCCAGTGCCCAGAAGCACGTCGCACACCTCGAGCGCAAGGGGTTTCTCGAACGCCGCAAGCACCAGAAGCGCGGCCTCGTGCTGGCGCAGCCCGAGAGCGGGTCGGTGGCCGTCGCCGAGCTCCCGCTGTACGGCGTGGTCGCCGCCGGCTCGCCGATCGAGTCGATCCCCGACGACGAGCGGGTCGCGGTTCCGTCCGACCTCCTGCGTTCCGGCGAGCACTTCGTGCTGCGGGTACGCGGTGACTCGATGATCGACGACGGCGTCCACGACGGCGACATGGTGGTCGTGCAGCAGGCGCGGACGGCGTCTGACGGCGACATGGTGGTGGCTCTGATCGGGGGCGAGGTGACGCTGAAGCGCCTCTACCGCGAGCCGCGCGCCCGGATCCGCCTGCAGCCGGCGAACCCGAACCTCGGGCCCCTCCTCGCGCCGGCGCGCGACGTCGAGGTGCAGGGCGTGGTGGTGGGGCTCCTGCGACGATACTGACGCGCCCGTCTTGACTCCCCTGGCGATCTCGGATAGCGTGCCGCCATGCCGGACCTCGAGAAGATCACCCTCATCATGACCTCCGTCGGCACCGAGCAGCAGGCGGTGGAGATCTCAGAAGAGCTGATCGCCCGGCGCCTCGCCACCTGCATCAACATCGTGCCCTGTCTGCGCTCCATCTACCGGTGGAAGGGCAAGGTCTGCGAAGACACGGAGTACCTGCTCCTGATCAAGACGCCCGAACGCCTGTTCGAGGTCGTGTCAGCGGCAATCCGCGAGTTCCACTCCTACGAGTTGCCAGAAATCCTCGCCCTGCCGGTGACGGCGGCCGAGTCCAACTTCCACCAGTGGGTCCTGCAGATGGTGGAGCCCGGGGAAGAGCCCTCCGACGACGAGTCGTCGGACTACGACTGAGCGCGGGCGAGGACGGTCGAATTGCTATACTCGGCGCGGTAATGAGCGTCAACAACACCCTGACGGCCAACCTCGTCCTGGCAAGCCGATTCGAGAACATCGAGCTCGCCGAGCGCGCCCTGCTCGATCTGTGCCGGCGGGCGGGTTGCACCACCGACGTCGAGTATTGGCTGGCGACCGCGCTCCGCGAGGCGGTCGCCAATGCCGTGCGCCACGGCAACAAGCAGGACCCGGAACGCGAAGTTCGCCTGGAGTACCGGATCCACGATTCCACGGTCACGATCTGCGTCGAGGACGAGGGTGAGGGCTTCGACCCGGCCGAGGTCCCGGACCCCACGGACCCGGCGAACCTGCTGCGCCCCAGCGGGCGCGGGATCTTCTACATGCGCCAGTTCATGAACCGTGTCGAGTTCGCCCCGTCGGCGCGGGGCGGGACCGCCGTCACCATGGAGTACGACCTGACACCACCATCCGGCGACTGCGAGTGAGGACCATCGGCTCCGTCCATCCCCGTTCGCAGCGCGCTACAAAGGAGTAGAGCATGAAGAGCAGCATCCGTGACCTCGGAGAGATCCGCATCATCGAGCTCGGCGGCAAGATCACCATCGGCGGCGGCGACGTGAAGATCCGCGAGCTGATCAGCCAGGCCCTCGAGGCCGGTAAGAACAACCTCCTGCTCGACCTCGGGGACGTCACCGCGATCGATTCCTCAGGCATCGGCGAGATGGTGGCCTGCTACACAACGGTGACCAAGCGGGGGGGCAAGCTCAAGCTCATGCACCTCTCGCCGAAGATCAACGACATCCTGCAGGTGACCCAGTTGATCACGGTCTTCGACGTCTTCGACGACGAGCGCGAGGCCCTCGGCAGCTTCTAGCCCGCAGGACGCCGGGGGATTCGTCGTCAAGGGCGCGAAGCGCTCGCGCGACGAATCCTCATCGTCCATGCGGCCTCGAGCGTCGCACCGTCACTGCGGCCGCGCCCGCCCCGACTCGACCACCACCTCTGCGGGGTACTCCCCATCGGCGACGCCGTCGATCTCGAGGCCGAGCACGAGCTCGCTCGCTTGCAGGCTCTCGGTCGGCGCTGCGAGCGGCTTCCACACCGGCCACACCCTGCGCACCATCCCGTCTTCGATCCTCACCCGCACGGCGTAGCGTCCGGGGTCGCACCTCTCCCGCAGCTCGAAGCTCCGCCAGGCCGTTTCGCCCTCGACGAAGACCAGAAGCTGACCGTGGGCGGCGACCGCGCCCGGCCGGCGCCCCTTCGGCGCTGAGTCCCCGGGTTCGTTCCGCGGTCCAGCCTTGCCGCTGTCCGCCCCCTCGCGCCCGAGATCATCGGACGACGGCGGCCGGGCAGAGTCCGAGGGCGGAAGGTCCGCGGTCGCGTTGGCGGTGGAGGGAGCCGCGAGACCCTGGTTGCCTTCGCGCGGCGCGGGATCGGGCGTGAGCCCGGCCACGCGCCGTGTCGAAGGCACGGGAACGTCGAGTGGGCCCAGCACCTCGAGCGGCGGCGGCACCTCGTCGGCGGGCGCGACCTCCGGCTCGTGGTCGGCGAGCAGGCGCTCGACCGCTCCGCGCGGCCGCTCCTCGTCGTCCGGTTCGCGCGACGGCAACGGCGCCAGGGTGAATCGCTCACCTTCTCCGGACGCCGGGGCGCTGCGCCGGGCGGCCTGTGGGAGCGGTTCTTCGGGCCATCCGGCGGACCGCCGCTCGGAGACCTCGAGCATGACCGTCACGCCGAGCACCGCGACCGCCGCGGCGGCCGCCCAGCGCGCCCACGGCCGCCGTCGTCCCGGCACCGACATCGGGCCGACGACGAGCGGCTCGAGCACCGTGTCGAGCATGGACGGCGGCCGCTCGGCTTCGGCGACGCGCCGCAGCGTGGTGGCCACCTGTGCCAGGCCCTCGAGCTCGAGGCGCAGCTCCTGTTCCGCTTCCAAGCGCGCAGCCAGCCCGCGCTCCTCGGCTTCGTCGAGATCGCCATCGAGGTGACGGCTGAGCAGCTCCAGGGTCGGGTCGTCGGCTCTCACATGACCGCCCGTCTGAGCATCGAGCGCGCCCGTGCGAGCCGCGAGCGCACGGTCCCGATGGGCACGTCGAGCACGTCGGCGATCTCCTGGTAGCTCAAGTCCTCTCCATCGCGCAGCCACACCACCACCCGGTAGTGCTCCGGGAGGTCCTGGAGCGCGACGGTCGCGCGAGCGACGAGGTCGCCCGCTGCGGCCGCACGCTCCGGGTCCGCCCGCTGATCCGGTGTGGTGTCGAGCGCACGGCTGCGGGCCTCCGGATCGTCGATCACCACGCGGTCGAAGCGTCCGCTCCGCCTGCGGTGCGCGCGCAGGTAGTTCCACGCGATCTGAAAGACCCAGGTGCTGAGCTTGGCTTCGCCGCGGAACCCCGGCAGACCCCGCCACACCCGCATGAAGATCTCCTGGGTCGTATCGAGCGCCTCTTCGTCATCGCCGGTGAGACGCCGCGCGAGCCGCCACACGGGGCGCCTGAAGCGCTCGTACACCTCGTCGAATTCCACGCCCACAGTGTGCCATACGACGCCTCCTCCCTGCCGAGTGAGAGTCCTCAGTCGAGCCGGAGTTCCTCCCGCAGCTCCTCCGCGACCAGGGCGCTCACCAGCTCCTCGAGGCGGCGCGCGACGTGGAGGTAGAGGGCGTCGTCCTCGCCGAAAGGATCGGGAAGGTCCCACACCACCAGGCGGTGCCCGATCCGGCTCGGCAGGAGCGCGAGGCCGCGCTCGCCGATCAGCGACACGACGACGTCGAAGGCCTCACCGGAAACCGCCTCGAGCCCCTCGGAGTGCAGGCCGGCGGTTGGGTAGCCGAGCGCCTCCAGGGTGGCAAGGGTCGGCGCCGCGACGAATCCGGCCGGGGCCAGTCCAACCGAGCGCGCGATCACCCTTTCGCCGCCTTTTCTGCGGGCGATCGCCTCGGCCATGATCGACCGGCAGCTGTTGCCGACGCACACGAAGAGGAGGTTCAGCGGCGCCATCGGCGCAGTGTAGCGCGCCGCGACCGGAGCGGCCGATTGACCGGCGTTCGCCGTCGCGTTAGCCTTGGAGACTGGAGGGGATACGCGGGCCGTGGTTCTGACTGGTTTCAACACCGACATCGAGTTCTCCGGCACCGTGTACCACGTCCAGACCGAGGACAAGGGCCGTGCCAACCCCCTCGTCGAGTCGCTGGTCTACACCAGCGGCGAGATCCTCTACACCCGACGCACCCCGTACCACGACCTGGTGGCCCAGAACGTCGAGAGCGAGGCCATCGCCACCCTCATGGAGCGCCAGCACCGGACCATCGTGCAGGCCGTCCAGGCCGGCGGCGTCGAGCGCTTGACGGGCGCCATCGATCTCGTCGCCGGCTCGGACGACACCACCGCCACGCGCGGCCGGGAAACGCCCCGGCGCGCCCAGGCCGGCGCCGAACCATCCCTCGACCAGGTGATCCTCGACTACCTCGAGGCGCAGCGCCAGCGTGCCCATCTGATCCTCCGCGCCGCGGGCGATCATCACTTCGTGTACGGCGATCACGCGACGATCGCGGTCCGCGTGGAGGATTCCATCGAGCACGCCTCCCTCGGTGGGGTCGCCGTGACGGCGGTCTTCAAGTCCACCGCCGAGCCGCGCCGTCTCGTGCTTGCCGAAGGGACGACCGACGAACGCGGCCACTTCACGGCCGACGCCGCCATCCCCCCCTTTGCCGGCGGCACCTCGGCGGTGGTGATCATCGCCGAGTCCGAGCTCGGCCGATCGGAAATGAAGCACCTGGTGCACCGGAAGTAGAGAAGCCGAGGGGTTGCCCCGCAACGGTTTTTTCGGTAGAGTGACCGTTGGGCGTGGGCCGTTAGCTCAATTGGCAGAGCAAGTGACTCTTAATCACTAGGTTGGAGGTTCGATTCCTCCACGGCTCACCACTTCCTTCCGCGAAAGTGGCGGAATCGGTAGACGCGCGAGATTTAGGATCTCGTGGGGGTCCCCCCGTGGGGGTTCGAGTCCCCCCTTTCGCACCAGGCTTTTTCCTTCCCGTTGGAGATCTCATCCATGCCGTACACCCTGACACGAGGCGCCAACCACACGGTCGCCATTACCGCCACCCTCGACCCCGAGGCCGTCAGCCGCGAACGACAGCACATCGTCCGCGCCATGCGCCGGACGGCGCGCGTGCCGGGCTTCCGGCCGGGCAAGGCGCCGGAGTCGG
Organism: uncultured Thermoanaerobaculia bacterium; assembly: GCA_964565045.1. Lineage (GTDB taxonomy): Bacteria > Acidobacteriota > Thermoanaerobaculia > Thermoanaerobaculales > Sulfomarinibacteraceae > Sulfomarinibacter. The sequence goes on from CAZMED010000040.1 coordinate 10,227, forward strand.
CGATCCGCGCGCGCTTCGCGGACGAGATCAGCAGCGAGCTCGAGGAGCACCTGACGGGCCTCCTGTGGCGGGAGGTGTTCGACGCCGAGCAGGACATCGAGCCCATCACCAACCCCCAGGTCCGCGAGCTGGCCTTTGCCGACGACGGCGGCTTCCAGTTCACCGCCGAGCTCGAGGTGCGGCCGCGCTTCGAGCTGCCGGAGCTCTCCGGACTCGAGCTTCCGGTGGTCCCGCTCGAGGTGTCGGAGGCCGAGGTCGAGGGCGAGCTCGTGAAGATCCAGGAGGAGCATGCGGTGTGGGAGCCGGCCGAGGAGGCCGTCGCCGAGGACGGGATGCTGATCGAGGTCGACCTCGAGGGCCACGTCGAGGACAGCGAAGAGGAGCCGTTCCGCGAGCAGGACGCCAGCTTCGTGCTCGGCTCCGGCAGCGCTCCCCCTGAGGTCGACGAGGCCCTGCAGGGGGCCCGGGTGGGGGACCAGCGGATCGCCACCAAGGTCCTTCCCGAAGATCTCAAGGACGCGGCCAAGGCGGGCAAGACCGTCACCTACACGATCGCCGTCAAGGCCCTCAAGCGCAAGGTGGTTCCCAAGCTCGACGACGACCTGGCGACGACCATCGGTCTCGAATCCCTGGCCGAGCTCAAGGAGCGGGTGCAGGCGGTGCTCGAGCAGGGCAAGCGGGCCGAGCGCCGCGGCGTGTGGCGGCGTTTCCTGCTCGACCATCTCTCGCAGGAGATCGATCTCGGCGAGCTGCCGCCCTCGCTCGTGCAGGGGACGCTGCGCGAGCAGCTCGACCGATACGCCTACACCCTCGCCATGCGGGGCATGGGCGCCGACGTGGACACGATCAACTGGCAGGAGATCGCCGCCAAGGCCGAGCCTGCGGCCCGCCGCGAGGTGCTCGACACCCTGATCCTCGAGCAGCTCGCCGACGCGTGGGAGACGCCGGTCCCCGAAGCGGAGGTCGATGCCTACATCGCGCGGGAGGCCGCGCAGCTCGCCGTGCCCGCGACCGAGCACAAGGCAAACCTGGCCGCCGAGGACCGGCTCGAACGCATCCGCCACGCGGCGCGGGTTGCGGCCACCGTGGACGAGATGATCCGCCGTGCGGGCGGGGAGGTGGAGTGATGTTGGTTCCGGTCGTCGTCGAACAGACCAGCCGCGGCGAGCGCGCGTACGACATCTTCTCGCGGCTGCTGAAGGACAACGTGATCTTCCTCGGGTCGGCGATCGACGACCAGGTCGCGTCGCTGGTGATCGCGCAGATGCTGTTTCTCGAGGCCGAGAAACCGGAGAAGGACATCTACCTCTACATCAACACCCCGGGCGGCTCGATCACCGCCGGCCTCGCGATCTACGACACCATGCAGTACGTCAAGCCGGACGTCTCGACCATCGCTCTCGGCCAGGCAGCTTCGATGGGAGCCGTTCTGCTCGCCGGCGGCGCCGTCGGAAAGCGTTTCGCGCTCCCGCACAGCCGGGTCCTCCTCCACCAGCCGCTGATGTCGGGCCTCCAGGGCCAGGCCTCGGACATCGACATCCACGCCAAGGACATCATGCGGCTCCGCCAGCGCCTGAACGGGATTCTCGCCCACCACACCGGCCAGGAGATCGACCGCATCAACAGCGACACCGAGCGCGACTTCATCCTCGAGGCAGAGTCCGCCGTCGACTATGGCATCGTGGACAAAATCATTGTTTCCAGAGAGTAGGCGGAATGCGGGCTGAGCGGCACGAGGGCTTCTGGTATACAATGATCCGAGGAGGGTCCGATGTCCCAGCGCGACGGTGACATGCTTCGCTGCAGCTTCTGCGGCAAGAGCCAGCATGAGGTGCGCAAGCTGATCGCCGGGCCGACGGTGTACATCTGCAATGAGTGCGTCGAGGTCTGTCTCGACATCATCGCCGAAGACCGGGTTCACGAGGCCAAGGCCCGTGACCAGATCCTCCCCAAACCGCACGAGATCAAGCAGCACCTCGACGAGTACGTGATCGGCCAGGAGGCCGCCAAGAAGAAGCTCTCGGTGGCGGTCTACAACCACTACCGGCGGATCGAGTACCAGTCCGGCCGCGGCCGCAACGACGTCGAGCTCGCCAAGTCCAACATCCTCCTCATCGGACCCACCGGCACCGGCAAGACGCTGCTCGCCCAGACTCTGGCGCGGCAGCTGCAGGTGCCCTTCACCATCGTCGACGCGACGACCCTGACCGAGGCCGGATACGTCGGCGAGGACGTAGAGAACATTCTGCTCCGCCTGTATCAGGCGGCGGGCGGCGACCGCGAGGCCGCGGAGCGCGGCATCGTCTACGTCGACGAGATCGACAAGGTGGCGCGCAAGGCGGAGAACCCGTCCATCACGCGCGACGTGTCGGGCGAGGGGGTCCAGCAGGCCCTGCTCAAGATCCTCGAGGGCACGGTCGCCAACGTGCCGCCGCAGGGCGGGCGCAAGCACCCCCACCAGGAGTTCCTGCAGATCGACACCACCAACATCCTCTTCATCTGCGGCGGCGCCTTCGTCGGCCTCGACGACGTCATCGCGGACCGCCTCAACCAGAAGCGGATGGGGTTCGGTGCCGACCTGCGCCGCAACGATCCCCACTCACCGGAGCTGCTCGCCCAGGTGCACCCGGAGGACCTCATCCGCTACGGCATGATTCCCGAGTTCGTCGGCCGGGTGCCGGTCGTCGCCGATCTGCACGAGCTCGACCACGAAGCGCTGGTCCGCATCCTCACCGAGCCGCGCAACTGTCTGGTGCGTCAGTACCAGACGGTCCTCTCCTTCGAGGGCGTCGAACTTTCCTTCACGCCCGACGCCCTCGACGCGATCGCTGACGAAGCCATCACCCGCAAGGTCGGCGCCCGCGGGCTTCGCATCATCCTCGAAGAGCTGATGCTCGATGTCATGTACCAGATCCCCTCCATGCCCGACCTCAAAGAGCTCGTCATTTCGAGTGAGGTGGTGGAGCGCCGCGTGCCGCCTCTGCCGGCAGTCCGCAAGGTCAGCTAGAATTCACCCGCGGCGGTCGGGACGGACCGGTCGCCGTCGAGACAACAACCCAGCCCAACGAAGAGCCCACATATGACGAAACAATCCTCAACCGCGCACCTCCCGGTCGTCCCGCTCCGGGACATGGTGGTCTACCCGCACATGATGGCGCCGTTCGTGGTCGGGAGACGACCGTCGGTGGTCGCCCTCGAGCGGGCACTGGCGCGTCCGGACAAGCGCATCTTCCTCGCCACCCAGCGCGACCCGAAGGTGGACGAGCCCGACGGCGACGACATCTATCCCCTCGGCGTGATCGCCCGCGTCGTCCAACACCTGCAGCTGGCGTCGGGCAACATCAAGGTGATGGTCGAGGGTCTGAGCCGGGCGCGACTTGTCTCGATCGAGGTCGAGGACGACTGCCTGGTGGCGGAGGTCGAGCGCCTCCGGGTCCCCACCTCGATGGACCCCGCGGTTGCCAACTACATGGAGCAGCTCGTCGAGCTCTTCAAGGAGTACGCCAAGCTCTCCCACCACCTCTCGGCCGAGGGCGTGCTGGCCTCCCTCCAGACCGACGACCCCGATCAGTTTGCCGACATCCTGGCGGCGCACCTTTCGCAGCCGACGACCGAGAAACAGCAGTTGCTCGAGATCCTCAACCCGATCGACCGCCTGCAGCGCTTGAACGACCTGCTCGACATGGAGATCGAAAAGCTCAACATCGACCGTCGCATCTCCTCGCGGGTCAAGAAGCAGATGGAGAAGGCGCAGCGCGAGTACTACCTTTCGGAGAAGATCAAGGCGATCAACGAGGAGCTGGGACGCAACGACAACACCGAGGAGCTCGAGGAGCTCAAGAAGCGCATCGACGAGTCCGGCATGAGCGTCGAAGCCAAGGAGAAGGCCGAGATCGAGCTGCGCCGGCTCGAGGGCATGCCGCCGGTCTCCGCCGAGGCGGGCGTGTCCCGCAACTACGTGGACTGGCTGCTGGCGATGCCGTGGACCAAGGCTTCGCGCGAGATCCGCGACATCGCCCGCGCCGAGACCGTGCTCCACGAGGACCACTACGGCCTCGACAAGATCAAGGACCGCATCCTGGAGTTCCTGGCTGTCCGGCAGTTGGTCCGCAAGACCACCGGCACCATCCTCTGCTTCGTCGGTCCGCCGGGAACCGGCAAGACCTCGCTCGCGCGTTCCATCGCCCGCGCCACCGGGCGCAAGTTCGTGCGCCTGTCCCTGGGCGGGGTGCGGGACGAGGCCGAGGTGCGCGGTCACCGGAGGACCTACATCGGCGCCTTTCCGGGGCAGATCATCCAGATGATGCGCAAGGCCGGCACGGTCAACCCGGTGCTGCTGCTCGATGAGGTCGACAAGATGGCCGCCGATTTCCGCGGCGATCCCGCCGGCGCGCTGCTCGAGGTCCTCGATCCGGAGCAGAACAACAGCTTCCACGATCACTACCTCGACGTCGAGTACGATCTGTCCAAGGTCTTCTTCATCTGCACCGCGAACGTGACCCACTCGATTCCGCCCGCCCTCCTCGACCGCATGGAGGTCATCCAGCTCTCGGGCTACACCTCGCAGGAGAAGGCCGAGATCGCGCGCCACTTCCTGGTGCCGCGGCAGCTCGAGAAGCACGGCGTCAAGCGCTTCGACGTGACGATCTCGGACGAGGCCCTGATGCTCCTGATCGAGCGCTACACCCGCGAGGCGGGGGTCCGCAACCTCGAGCGCGAGATCGCCTCCGTGTGCCGCAAGCTCGCGCGGCGAGCGCTCAAGGAGAAGCTCAAGAAGGGCACCAGCATCGAGGTCACCCCTGAAACCGTGCAGTCTCTGCTCGGCAAGCCGCGCTACCGGACCCAGCGCCGCGAGGAGCAGCCTGAGATCGGAGCCGCGGCGGGCCTCGCCTGGACCCAGGTCGGCGGCGAGATCCTCCTCACCGAGGCGACGCTGATGCGCGGCAAGGGCCAGCTCACCATCACCGGCCAGCTCGGCGACGTGATGCAGGAGTCCGCGCGCGCCGCGCTCTCCTTCGTCCGTTCGAGGGCCGAGGTCCTCGGCATCGACGCCGAGGCCTTCGAAAAGTCCGACGTCCACGTTCACGTGCCGGAGGGCGCGATACCCAAGGACGGGCCGTCGGCCGGTATCACGCTCGCGACGGCGCTGGTCTCGGCCTTCACCAGAACGCCGGTGCGGGTCGACCTCGCGATGACCGGAGAGATCACCCTCCGCGGCCACGTGCTGCCGGTCGGCGGGATCAAGGAGAAGGTCCTTGCCGCCTACCGGGCGGGCATCTGCGAGATCGTGCTTCCGGAAGAGAACGAGAAGGACCTCGAAGATATCGCCGAAGACGTGCGCGAGGAGATGACCTTCCACTTCGTCGCACACATGGATCAGGTGCTCAGTCATTCCCTGGTGCGATCCGTGGAAGGAGAGGTCGCCAAACCGGCCGGCGACGCGGAGGCGCGGGTCGACCCGCCTTCGTTGGCTCATTGAGATCTTGGACATCGCGGAGGTCAGCTTTCGCTGCGCCGCCCTGCGGGCGCAGGACCGTCCGGGCGAGTGGTTTCCCCACATTGCCGTGGCGGGCCGATCGAATGTCGGCAAGTCGAGCCTCCTCAACTGGCTCCTGCGCCACAACGTGGCGCGGGTCGCCAAGGCCCCGGGCAAGACGCGGACCTTGAACTTCTACCTCGTCAACCGCACCTTCTACGTGGTCGATCTCCCGGGCTACGGCTACGCCAAGGTCGGGCAGGCGCTGCGCGAGGAGTGGGGCCGGGCGCTCGGCGAGTACATCGCCGATGAGGAGCGCCTGGCCGGGGTGGTGACGCTGGTGGACATCCGACACGGGCTGACCGACCGCGACCGCGACCTGCAGGAGCTTCTGCTGGCCGGTGGGCGCGAACGACTCGTGGTTCTCACCAAGGCCGACAAGGTCGGCCGGGGCCAGCAGGCGAAGATGCGGTTTCAGGTACAGCGCGAGCTCGCGCTGCATGTCCCGCCGATGGTGGTGAGCGTGCGCACCGGCGAGGGCCGGCGCGAGCTCTTGAAATGCATCGACGACATGGTGTCGTCATGGAGACAGCGGCAACGGAGTGATTGACATGGCAACCAGGAAGAAGAAGACCGACACCGACGAGGCCGTCGTCATTCCGCTCGATCTCGAGGATGAGACCGAGCGGCTCGAGGCGACCGACGCCGAGGGCCTCGAGGGCCTCGAGGGCCCCGAGGGCCGACTCGACCTCAACCAGCTCAAAGAGATGAGCATCAACCAGTTGAGCGAGGCGGCGAAGGGACTCGGTGTGGAGAACCCCGCCGGGATGCGGCGCCAGGACCTCATCTTCTCGATCCTCCAGCACCAGACCGAGGCCGAGGGTCTGATCTTCGGCGAGGGCGTGCTCGAGGTCCTTCCGGAAGGCTTCGGATTCCTGCGCGCGCCGGAGTACAACTACCTGCCCGGGCCCGACGACATCTACGTGTCGCCGTCGCAGATCCGGCGCTTCAATCTCCACACCGGCGACACCGTGTCGGGCCAGATCCGGCCGCCCAAGGAGGGCGAGCGCTACTTCGCGCTGATCAAGGTCGAGGCCGTCAACTTCGAGCCACCCGAGGTGGCGATGGAGAAGGTGCACTTCGACAACCTGACGCCGCTGTACCCGCAGGATTGGCTGCGGCTCGAGGTGCCCGACAACATGACGGCGCGGGTGATGGACCTCGTGACGCCGCTCGGCAAGGGGCAGCGCGGCCTGCTGGTGGCGCCGCCGCGTACCGGCAAGACCATGATGCTGCAGGCGATCGCGAACTCGATCACCACCAACGACCCCGACGTGACCCTGATCGTGCTCCTGATCGACGAGCGCCCGGAGGAGGTGACCGACATGCAGCGGTCGGTTGCCGGCGAGGTCATCTCGTCGACCTTCGACGAGCCCGCCACCCGCCACGTCCAGGTCGCCGAGATGGTGATCGAGAAGGCCAAGCGCCTCGTCGAGCACAAGCGCGACGTCGTGATCCTGCTCGACTCCATCACCCGTCTCGCCCGCGCCTACAACACCGTGGTGCCGCCGTCGGGCAAGGTGCTGTCGGGCGGCGTCGACTCCAACGCCCTGCAGAAGCCGAAGCGTTTCTTCGGTGCCGCGCGCAACATCGAGGAGGGCGGCAGTCTGACCATCGTCGGCACCGCACTGATCGACACCGGGTCGCGGATGGACGACGTGATCTTCGAGGAGTTCAAGGGCACCGGCAACATGGAGGTCCACCTCGACCGCAAGCTCGTCGAGCGCCGGGTGTTCCCGTCGATCGACATCCACAAGTCCGGCACCCGCAAGGAGGAGCTGCTGATCGACGAGTGGGAGCTGCGCCGCATCTGGGTGCTGCGCAAGGTCCTGTCCTCGCTGTCCCCGGTCGAGGCCATGGAGCTCCTCATCGAGCGCCTGTCCAAGACACCCGACAACAAGGAGTTCCTGGAGTCGATGTCGCAGGGCTAGCGGGGCAGTTCGCTGCGCGAACTGCAGGTGGGGAAGAGAATCGGGTCCCTGAACGATACCTCTGACAGTGAGCATGCATCCTCGAGGCCGGGCGTGACGGAAGTCGCTGAGATTTTGAACGGTGCCATCGCCGGCCAGCGGCTCGACCGGGACGAGATCCAGGCGCTGTTCGACGACGGCGGGCTCTTGGAGCTCGGGCAGGCGGCGGCCGCCGTGCGGCGGGCGAAGAACCCCGGCCCGGTGGCCACCTACATCATCGACCGCAACATCAACTACACCAACGTCTGCGTCTACCGCTGCCGGTTCTGTGCGTTCTACCGCCCGCTCGACGACGACGAGGCCTATGTCCTGCCGTTCGCCGACATTGCCGCCAAGGTCTCGGAGACGGTCGCCGCCGGCGGTACCGGGATCCTGTTGCAGGGCGGCGTCCATCCCAAGCTGCGCCTCGGCTTCTACGAGGATCTCCTCGCCAGCCTCAAGCGCGCCTTCCCGCAGATCCACCTGCACGCTTTCTCGGTGCCCGAGATCTGGTTTCTCGCCAAGCTCGAGAAGATGCCGGTGCGCGCGGTCCTCGAGCGTCTGGTGGCGGCCGGCCTCGACTCGATCCCGGGCGGCGGCGCCGAGATCCTCGAGGATGACACCCGGCGCCGGATCCTGTCGCGCGCCAAGGCGTCCACCGCGCAGTGGCTCGCGGTCCACCGCGAGGCGCACGAGCTCGGCCTGCGGACCACGGCGACCATGATGTTCGGGGTCGGTGAGCCGACCTCGGCGAGGGTGGAGCACCTGCTCGGCGTGCGGGATCTGCAGGACGCGACCGGCGGTTTCACGGCCTTCATCCCGTGGACCTTTCAGGACTCGAACACCGGGCTCGAGGGCGAGGTGGAGACCGCGGGGGGCTTCGACTACCTTCGCACCCTCGCGATCTCGCGCCTGAGCCTCGACAACATCGACCACGTGCAAGGGTCCTGGGTGACCCAGGGTGCGAAGATCGGACAGCTGTCGCTCCTCTTCGGCGCCGACGATCTCGGTTCGATCATGCTCGAGGAGAACGTCGTTGCGGCGGCGGGTGCGCAATTCCGAATGAGTCAGGCGGACATGGAGCGAATGATCCGGGGCGCCGGGTACGAGCCGAGGCAGCGGCGGACACTTTACGAGCCGCTGTA
>CAZMED010000041.1:0-9892 GCA_964565045.1 uncultured Thermoanaerobaculia bacterium
CCAGCCGCAAGGACACGGACGAGTTCACGGTCGAGATCGGCTGGTCGAAGCGGGGCCGGTTCCCCGAGCTCGGGATGCGTCGTCTTCACGCGATTCACGGGGTCCGGACCCGTGACGGCACCGGTCGGAACCTGTCACGGGCTCGGCGTGGTCGGTTGGACCACTATCGCCTGGACATCCGCCGCGGGGTGGAGGCGGCTGCGGTCGGCACCCTTCTCGATGCCGGGGACGGCGGCGTTCTCCTCGTACTGCCACATCAGCCAGGTGCTCCAGCCGGCAGGCAGGGTCGGCTCGTCGACTCGGGGTCGTCCTCGGTGACGAAGTAGTGGTAGGCGCCGCGCGCGACGCCCAGCTCGCCCAGCGCTCGCCAGTGCTCCTCGAACATCGGGTCCGGGCTGTCCACCCCCTCGGTCGCCTTGAGGTAGACCAGTCCGAAGCCCTGCTCGACCACCTGCTGCCAGTCCACGGCCCCCGAGTGGTGCGACACGTCGATGGCGGCGAGAGCCCCGGCGGGCCCTTCGGCCGCCGCGATCCCGCCGGCCGCTGCCCCCAGCATCGCCCACATGACACCCACGATCTGCAGCCGTGCTCTCACGATTCCAGTATCACCCGGTCGCCGCGGATTCGAACGGGCCGGGTGCTTCCGGTCATGGGCGCGGGCGTCACGGCTTCTCGATGGCGCGGATGCGTGCCTCGATGGCCGCGACCTGCTGCTCGTCCCCCATCACGTGCGCGAGCTTGAGGTAGTCCTCGAGGTTGTCGACGCTCCACGGGTGGTTCGGCCCCCAGCCCTTCTCCTGGATCGCGATGACCTCCTCGAAGAGCTTTCTTGACTCGTCGTAGCTTCCCGAGTCGCGGAAGAGGCAGGCGAGGTTCTGGAGGGTGCTCGCGGTCTCGGTGTGCTCCCGCCCGACGGACGCGATCTGGGCCGCCAGGACCTCGCGGTACAGCAGCTCCGATTCCTCCCACCGCTGCTGCCGCTGGCGCAGGTAGCCGAGGGCGTTCTTGGCGTCGAGCGTGATCGGGTTGTCGTCTCCCAGCGCTTCCGAGGCCAGCTCCAACCCGGTGACGGCGTAGGGCTCGGCGTCGTCGAGGCGGTCGCGGCGGATGAAGAAGAGCGCCGCGTTGTTGCGGCCGGCGATCGCTTCCGGGTCGGCACCTCCCATCGCCCGCAGCTGCGCCGCGGCGGTCTCGACGTAGAGCCGCTCGGCCTCGTCGTGGCGGTTCAGCTTTTCGTAGAACCCGGCGAGGCTCATCTGCGACCGCAGTGGCTGGCGGTGCTCAGCGCCGTACGTGCGTTGCTGTCCCTCGATCGTTTCGAGGTACAGCCGCTCGGCATCTGCGGTCCTGCCAAGTTCCTCGTAGAGGTTGGCGAGCCCGTACATCGTCCGCAGCGTGTCGGGATGACTTGGGCCGAAAACGCGACGCCGCCCCTCGAGGGCCTCGAGATAGTAGGGCACGGCCTCGGCGAAGCGGCCCATCCGCTTGGTGATGACGCCGACGAAGTTGGTCGCGTCGAGGGCGTCGGGGTGGTCGGGGCCGACCGTGCGGCGCTGGGCTTTCATGCCCTCGAGGGCAAGCTCCAACGCCTCCTCCAGGAGGCCCATGAAGAAATAGTTCTCGGCGAGGTTCTCCTTGGTGCGGAGAGTCCGCGGGTGATCGGCGCCGAGGACCCGGGTCCGGATTTCGAGGATCTCGCGGTTGAGGTCGGCGGCCTTGTCGCTCTGGCCCTGGTCACTGAGGATGAGCGCCAGGTTGTGGCGGTAGATGAGGGTATTCGGGTGCTCGTTGCCGTTCTTGTCCGCGGTGATGCGAATGAGCTCGCGCATCAGCTCTTCGGCCTCGGCGCCGCGTCCGAGCTGGCCGTAGAGCGTCGCCAGCGAGTTCATGGTCGTCGTTGTGTCGTCGTGCTCGTCGCCGAGGGTCTCCCGCTGGACGGCCAGAACTTCTTCGTAGGCCTGCCGGGCCTCCTCCTCGAGACCGCGCCTCTCCTGCAGCATCGCCACCAGGCGCTTCGAACGGAGGGTCTTCTGGTCTTTTTCGCCCAGCACCCGAACTTCGGTCTCGTAGATGGACGAGGCCAGTGCCTCCGCCTCTTCGCTGAGACCGAGAAACATCTGCTCCTCGGCGAGCCTCCGCCCGGCCTCGAGGGTCCTCGGATCCTCCGCGCCGAACACACGGACGGCAGCCTCGTAGGCGACCTCCGCCTGCGCGGTGGCCCGGGCGAGCAGGCCCAGCTCGCCGTAGGTGGTGACGATTGTCGAACGCAGCTGGATCGCGATCTCGGGCCGGGTTGCGAACTCGGTGTCGATGGTCTTCGCGGCGCGCTCGAGGATCTGGGTGTCGATCACCGCGAGCGCGGCGTCGGTGGTGTTGACGTTCTGCATCAGCGTGTCGAAGGCCGCACCGGCCGTATTTGGCTCGGCGTCATCGACCACGCGCTCGCGCAGGTCGGAGAGCATCGCCCGGCCCATCTGCTCCGCGTCGACCTCCGCCAGCATCCGCGACTGGAAGTCGACGACCGCCTCGAGGTCGGTGCGCGCCCTCTCCGCCTCCCGGCGCTGCTCGGCCTCGCGCAGCCCCAGGGTCGTCGAGACCGCGACCCCGGCGATCAGCGCGATGAGGGTGGCGGCCGCCCCACCCACCAGCGCCCGGTTGCGGGCCGCGAACTTGCGCATTTGGTAGGCCGCGCTCGGCGGACGCGCCATGATCGGCTGCGACTGAAGGTGGCGCTCCACGTCCTCGCCGAGCGCGGCGGCGCTGCCGTAGCGGCGGTCCGCCTCCTTCTCGAGCGCCTTGGCGACGATCGTCTCGAGGTCGGGGTCGAGCCTGCCGGCGCCGCTCCAGCTCTGCCGGAGCGGCCTCGGCTGCTCCTCGCAGATCACCCGCACGGCTTCGGCGAGCGCCGACCGCGACACGTCGTAGGGCCGCTTTCCGGCGAGCAACTCGTACAGAATGATGCCGAGGGCGTAGACGTCGGAGCGAACGTCGATCGCCTCGACCTCGCCGCACGCCTGCTCCGGGCTCATGTACTGCAGGGTGCCCTTGATCGTGCCGATCTCGGAGACCGTGGTCGCCGCGATGTCGGAGTCGGTGATGCGGGCGAGCCCGAAGTCGAGGATCTTGACGGTCGGGCCTGCGGCGCTCGGCATGGAGCCTGCGGCGGACGCCGACTCGTCGCTGACCACGATGTTGGAGGGTTTGAGGTCGCGGTGGATGACGCCGCGCTGGTGGGCGTAGTGGACCGCGTCGCAGACCGTCCGGAAGAGCCGCAGTCGCAGCCTGAGCTCGTTAGGGTCGATGCTCTCCGGCCGGCTCTGCAGCCACCGGTCGAGGGTCGCGCCCGCCACGAGCTCCATCGCGAAGTAGTCGAATCCTTCGTCGGTGTGGCCGGAGGCGTAGATCGCAGCGATGTTGGGGTGCTTGAGCCGCGCCAGCGTTTCCGCCTCGCGCTGGAACATCCGCGCGTGGAGCTCGTCGACCCGGTGGTCGCGGCGCATGACCTTGAGGGCGACCCTTCGTCTCGGCCGCTCCTGCTCGGCCTCCCACACGATCCCCATGCCGCCCCGGCCGAGCTCGCCGAGGATCCGGTAACCGGCGATGGCCACCGGCGGCGCGCCGTCGCGGCTGCCCCCCGGGATCGAGGCCGAGCCCGACACCGAGATCGTCGCGCTCGGGCTTCCGGCCCCGTCCGATGAAATCGTCGCCTCGTTCTCTATCGGCGGGACCGGCAGTCGCCCGCCGTCCCGGTCATCCTGCTGCGTCATGAGCCCCCTCGATGGACCGCGATCGATCTTCCTCAGAAAGCAGCGCCGTCAACGGTGCTATTCCTCGGCAGGTGCCACGCGGCGAGTGCCACGTCCACACTTCCACACTTGTGGTGATGAGGTCGGTCGACACGGGCGCCGACTCCGTCATGGAGTCGTTCAACCGCGGTCCTCGCCTCGAACGTGGCGACCCCGGCCTCGAGAGCCGCCTCGACCGGCTCGACGCGGCGATCTCCAGGCGCAGCTGACGCGTCAACACGTGTGGAAGTGTGGACGTGGTACTCACCGTCGCGAATGTCTCAAGAACCTCTCAAATCTTTATTAAAACATTGTAAATCAATATGTTAGGCCTTGATAACGATGCGCCTGATGGTTGATATTGAGCCTGTTGCAGGGCTTCCGTTCGCGAAGCATCGGCGGCCTCGGATTGCAGCGAATGGGGAAAAGGAGATCAGCGATGGCAAGAAGCTTCCCGGCGCGCATTCTCGTCAGCCTTCTCGTATCGGCAGCCGTGCAGTGGACGGTGCCCGGCAGCGCAGGAGCCTGGGAGGCGATCTGGAACCTGGGCGGTCTGACACCCGAGGTCGGTACCCACGTCGACATCGACGACGACGGAAACGTCTACGTCGCCGGTTGGGCGTTGATCGAGAGCCGGGGCGACAGCGATCTGATCGCCATCAAATACGATCCTGCGGGTGTCAAGCTCTGGGATTACCAGTTCGACGCAGGGCTGCACAACGCCCTCGGTTTCGACGAACCTGTGGGCATCGGGACCGACGCGGCCGGGAACGTCTACGTGGCCGGGCGATGCCGGTTTCAACGCTCCGGGATTCAGGACTACGACTACGTTGTCATCAAGCTGAGCAGCATCGGGGTCCACCAGTGGACCGTTTACTACGACTGGGAGGATGGTTCCAGCCCGCACGGCGACGATCGCGCCCTCGACATGCGTGTGGACTCATCCGGCAACGTCTGGGTGTTCGGCGAAAGCGATGACGACTATCTCACCGTGAAGTACAACAACGAGGGCGTCGAGCAGTGGACCGCACGCTACCCAGGCGACTTCCCGGGGGCCGCCAATATTCCGGCGGCCATCGCCGTCGACGCCGCCGGCAATGCGGTCGTGACCGGCTCGAGCATGGACGCCAGCGCGGCATACGATTACGTCACTCTCAAATACAACAGTAGCGGGGTTGAGCAGTGGCGCGCCCGATACGGGCACGCGGAAAGTCACGGCTTCGAGGCGGTCGCCGTGGCCGTTGACAGTGCGGGCAACGTCGCGGTGAATGGGACCACCGTCATCGGAGACGGCAGCGCCGAGTCGGACATGACCACCGTCTACTACAACAGTGCCGGGGTCGAGCAGTGGGCTCAGACCTACTCCGGGACCGGCGACAACGGCATCTTCGACGACGGCGGCACGAGCGTGGCCTTCGATGACAGCGGCCACGTCATCGCAGTGGGGTGGGCCACGATGACCGGGACCGGAACCGACTACCTGGTTGCCAAGTACAGCAGCGCCGGCGTCGAGCAGTGGACCGCTCTGTACAACGAAGTTCCGAGCTCGCCTTCGACCGGCGACTCGTACGACGATGCCAACGCGGTGGCGGTCGACGGCTCGGGCGGGATTCACGTCGCCGGCAGCTTGGATCGGGACTGGATGGGCATCGCCCTCGACCAGACCTACGGGGTGGTCAGCTTCGCGCCGGACGGCACGCTGTCGGGGGTGCTCCACTTCGATCACGATCCCAGCCTGAACCTTCCCGACGAAGCGCTTGACATCGCGGTCAACGGCAGCGGCATCATCGCGGTCACCGGCACGGCCTGGGGGCCCAGCACCTGGGAGGACATCGGCACCTTCTCCGAGCTCGCCGGTTCGGGCGAGCTGGTGTTCTCCGACGGCTTCGAGACGGGTACGGCGAACCGGTGGAGCGCGAGCGTGGGCAACTGACGCCGACGCCGGCCTGTCCAAACGTCGACATTGCGAAAGCACGCCGCGAGCGCAGGTACAATGCCCCGCACAGCGATGGCTGAGCTGTTCTTCGGCGACTTTCGATTCGACACCAGGCGTCTGCAGCTGGAAGGCCTCGACGGTGTCGTCGAGGTGCGGGCGAAGGCGCTCGAGCTGCTGACGTACCTGATCCAGAACCGCAACCGATTCGTGCCGCGAGACGAGATCGTGGGGGCTCTCTGGAAGGACGTGACGGTGACCTCCTCGTCACTCACGCAGTGCGTTTCGGAGCTGCGGCAGGTGCTGGGTGACTCACCGCGGGAGCCGCGCTACATCGAGACCCGGGTCAAGCTCGGCTATCGATTCGTCGCCACCGTGTACCATCGCCCGACGGAACAGCTCGTCCCTCTCCCTCCGCCGTCTCACGAAGACCACGAGGAGAAACCGTCGTCGACGCGATGGAGTGGCCGGAAACGGTGGTTCGTCGCGGCAGCAGCCATGGTTGCGACGGTGGCCGCTGCGGCGCTGTTGCAGTGGTACCGGCCCCCAGCCACTCCGGCGCTCCCGACCCTCGTTGTCGTGACGACGACGATCGGCAGCGAGGTCGACGAGCCCGCACGGCAGATCGTGGTCGCCGCGCAGTACGAGATCCTGCGCCGCCTCGCCGAGCTCGAAGGATTCAGCGTCACCACGGGTGTGCGTAACGGCCCGCCGGCTTCGGATCTCGAGGTCGAGCTGACGTGCTCGCGCTGGCGAGAGGCTGGATTCGAGCTCAACGCCTCGCTTCGCCGGGCGCAGACCGGCGAGGTCGCGTGGGGTTGGACCTGGAGCATCTCCGACGACAGCAACGGGCTCGACCTGCTGGTCGACGAGGTGGCGTCGCGGGTGATAACGGCCCTTCATTCCCGACCCGCGCCGCGGGGATGAAACATCCGGCTCGAAAAACCCGATCAATCGAAGCCGAAGTGATCCAGCCACCGGTCGATGTCTTCCACGAGAAGGAGCTCCACCGATGTCTGCATTGTTGCCACGATCAACTTCCCGTCATCGACCCAGTCAAACCATCCGAGCAGACTCACCGGCTCCTTGAAGGCGGTCAGACGAACCGGATCGGCGTCCGCCCCGCCCTCGACCGGAACCGCCCACACGTCGCCGCCGCTCTCGCCCGAAGGCTGATCGAAAGCCAGCCAGCGCCCGTCCGGCGAAAACCTCGGTTTGGCGCCCGCCCATTGGTTGACCTCGACCGGGCGTTCCCACAGTACTTCGAAGCGCTGCAGATCACGCGTCAGCCGGGCGAGACGGAGCATGGCCATTCCTCGATCGCGTGCCACCGAGTACGCCAGGTGTCGGCCGTCCGCCGAAACCGCAGGGTTCGCAGCGCCGCCGCGGGTCATCCGCGACACCTCGCCGCTGTCGATATTCAGGCGAAACAGCTCTTCCGGCCCGTCACGATCGGAGACGAAGAAAAGGTGCCGGCCATCCGGATGCCATACCGGCTGGAAGCTGTTGGTTGCGTCGTCAGTGACTCGGCGGGGGCTTCGGCCGTCGGCACCGGCGATCCAAAGTGCATTGCGGTGGTCCTTGAGGCATGAGTAGGCGAGCCAACGACCGTCCGCCGACCAGGCTGGATTGAACGAGGCCTCACCGGTCGTCAGCAGCGGGCCCGTCTTGCCGGTCGCGCGCTCCATTACCCACAGATCCCCGTGAGACGATTGATACACGAGCCGCGTGCCGTCCGGCGAAACCCGGGGTTGACTGGCGCCGGCCAGAATCGGCACGGTCCGGGAGGCCGCGCCAGGTTCCGCCCCGTGCGGATGCACGCCGACCTCCACCAGCTGCTGCTGCGGCCGTCGGAGCTGAAACACAGCCTGTGAACCGCCGCTGCTCAGGTTGGGATGCGACGCCAATCCGGGCCCCGGGTACAGGGCTCGCGTCGCTCCATCGCTCATCGAGGTGGCGAAGACCATGGCCGCCGCTCCCGGCGAGGTGCGCACGCACCACACCACACAACGGCGGGCCACCGCCACGCCCGGTTCGGCGACTCCCTTGATTGTGACCAGCTCGTCAACGGCGGCGGTGACGCCCGGAATGCGGATCAACTTCGACCACCGCAAGCCGTCGCTGACCACGGCCACGAGGTCCCGATCAATGTAGGCACAGCTCACTGGCAACATGGAGCCGTCGAATTTCGCCAGCAGACGGTGCCCGGTCCCGTCCCGCAGGCACTCGACGATGCGTTGGTCGAAACGCCCGTGTTTTTCGATCACCGCGAGCCTGGTACCGTCCGGGGAAACTGCGAGCTCGTGACCCCTCGTGATCTTCCGGCGCAGCCCGCCATCCACCGGAAGCTCCCAGATCCACGACTCTCGTCCGTCCTCAGAGGATGCAAACAGAACAGAGAGGCCGTCCCGGCTGAGCGCCAGGCTGCTGATCGGCTGCGCACCCCTCCACAGCAGCCTGGAGTTGCCGCCACCCAGGGTCGAGCGCCGGATCTCGAAGTGGTCCGGCGAGCTGTGGACAAGCCAACCGCCCGTGTCGGCGAGCACCGGCAAAGTGCCTCTCGCACCCAACTGCCGGATCTCCTTTCCGGGCGGAGACGGCATCCCGACCTCGGCTCTGTCGGTCGACCACAGAGCGATCGCGCCCAGCAGCGCGGTGACCGCTGCCGCGGCCGCCGCCCAGTAGCCGCCCCGTTTGCGGGCGCTCCGTCGTTCGTTGTCCAGGTCGGCTCCAGCCGCGATCCGCTGAAGATCGACCAACACCTCGCGCGCATCTCTCGGCCGATCCTCCGGTTCGCGGCTCAGGCAGCGTCGGACGAGCTCCTGCAGGCCTCTTTGACGGCGGGTCGTCGCCCGCGGCAGTCGCGGATAATCGCACTCGACCACCGCATTCAGGGTGTCGAGTGTCGTGTCGCGCGCGAACGCGGCCTCGCCCGTGAGCACCTCGAAGGCGACGGCACCGAAGGAGAAGACGTCCGAGGACAGGGTCAGCTCCTCGCCCTGCGCCTGCTCGGGGGCCATGTAGGCCGGCGTGCCGAGCAGGGTCCCGTCGATCGTGGCCCAGCTCCGTTCGGTCTCCCCGGAGAGCACGACCGGCTTCACCAGTCCGAAATCGAGCAGCTTCGCCTCTCCCCGGGAGTCGATCATGATATTGGACGGCTTGAGATCTCGGTGCGCCAGCCCCAGCGCGTGGGCCGCGGACAGCCCGTCTGCAACCTCCGTGAGCAATCGCAGTGCCTCGGCCTCACTCAGTGGCCCGCCGGCGAGTCGTTCGGCCAGGGTGACTCCCTGAACCCACTCCATGGCCAGAAACCTCGCCCCCTCGTGCTCGCCCATCTCGTACAGCGCGACGATTCGAGGGTGGCGCAGGCACATCAGGGCCCGGGCTTCGTGGAGGAACCTGCGCGCCCTGTCGCCGTCATCGTCGTGGTCCTGCGTCAGCAGCTTGATGGCCACGGCGCGGTCCGAGTGGGCATCGTGCGCCAGGTACACAGCCGCCATCCCGCCCTGACCGACGAGGCGTTCGACGACGAATCTGCCGACGGTCGATCCCGGAAGCACGTGACAACTGCGCATTCTCGAAATCAAGTGTAGCCGCAACCCATCCCGCGAGGTTGATGTTGATACCACGTCCACACTTCCATGCTTGTGTTGGTGAGGTCGGCCAGATCGAATCGCAGCGTCCCGTCCGCGCACGGGAGAAGTCTCATGCCACGACCCCGGCTTCAAGAACCGCCTCGACCGGTTCGGCGCGGCGATCTCGAGGCGCAGCTGACGCGCCGACAAGTGTGGAAGTGTCTACCCATCAAAACCGAGATTCGAGCTGACGCTTCCATGTTCAAACCTGAGGCGGACGTGGGAACGAGGAGGCTCGCACTGGCGAACCGAACACCCTCGGGTGGCCCCGGCGCCAGTAGAGGCCCCACCCGGGCTGCCAGATGGGGAGGGTGGTAAGATTCTATTGAATACTCTGGCGCAACAAGGAGGAGTGACGCAATGTTTCGAATCTCAACTCCTATCCTGATCCTGCTGGTATCGCAGACGGTCTTCTCCGCGCCGCCATTGGAGGTCACGACGTGCAGCAGCTGCTCGGAATGCAGCTCATTGCTCAACTCCGGTGCGTGGGACGTCGTGCAGCTCGACACTGATCTCGTCAACGTCGGGGGCGCCTGTAT
>CAZMED010000041.1:9992-18677 GCA_964565045.1 uncultured Thermoanaerobaculia bacterium
GACTCGGCCGACAACAACTCCTTCGATTTCCTGGATTCGTGCGGCAACAGTGTTGCGGACATCCACGACGAAGGCGCGTCCGGAAACTCCGGCGTCTGCACGCGGTGCGGCACACCGGGCAACTGGAACGGATCCCCGTCGGGCGACCCCATGTGCTGGTTCGGGTGCGACCACATTTTCAGTCAGGGGTTCGAGTTCCAGATCGAGTGCTGGGACTGGTCGACGTGGGTTGGGAGCGACCTCTAGCGCGTGGTGCCCTGTCCCCTGATGCTCCATCGTGGCGAGGCGTTGGCGACTCAGAGCGCCGCGGCCCCACGAAGAAGCAGCCGGCATTCATGATGTGATCCTCGACTCGGGGTTCGAACCGCAGGGCGGTCTCGGATCCTGTCCATGCAGCCCGCGAAGAGTTGCACCGCTGGCCTCCGACTGAGCTAGGATCGATGTGAGTACCACCTGTGTCCGGGGCGAACACCGAACCGCTCGGCGCCGGCAGCATCGAAGCGCATCGCCTGCTGGAAGCCGCCACCCGCTTGAAGGAGCTTCGACGGAGGTTCGTGTCGGAGCCTGGCGACGAAAGGCGGGTCGCTCTGACCAGGGATCACCTCGAGTCGATCATCGCGGATCTGGACGGGTGGCTGCGGCCGGGCGGCAGACCGGTCGCGATGGCGGATCTCGGTCTCCGGTTGGGCGTGCTCGGGGAGATGATCGAATCGGCCGGTTTCCCGGCCTACGCCCACATCGTCGACAGCATCCGGCGGAACCTCGTGAAGCCGGTCGGCGGCGCGGATTCGGGGAACGAGCCACCGCCGCCCCGGCGGTACGAACCGCCGCCGGCCCGGATCGCCCGACGGTCCACGTCCGAAGTCGAGGTGGATGAATGGGAGATCCGGGCCGCAGCTGAACGGGAGCAGGGACGCTCGCGGTGGGTGGTCTGGTCGATGCTGCTCGGCGGCATTCTGGCCGCCGCGGCCCTCCTGGCTCTGTGGCCGCGCGACACGGGGCGCGGCTCCCCGGACCGCAGCGTCCAGGTCGCTCGCGAGGAACCGGTTGTGATGGAGCCGATCGCGGCGCCCTCGCCGACGAAGATTCCGGATGCTGCCGATCGTGTCGCAGAGGAGGAGATTACCGCTGAGACCCTGGCGCGGTTCGTGCACGAGATCGACCTCGGCCACGATGCGCTGCACGATCGGGATACCGAGAGGGCGCTGCAGCACCTCGTGGCTGCGGCAGCCATTGATCGCCATGATCATCGGGTCAATACACTGGCCGGATCCGTGATCGACACGCTGTTGCAGGGTGCCGAAGAAGCCTTCGACAACGGCGACTGGGCCCTCGCGACCGATCGGGTCGAGGTCGCGCGCCGGATCGCCCGGGGCCTCCACCTCGACTCGACCGTGATCGAGGAGACCGCCCAGAAGCTCGCGATCATGACCCGCTTCGAAGACGTCACGCCGGAGGACCGGCCCGCCGTTGCGAGGGCGTCGGGGCGTGCGGTGCGGGTCACCACCACCGACGGTGAGGTGCTGTTCGGCCGGCTCGATGCATTCGAGGACGACACGCTGATACTCGAGGTGCACTCGGGAGTTGAAGGGGGTGGGGTGGCGTTCTCGAAGTCGATCGCCCTCGAAGCGGTCCGTCAGCTGCGCGTCTTCGAAGCCGAGCGGATCTCGGACATCGTGTTGGGACCGGGGTCCTTGCCTGTGCGCTGAGTGTGGGTGAGGTCGAAGAGCGCTCGATCGGGTTGATCGAGGACCTCGGAATAGCCCGGATCACCGTTTCTTCGAGCACGGGTGCCACACTTGCACGGGTACCTCACATTTCGCAATCACTCACTGCAACGTGCAACAGTGGACATCTGAGTCCGCTGTCGCAGCGACAGCGCGTCGATGCACAGTGCGGGACCCCTGAAGCCGACAGTTCAGCGTGTTCGTGCGCAGTGCCCTCGTCCTCTCACTCCGTCTCGCCGAGCCTCGCGTCGTACTCCGCCACCAGGGCCGTGTGCGTGCGCCAGAAAGGCGCCGGCTTCCTGCCGGCGACGACTTCTGCGAGGATCCCGAGGTGCGTGTGCCAACCGGCGCTGACGCCAGTCAGCACGTCGTCGGGCACCCGACGGTGAGTCAGCGTCAGAAGAACGCCGTCGGACCGTTGCTCGAGGGACGTGAAGCCGAATCAGCGCGTGACGGCGATGGAGGCGGCGGCCGGCGCAGCCGACGTCGCCTCACGCCTCGCCGTTTACAAGCCGTTGCCGGCGGGCGGCAAGTACGAGCTCGTTCTCGACGGCGAGGAGCATTCGGCGTTCACGGACCGCCCGCTTCCGGGCGACGTGCGGCCGCGCAACCCGAATCACCACCGCGCGGTCCTCGCCGTCAGCACCGCGTTCTGGGACGCCTTTCTTCGGAAGGACGCGGCCGCGCGCTCGTGGCTCGACAGCGACGGCGCATGGTCGGCTCTCGATGAGGGCGACAGCTAGCAGCGCAAGTAGAGAGAGTGCCACCCAGGGGTCTGCCCTCCTCTGGATGAGGCCGTGAAGCGGTGTGCGGCACCGATGCCTATGACGGAGGTGGGCGAGGAGTGTTACCCTGACTCCATGTCCCGGGACAATGAGAGGGAGTCGCCGCCGCCCGACGAGGAAGCGACTGCCTCGAGGGTGGTGCCGCGCCCTCGCGCGCCGTCTCGAGACTCAGATTTCACTGCGGGCCAGGAGATCGCGGGGCGCTTTCGCATCGTCGGCCGCCTCGGCGGCGGCGGGATGGGCGAAGTCTACCGTGCCGACGATCACGAGCTCGGCACGTCGGTGGCTCTGAAGTTCCTGCCCGTGGAGCTGATGGGCGATCCCGTGCGGCTCGAGCGGCTGCGCGGCGAAGTTCGTCTGGCGCGACAGATCTCGCATCCGAACGTCTGCCGGGTCTTCGACATCGGCGATGCCGACGGGCGGCCATTCCTGACGATGGAGTACATCGACGGTGAGGACCTGGCGTCGCTGCTGCGCCGCATCGGCAGGCTGCCCAGGGACAAGGCGATCGAGCTGGCGCGCGAGATCTGCGCCGGGGTCGGGGCCGCGCACGAGCTCGGCGTCATCCACCGCGACCTCAAACCCGCCAACGTGATGATCGATGGGCGGGGGAGAGCGCGGGTCGCCGACTTCGGTCTGGCCCGGCTGGCGGAGGATCCCGGCGGAGGACCGGACGCCCAGGCCGGTACCCCTGCCTACATGGCACCGGAGCAGCTGCGCGGCGGCGGGGCTTCGAGGCTCTCGGATATCTACGCGCTCGGCCTGGTTCTCTACGAGCTGTTCACCGGTCAGCGGGCGCGTGCGGCGACATCGCTCGCCCAGCTGCGCGAGGAGGCCACGTCGTCGGCCCCACCGACCAGCCCGTCGGATCTGGTCGAGGACATGGACCCGGCGGTCGAGCGCGTGATCATGCGATGCCTCGCGGCGGACCCGGAAGACCGGCCGCCCAGCGCCCTGGCGGTCATGGCGGCGCTGCCCGGGGGCGATCCGCTGGCCGCGATGCTGAAGGCGGGCGAGATGCCGTCACCAGAGCTGGTTGCGGCCTCCGGGCGGCGAGGCAGTCTCTCTGTGCGGCGGGCATTGCAGCTCGGCGCGCTCGTCACCGTGGGGGTGGCCGTCTCGTTCAGGTTCTTTTCGACGCCTACGCTCGCCGAGCAGATCGGCGGCATCCTGGCGCCCGAGGTGCTGGCGCATCAGTCCCGGGTGCTGCTGGAGGATCTCGGCCACGAACTCGGCGCAGTGGACTCCGCGTGGGGTTTCGACGTGGACTGGGACGTGTTCTCGATCCTCGCGGCTCCTTCGAACGAAGGAATGGCGGCGCCGCTGCTTTCGGCCGAGCGTTCGTTCCTGTGGTTCTGGTATCGCCTCAGCCCGTCACCGATGGTGCCCTGGCAAGGCTCTCTCCCAGGGCTCCGCATCGGTGGCGTCGTGACACCCGAGGACCCCCCGCTGACGGTTCCCGGCATGGCCCTCGTGCGTCTCGGGCCGCAAGGGGATCTGCTCGAGCTTCGAGTGGTGCCGCATCCGCCCATGGGGGTCTCGGCGGGCATGACGGAAGGGCCGATCCGCACCGTCACCGCGGCCGCCGGCCTCGACCCCTCCACCGTCGAGCTCATCGAGTGGCCGGGGATCGGGCCCATGCCCGGCACCTCCACCGTGGCCTGGCGGGTTGCGGACGACCGCTCGAAGGTCGGGTTCCGCGAGATTGTCGCGAGCTTCGCCGGCGACCATGTGACCTGGGCGCGGGTTGATCCACCTCCATCGATTTCCGCCACCACGATGCCGACTCAGGAGGAGGATCGCCTGGCCCTGATGTTCTTCGTGTTCTTCGTCGTCGGGTCGGTGGTCGCGGGCCTCAACATCCGATCCGGCCGTTGGGACCGACGGGGGGCGCTGCGGCTTGCAGTCGCCGCATTCGTATTTTGTTTCGTTGGCGACAGCATTGGCTCGCACCACCCCTTGAACGTCGGCGGGGAGGTGCGCGGATTCTTCACGACCGTCGCCTACGCCGGCACACGAGCCCTCATGACGTGGGTGCTCTACACCGCGATCGAACCCTTCATTCGCCGATACCGCCCGGCCTCGTTGATTTCCTGGAGCCGACTGCTCGCAGGCCGCATCGCGGATCCCGCCATCGGTCGCGATGTGCTGATTGGCCTTGCTGTGTACGCGGTACAGTCTATGGCGCTTGTCCTTGCCGTCTGGACGCTGGGCCTGGGGGGCTGGCGGCATTCGGGATCGGCTTTCGCCGCCGGGGAGAACCCTCTCTCTGTGGCTTCCTACCTGGCGAGCTTGGTCCGGCAGCCGATCGTGATGCTCGGTTCGGGTCTCGCCTTCCTGTTGACCTACGTCCTTGCACGGCTGCTGCTCGGCAGGTTCAAGGCAGTCGCGCCGCTGTTTCTCTGGGCGACTGCCTTCATGCTGGTGTGCGGGGCCTACGGCGTGGCGGGTCGGGACCTGATCGTTCTCGCACCGGTGGCTGCCATATCGGCGACCGGGTCCACATACCTCGCCGTGCGTCACGGCCTGTTGTCCCTCGTGGTCTTACTCTACGTTTCCTCCGTGACGATGCTGACCGTGGCGACGCTGGACCCGTCCGATTGGTTCTTTCCGCAAGCCGCACTTCTCATCGCGCTGATCGCAGGGCTGACCGTCTTCGGGATCAAGACCTCGACTGCACAGCACCTCATGCCCTCTCGCCCGTAGCGCACAGACACTGATGAACGAACGTGACGGCTGCGGGCGATGCAGTGGTGCGATTCGTGCTGCCCGTCAACGCCCGAAGCGGCGGTGGCGCTCGTGGTAGGAGCGCAGAGCGCGCAGGAAGTCGATCTTGCGGAAGGCCGGCCAGTGGGTGTCGCTGAAGTAGTACTCGGAGTAGGCGCTCTGCCAGAGCAGGAAGCCGCTCAGCCGGACCTCGCCGCTGGTGCGCAGGATGAGATCGGGCTCGGGGAGCCCCGAGGTGTAGAGGTAGCGGCCGATCGCCGCGCCGTCGAGCTCGTCGGCAATCCGCTCGACGGGGTCGCCGGCCGCGATGCGATCCCTCAGATAGCGCCGGATCGCCTCGGTGATCTCCTCGCGTCCCCCGTAGGCCATGGCGATGTTGAGCACGTAGCCGTCATACCCCGCCGTCGCCGCCTCGGCCTTGCGGATCGCCTCCTGGAGACTCTCCGGAAGCAGACCGAGCTCGCCGATGTAGCGCACGCGCACCCGTTTGCTGTGGACCTCTCGGTGCTCGGCGATCTCCTTCGTCTTGACTTCGAAGAGCTCGAGCAGCGCCTTCACCTCCTCGGTGTCGCGCTGGAAGTTCTCCAGCGAGAAGCTCCAGACGGTGACCACGCGCACGCCCGCGTCGTAGCACCAGGACAGCACCTCCCAGAGCTTCTCGGCGCCCTGACGGTGGCCGTCGCTGACGGTCTGGAGCCCGAGGCTGCGGGCGAAGCGGCGGTTGCCGTCCATGATGAAGCCGATGTGCCGGGGGACGGTCCAGCCGGCCGCCTTGCTCT
The DNA here is from genome assembly GCA_964565045.1 of uncultured Thermoanaerobaculia bacterium. Lineage (GTDB taxonomy): Bacteria > Acidobacteriota > Thermoanaerobaculia > Thermoanaerobaculales > Sulfomarinibacteraceae > Sulfomarinibacter. The sequence goes on from CAZMED010000041.1 coordinate 16,011, forward strand.
CGAGGCGGTGCTCGTACAGCCGGTAGATCGGAGTCTTGACGAGGTGTTTGAAGAGCTCCCAGAAACGGACCGCTCCGCCTCCGACGACGGGGCGAGCTTCAGGCCGGGAACTGGATGCCTCCTGGATGGCCATGGTCTGAGAATAGCCCAAGATTGTGGCGGAAGCATGGCGCGAAGGGCGGCGGGACGCGTGCTTCTCATCACATCGCGACAACTGCATTTGGCGGGTTCGCATTTGAGGCATTATCCTGTGGCGAGCAGTCTCAGCCCAGCGCACGACGAAGGGAGTTGCCGTGATCGTGGGTGTGACGACGGCCTCCGTCCTGTGTCCGCACTGCGGGGAGCCGGTCGAGCTTTTGATCGACTCGACCCTCCCGAGTCAACGGTATGTCGAGGATTGCGAGGTTTGCTGCCGGCCGATGGTCGTCACCGTCGATGCGACCGCCGATCAGCCGGTCGTCGAGGTGACGCGAGAGGACGAGTGACGCGGGCTCGCGTGCCGATTCCGAAAGGGGAGGTGCCGCAGAGCGGAACGGTGCCACGTACACGTTGACACATCGTCAGTTTGGAGCCGATCTCAGGTGAGGAAACGATTGTGGGGGGTGTATGTGGGAACCAGATGGTGCGATCCAGGACAGAACAGGCACTCAGGTTCCTGTGATTCGGCCAAGCGCTTCGGACAGAGGTGCGACTGCGCGGTCCGTGTCGCGCAATTTCTCCAGGCCGAACAAGCCCACACGAAACGTGCGGAAATCGGAAGGTTCGCCGCACATTAACGGGACACCGGCCGCAATCTGCAGGCCTTGCTCGCGGAACGTGCTGCCGTTCTGGATTTTCGGATCGTCCGTGTAGTACACGACCACGCCAGGCGCCTGGTAGCCTTCTTCGGCAACGCTTCTGAAGCCATGGCTCTGCAACAGCTGACGAACCCTTGTGCCCAGTTCCCACTGTTTCTCACGCACGGTCTCGAGCCCGAAGGAACAGGTCTCCAGCATGTTGTCCCGAAACGTTTTCAGCGCGTCGGTCGGAAGTGTTGCGTGGTAGGCATGCCCGCCGTTCTCATAGGCCCGCATGATGTCGAGCCATTTCCGCAAGTCGCAGGCGAAGCTGTTGCTGGTGGTCTTGCCGATTCGATCCGCTGCGCTCCCGCCCAGCATGACGAGGGCGCAGCAGGGAGAGGAGCTCCAGCCCTTCTGAGGGGCGGTGATCAGAACGTCCACGCCGCTCGCTTTCATATCGACCCACACGCAACCGGAAGCGACACAATCGAGAACGAACAGTCCACCATGCTCGTGCACGGCTTCGGCAACGGCGCCGATGTAGGCATCCGGCAGGATCAAGCCCGAGGACGTGTCCACGTGGGGCGCAAAGACGACATCCGGTTCTTCAGAACGGATCGCATCCGTCACATCGTCGATAGAGGGTGGTGCGAACGGCTCCTGTGGGCCGGCGGTGGTCTGTCGGGCCTGCAATACGATGGTCTTGTCGGTGAGCCCGGCCATGTCAATGATCTGAGACCAGCGGAAACTGAAGTATCCGTTTCGGATCACGAGGCACTTCCGACCCGTCGCGAACTGGCGGGCAACCGACTCCATGCCGTAGGTGCCCCCGCCCGGCACGACGATCGCTGCGTCAGCGTGGTACACGTCCTTGAGGGTTGTCGAAATATCCTGCATCACCTGCTGGAATGTCTGTGACATGTGGTTCAGGGAGCGGTCGGTGAAGACGACGGAGTACTCGAGCAGTCCATCCGGATCAAGGTCTGGTAACAAGCTGGTCATTCTCGGGCCCCTCCTTGCGTTTGCCGGGTTGTCGGCCGCATCGATCCCTCCAATTTCACCCCTCAAACGCGGTTCCTCATCGCCGGTATTTTGACATTTCGGTGCGGGAATGGAACTCTGTCGGCGAACGTGTCGCGAGTGTCGGCCCTGGCATTCATCATCCCTGACCGCCGATGGATTTTGCGGGAGATCCCATGAAGATCGTACGGAAGCTCGTGTCCGGCGCCGGCCTGTGCATCGCTTTCCTGATCGGCGCTTCGGTGGCCGCCGCCGACGAGCCCAGGTTCAGCCTCGAGCTCGAGGTGGGACCCGCGTGGCAGAGCAGGAACAATGTCCAGATTCCCAACGATTCAACAGGCACCCGTTTTTCGCTCGAGGAGCTGGTGGGCTCGGGTCCGTGGGCGGCGGGACGTCTCTACTTCACCTGGAACTTCAAGCCCAGACACAGTTTCCGCCTGCTCGCCGCCCCGCTCTCCTACACCGAGACCGGGGTCTTCGACGAGTCGGTGGATTTCGCCGGTGCCTCCTACGAGCCGGGCACCCCGGTCGACGCCACGTACCAGTTCAACTCATGGAGGATCGGGTATCTGTGGCGTTTCAAAGAGGGCGACCGGTGGAAGCTGAGGGTCGGCCTCACCGCGAAAGTCCGCGATGCCAAGATCGAGCTCGCACAGGGTGAGACCACGAGTCGGGACACCGATGTGGGCTTTGTTCCTCTGCTGGCCTTCATCGCCGACTATCGATTGGCAGATCGCTGGCACGCGGTCTTCGATTTCGAGGGTCTGGCCGGCGGGCCGGGGCGGGCCTTCGACGTCTCTCTCAAGCTGGCGTACGACATCAGCGAACGCTGGTCGGTGACCGCCGGCTACCGCACGGTGGAGGGCGG
>CAZMED010000042.1:0-18654 GCA_964565045.1 uncultured Thermoanaerobaculia bacterium
GGATCAGCGCGCCGGCGGCGCCGATCGCCAGGTGCAGGCCCTTGCGGTCGCCGAGCGCCTGCCAGCTGTACTTGTGGGCGTACAGCAGGAGGAAGGCCGCGATCACCAGCGGCACGATCATGATCCAGGCGCGGCCGGTGAGGCTGTTGGCGGTGTAGAAGTGGAGCGCATACAGCGCATTGATGACCAGCAGCGGACCGACCCCGAGGACCACCGCCAGGCTCTTGTTGACGGTGACCGTGGCGGCGATCTTCTGCGCCAGCAGGTCGAGCGCCGGCCGGCGCAGGCCGCGCAGCTCGTAGGCAAGGGTGAAGAGGGCCCCGCCGAGCATCAGGTTGACGAACAGGATGTGGGCCAGGAAGAGCAGCACGACCGCCACCTGCAGGTCGATCGGCGAGGCCGGCAGCGGCAGCGGGAAGTCCCTCGGGATCGGGAACGGGTCCATCTCACACCCCCCCTTCCGCGACCGCAGAGCCGCCGCCCGCAGCCGGGGCCGCGCCAGCCCCCCCGTCCTGCGCCCCTGCGAGCGGACGCCGCACCCGACGCTGGTCGAGGAGGTAATCGGCCAGCGCCCCGGCCTCGCGCTCGGTGCCCGGGAACGGCGGCATGAAGGGACGCGCGGTGTGCATGCCGAGCAGGTAGAAGCGGATCGTCTCGCGGTCCCAGGAGCCGTCGCCGTACATGTCGCGCAGGCGGTCGGTGACGGAGTTGATGCCGGTGGCGGTGTGGCAGCGCGTGCAGGCGATCCGGAAGACCTCCGCGCCCGCCGCGACGGCGTTGTCCTCGCGAACCTCGCGCACCGCGGCGTAGGCGGCGTGCCGCAGCACGCCCTCCTCCCTGTACAGCGGGTAGTCGGCGACCCGGAGCCCGTTGGCGTACATGTACTCGCCGATAACGTAGGGCTTGCGGATGAACTCGCGCACCCGCTCGAAGGACCCGAGGAGGACCAGGGTGAGGGCGAAGGGCAGCAGCAGCGCCGCCCGCGGCACCCACCGCGGGCGCAGCGCCCCGGCGAGGGCGACGACCAACACCGCGGCCACCATCAGGGCCAGGACGAGGATTAACTGGGAGTACCAGGCGGCGAAGCGCTGCGTCCCCAGCGCGACGGGCAGGTTGTCGGCCATCCACCCGGGAATCACCCGCCAGTACCAGAGGGCGCCGGCGGCGACCGCCGGCAGCCAGGCCAGCGACCACAGCGACAGCCAACGCACCGCCTGCACCCTGAGCGGTCGGTCGCCGCGGGTGAAGAAGAAGGTCAGGAGGAGGGCCATCAACCCGGCCGCCACCATCGCGAGCGGCGTGCGGAAGGCGAGCTGCGGCAGGTAGATGGGATTGAAGACGCCGGAGAGGAAGCTCTCTTTCGCCGTCCAGCTGCCGGGGTCCATCATGAAGCCGAGAATGGCGGTGATGATGGCCATCGTGACCCACGAGAGCACGCTCAGGGCGGCGCCGATGGCGATGTGGAGCCGCTTGCGGTCGGCGAGCGGCTTCCAGCTCAGGTAGTAGACCATGATCGCCAGCACCTCGGCGACGAAGACCAGCCACTCGATGAACCAGGCCCAGAAGAAGACCCGGATCAGGCTGCCGATGGCGTACGGGTTCACCAGCGAGGTGGAGAGCCAGATGCCGACCCCGGTGAGGGCGCCGACGGTCGTCGTCACCACGAAGCAGACCGTGAGGATCCGGTAGGCGAGGCGGTCCCAGCGCGCGTCCCCGCGGCGGTGGCCCCACCACTCCATGAGGGTCACCAGCGGCATGGCTCCGACCGCGAACGCGTGGTTGATGGCGACGTGCAGCACGGCGATCATCGCGATCAGCATCCGGTTGCCGAGAAAGTCGAGATGGAAGACCGGGAAGTCCATCGCGCCCCCTGAGAGCAGAATCGCAGCTCCCGGATCGTATCATCCCCTGAGAACGCATTTCGGAATAGATCTCAATATTGAGCATGTCTGCAACCGTGGGAGGAGCGGGCCGCTGCGGGGGCGGCCGCCGCCGCGGAGCTCGCAGCCGACCGGTTCCCCGCCCCCCCCCCGCTTGCGCGGCCGTTCCTCCGGGCGCACACTGCGCGCCGTGGACTGGTTGGTGGTCGTGGTCTTCGCAGTGGTCTACCTCGGCATGATCCTCGGCCGCCTGCCCGGTCTCGCCGCCGACCGCACCGGCATCGCGCTGCTCGGCGCCATCGTCCTCGTCGGCGCGGGCCGGGTGTCGCCCGCCAAGGCCTGGGAGGCCGTCGACGTGCCGACCATGGCGCTGCTCCTGGGGCTGATGGTGGTCTCCGCGCAGCTCCGCCTCGGCGGCTTCTACACCGAGGTCACCCGGCGGGTGGCGGCGGCCGCGGTGGAGCCGGCGACCCTGCTGGCGATCGTCATCGGCGTCGCGGGCGGTCTGTCGGCGCTGCTCGCCAACGACATCGTGTGCCTGGCCGTGGCGCCGCTGCTGGTGGTCGGCTGCACGCGCCGGGGCCTGCGGCCCGAGCCCCACCTCCTCGGCCTCGCCTGCGGCGCCAACGTCGGCTCGGCGGCGACGCTCATCGGCAACCCGCAGAACATGCTCATCGGCCAGCGGCTCGATCTCTCCTTCGCGGGCTACCTCTGGGACGGCGTGCCGCCGGCGCTCCTCGGCTGCGGCCTCACCTGGGCCGTCATCGCCGCCGTCTACCGCCGGCGCTGGGGCGGGCCGATCCGGGCGATCGACGTCGAGGCGCCCTCGTTCGACCTCTGGCAGACCGGCAAGGGCCTCGCGGTGGTCGCGGTCCTGGTGGCGGTCTTCGTGCTCGCGCCGGTGCCGCGCGAGGTCGCCGCCCTCGGCGCCGCCGGCCTCCTGCTGACCAGCCGCCGCATGCACTCGCGCGACATGCTCGGGCTCGTGGACTGGCAGCTGCTGGTCCTCTTCGCGGGCCTCTTCGTCGTCCAGCACGCCATCGAGAGCGCGGGCCTGGCGGCCCGGGCCCTGGCCGCATCGGCCGGCGCCGGGCTCGACCTCGGCGCGCCCCACTGGCTCTTCGCGGCTGCCGTGGTGCTGTCGAACGTGGTCTCCAACGTGCCGGCCGTGATGCTGCTGCTGCCCGCGGCCGAGGGCCCCGGCGCCGGCGCCGCGCTCGCGCTCGCCTCGACCCTGGCCGGCAATCTGCTGCTGGTGGGCAGCATCGCCAACCTCATCGTCGCCGACCAGGCGGCACGGCTCGGGGTCCACATCGGCTGGCGCGAGCACGCCCGCGTCGGCATCCCCGTGACCCTGACGACCCTGGCGGTCGCGGCGGGCTGGCTGTGGCTGCGGTGGTCGGCCGGTTGAGCGCCGGGAAGGGCGGGCTGACTCCGGACACGGCGGCGGCCCCGGCGCCCTCCGAAGGACGATGCGTGGGCTTGCGGACGGGTGTAGAGTACGCGGTGTACGGACCGCGGTCTCGCGGTTCTCGAACGGGGCTCGGGGGCCACCATCCCCGCGGTGGTGCGGACGCCTGTGTCAGTGGCCTCGAGGGCCCCACAAACAGGAGGGTGAGTCGATGAACGGACAGAGGGTGTTGGCAGGATTGACAGTCGTGCTGGCGGTGGTGGGCCTGAGCGCCTGCGCCAAGGCGCCCCAGGAAGAGATCAATCAGGTTCAGGCCGCGATGGCGGCGGCGGAGCAGGCGGAGGCGCCGACCTACGCACCGGAGGCCTGGGAGGCGGCGCAGCAGGCTCTCAACCAGGCGAAGGCCGAGATCGAGGCCCAGAACGCGAAGTTCGCCCTGACCCGCTCCTACAAGCAGGCTGCGGAGCTGCTGGCGACGGCCCAGCAGTCCGCGGCGGCCGCGCAGGACCAGGCGCTGGCGAACAAGGAGCAGATGCGCCTCGAGGTGGAAGGCGCCATTGCCGCGATCGAGGAGAGCCTCGTCGCGGCGGACGGTCTGCTCGAGAGCCTCGCCACCTGCCGGCGGCGCCCGAAGGGCTTCGCCAGCGATCTCGAGATGATGCGCGGCAACATCGACGGACTGCGCGCACAGGTCGCCGACGTGCAGGCCAAGGCGGCCGAGGAGAGCTTCGCCGAGGCCAAGTCCATGGCCGGCAGCCTGCTCGAGGGCCTCAACGCAGCCGTCAGCGACATGGAGACCGTCAAGGCCAAGATCGGTTGCTGAGCCAGGACCGGTACTCGAGGACACCGGCGGCGACACGCCGCCGGTGCTCTTTTTGTTGCCTGCTGATGGCGGTCGTGGGGAGTGCGGCCGGCTGCGGCCAGCCCCCGCCGGACCCGGCCGGCTGGGATGGCGTGCGCGCCGCGCTCGGCCGCGCGATCCGCGAGGTGCGGCCGCTCGATCCGACAGCCGCGGCCGAGATGGAGCGGCTGGTGGCGGAGGCGGAACGGGTGACGGCGCGGGAGAACGCCGCACCTCGTTGGCGGCGCGATCCCGGCCGCGCACCGGCTGCGTGGAATCGCGCCACGGCCGCCGCGGGCCGCATCGTGGCCGCGGCGCGGGCCGAGCAGTCCGACCAGGCGGGTCGGCTCGCTATGCTGCTCGACGAGGCGGAGGTCCGCATCGCCGCCGGCGAGGCGCGGATGGGCCAGGCCGGCATGAACGGACGCCTCGCCGGCGAGACCGCCAGCGCGCGCTACCACGCAACAACCGCCCGCAAGCTGGCCGAGGCGGGCGAGATCCAGGGCGCCATCGAGCGCGCGGAGGAAGCGTTGGCGCTCGCGGCCGGCCTCGACCGATCCTGGCAGCGGAGCATCGAGCGTTTCTCCGACCCGGCCCTTCTCGAGCTGTGGCGCGAGCAGGCGGCGGACACCATCGCCGAGTCGCGCCGCAGCGGCGGTGCGGCCATCGTGGTCGACAAGCTCCGGCGCCGGCTGGTGCTGTACGAGAACGGACGCCAGCGCGCGGTTTTCACAGCGGAGCTCGGCGGCAACGGACTCGAGCGCAAGCTGCACACCGGCGACCGCGCGACGCCCGAAGGCCGTTACCGGGTGACGGTCAAGAAATCGGGCGGCGCCACGAAGTACTACCTGGCGCTGCTCATCGACTACCCGAATGCAGCCGACCTGCGCCGCTACCGCGCTGCCGAGGCCGCCGGTACGGTGCGGCGCGGAACCGGGGCCGGGAGCCTGATCGAGATCCACGGCCACGGCGGCACCGGCCGCGATTGGACCGACGGCTGCGTGGCCCTCAGCAACGAGGATATGGAGGCGCTCTTCGCCAAGGTCCGCGTCGGCACCCCCGTGACCATCGTCGGGACGCTGTGATGGAAGCCGAACGACCCGCAGAAGCTCCGCGCCCACCGCCGCCCGTCCGCGGCCGGCGTCTGCTGTGGGCAGGCGGTGCGGGGCTGGGTCTGGTCGCGGTCGTGGTCCTCGTGCTGGCCGCGGCAGGCGACCGGACGACCATCGTCCGCCTCGACCGCGACGCCGCCCCCTGTGCCGCGACCGCCGGTGACGAGAAGGCGGAGCAGCGGGCCGCGCGGCGGTTGGCGGGCCTGCGGCCGCGCGGACGCTACCTGGTGATCGACACCTACCGCAACCGGCTGCGCGTGTACGACGGCGAGACGCTGTTGCGGGAGGCCGTCTGCTCCACCGGAAGCGGGTCCGTCCTGGTCCACCCGTCCGGCGAGAAGACATGGGTTTTCGACACCCCGCTCGGCGAGCGGCGGGTCGTGCGCAAGGTCCGCGACCCGATCTGGACCAAGCCCGACTGGGCTTTCGTCGAGGAGGGCTTCGAGCCGCCGACGAGGTTTTCCGACCGCATCGACCGGGTCTCTCTCGGCGACTACGCGCTGTACCTCGGTGATGGCTACATCATCCACGGCACCCTGTTCCAGACCCTGCTCGGCCAGGGCGTCACCCACGGCTGCGTGCGACTGGGCGACGAGGACCTCGAGTATGTCTTCAAGACGATTCCTGTCGGCGCTCGCGTGTATCTGTACTAGCGCGGCAACCGCCGCGGCGGCGGGCTCGGCCGTCGAGCTCGAGCTTCCGCTGGCACAGGCGCACGCTCTGTACCTGCGCCTGGACGTCGTCTCCGGAACACTGCAGGTGATGGCCCGCGGCATGGAGCTGCACCGCTACCCGACACACGGCGTGCGGCTGGTGGTGCGGCGGGCGCCGGGCGGGACGCCCCCGCCGCCGGCGGCGACGTTCCCCGCATCGTTCAGGGTTGCCGGCGAGCCGGAGGTGGCGTGGCGGGCGGTGGTGGCGCCGCCGACCCTGGTGCCCTATGACGAGGACGCGGAGCCGCCGACGCCGGTCCCGGGGACCGACATCGAGGTGCCTGCCCAGATCTCGGTCGGCCTCGACAACGGGTGGGCGTTCCACCTCGGACCGGACCCGCCGACCGGGTGGCTGCGGCGGGTCGCCGACCGGCTCGGCTCGGGCTGGCGCCGGGTTTGGGGCGGGGAGCCCATAGTGCCGCCGCCGGCGCTGGTGGTCATGATGCGGGCCGAGGACTCGCAGGCCCTGCTGCACGTCGTCCGCGACGGCACGCCCTTGCTGGTGGTGTGCGAGGGCGGAGGCCCCGGTTCGGCGGCCGCGGCACCGGAAGGCTGACAGCGACCGCTCCGGCGCAGAGCCGGGGCCGGGCGTCAGCCTGCGAAGACGACAAGGGCGGTGAGGTAGTAGATGCTGATGGCCGTGGTGTCGTTGATGGTGGTGACCAGGGGCCCGGCGGCGATCGCGGGGTCGACCTTGATGAGGCGGAAGAAGAAGGGCACCAGCACGCCGAGCGTGGCTGCGGTGGCCATCGCCATCAGCATGGACAGGGCCACAGTCAGCGACAGCAACGGGTCGCCGTGCCACAGGGTCGCCACCACCGCCACCAGGAGGCCGCAAGCGACGCCCATCAGCAGACCTACGAAGAGCTCCTTGAGCAGGAAGCCGCGCAGGTTCTGGAAGTCGACGCGGCCGGTGGCGAAGCCGCGGACGATGATGGTCGAGGACTGACCGCCGATATTGCCCCCCATGGCGCCGATCACTGGGATGAAGGGCACGAGGGCCAACATCTTCGGGAACGAGACCTGGAAGGCCTCCACCAGCAGCGCCGGGAAGGTGAGGCCGGCGAGGGTCGCGAGCAGCCACGGCAGACGGACCGAGGTGATCTTGAAGATGCGGTCGGTGTAGACGAGGTCGGGCTCGAAGACCGCGGCCCCGGCCATGTGCATGATGTCCTCGTCGGCCTCCTCCTCGAGCACGTCGACGACGTCGTCGTGCATGATGCGGCCCAGGAGGCGGCCGCGGTCGTCGACCACCGGCAGCGCCACGAGGTCGTAACGCCGGAACATCCGTGCCACGTCCTCCTGGTCGAGCTCGGGGTGGACCACGCGCACCGTGTGCTTCATCAACTCGTGGATCGGTTGATCGGCGGGCGCCAGCAGCAGCGCGCCCAGATTGAGCACGCCGACCAGCCGCTGCTCGTCGTCGACGACGTAGACGAAGTGCAGGGTGCTCACCTCGTCCGCGTTGGCTCGCACCGCTTCGATGGTCTGCTCCACGGTGGCGTTCTCCGGGACCGCCACCAGCTCCACCTGCATGATGCCGCCGGCCGAGTCCTCGGGGTACTCGAGGAGGGCCTCGACGCCGTGCCGCGCCTCCCGCGGCATCGCCTTGATGATCTTGCCGGCCAGGGCCTGCGGCAGCGCGGCGAGCACGTCGGCGGCGTCGTCGGACGCCATCTCCGCGATGGCCTCGCCGAGCTGGCGCCGCGGGATGTGCTCGGCGAGATCGTCGCGCAGGTGGTCCGGCAGCTCCTCCATGAGGTCGGAGATCCGGGTGACGTCGAGGCGCGCCACCACGTTGGGCCACAGCTGGCGCGGCAGGACGCCGATCAACGTCGCGAGGTCGTTGGCGTGCAGGACCCCGAGGAAGCGGTCGAGGGCCTCGAGATCGCCGCTCTCGACGAGGTCCACGAGGTCACGCAGGGAATCGCTGAAGCCCTCCTCGAGGGGGGCCCCCGCCACCTCCAGCGGCCCCGTCTCGGGGTCGTCCGCGGACCCGATGTGCTGTGGCGTCTCCTCGACCATGCCAACTCCGACGGACTACCCTACCTCAGGTCGGGTGGCCGTTCAACGGAACGCTTTCCGCCTTCGCCGCCGACGGAGCGGCAATCCCGGGTTCCCCCCGATGCCGGCGTCCGACGCGGGCCGAGGCCGCGGTCGGAGCCGTCGTCCGGAAGCGCTCAGGCCTCCTTCGAGCCGTCGTCCTTCGAGGCCTTCGCGTCCGATTCGCGTGCGCTCTCGTGCTTCGCGACCTTCTCCTCGGCCAACAGGGCGCGGTACCAGTTGGGGTGGTGGTGCTCTGCCCACTCGCGGGTCACCGAGCCGTCCACCAGCACCCGCCACGTCCCGGGGTTGGCAACCGTACCCAGGTAGGCGTGGGCGAGCACACCGGCGATGAGGAAGAAGCCGATCAGATTGTGGAACGTGGAGGTGATGCAGATGGTGGGCAGGCTGAAGGAGTCCTTGAAGACGAGGATCAGACCGGTCACCGAGATGATGACGCCGAAGATACCGGAGTACCAGTAGAACATCTTCTGGCCGGCGTTGAAGCGGCCCGCCGGCACCTCGCCCTTGTGGCCGAGGTAGCCGCCCATCTTGCGCACCCACTCCTTGTCGTAGGACTCGAAAGCCGCGTCCCGGAACCACAGGATCGCCCCCATCACCGTGGTGGCGATGAAAACGACGCCCGCCCAGACGTGGAAGTCGTGCAGGTTCTGCGCCGAGCCGAAGAGCAGGTCCTGCCAGAGGTGGAGGTTGAAGGCGAGGATGAGCCCGGTGACGCCGAGGATCACGAACGAGATGAGCCGGAAGAGGTGGACCGCGCGCTCGGCGAGGTTGAAGCGCTGGATCTCGTGCGAGTAGGGGTCGAAGGTGATGCGCTTGGGGCCGTAGCTGTGGTAGTGGACCACGATCAGGAAGACCACCAGGATGATCACCGGGCCGATGTAGGGGCTGACGATCTGCTGGTGGATGGTGTTGATCCGGAAGGCGGTGAGGTTGCAGCCGAAGAACCTCCCGTTCGACACCGTGAGCGGCTGCCCGTCGGGTCCGTGCAGGTCCACCACCTGCTGGCCGCGGAACATGTGCGCCTCGGCGACGTGGCAGTCGTCGCAGCCGTTGACGCCGAGGGCCATGCGGGTGGGCGCGGTGTTGTGGTTGATGGAGAACTTGACCTGGGAGGCCCCCTCGAGCGGCGTGCCAGCGAGCGGGCTGCGTCGCAGGGCCCCGCTGTCGTCGAGCTCGTAGGCCTCCTCCGACTTGATGAACACCGGCTTCACCTGCTGGAAGCGACGGTTGCCGGCCAGGGTCTCGGCGAAGGCGTTGAGCCCGGCGATGATCTCGGCCTCGGTGTTGACCTCCTTGCGGCCATCCCCGTCGTCGTCCGCCACCTGCTCGGAGAACTCTCTCCAGGCCGCCTCGTGCTCGCGCAGGAAGAGGGGGTAGACCAGCCCGTCGGCGTCGCGGTTCGCCCAATAGACCGCGAGGAAGCGGTTCATGGGGTAGACCTTGTCGTCCGAGCGCCGCTCGTAGTCCGGGAACCACTCGCCCACCTCGCCGGGCTCCTCCACCTCGCTCGGCCGCGGGTAGAACTCCAGACGGCCCGTGGTGGCCTCGTGGCCGTGCGCGGCGGCGCGGTTGAGGCGCGGGATGTGGCAGCTCTCGCAGCGGATCTTCCGAAGGTGGCTGGGGCGGATCGTCTCGTGCTCCGGCACCGGCGCCCCCAGGTAGCCGCTCATGTGGCACTCCGCGCAGCTCAGGTTGCTGCCTTCGTACTCGGGCGCCACGGTGAATGCCGGCTCGGTGCCTTTGGCGATCTGGTGGTCGAGCCCGGCCGGATGGCAGGCGGTACAGCTGATGCCCTGCTGGTTGTGGATGTCCGGATTGAAGATGTCGTTCCACGAGAAGCCGCGCTTTTTGACGTCGGAGCTGCCGTGGCAGTACATGCAGTTGTCGTCCGGCGGCGGCCAGGACATGTCGAGGGTGATGGTGCCGTCGGCGTTGAAGAGGCGGGTCTCGTAGGTCACCGTCGGCTCCTGGTCGCGGCGCACCGCGCCGTCGACGATGCCGAGGCGCGAGCCGGCCACCACCGCCCAGCGGTAGTTGCCGTTCTTCAGCTGGTCGACCCGGGCGTCGAAGTCGTAGCCTTCGAGGTGACAGATCATGCAGTCGGCCTCGACGACGCCGCTCGCCGCCCACCTGCTGCCGTAGTAGTCGCCGTCAAGGGTCTCGGCAAGCTCGGGGTTCTCCGCGAGGTGCTCGTCGTAGCGGTTGCCGTCGCGGTCGAACTCGAGCCCGCCGCCGCCCGGGTGGCAGGCGCCGCAGGGCGGCTCGCCGCGGCCCGGAGAGGAGAAGCCCACGAAGTCGTAGACGGTGAGGTCGATCTCGTCGGGGTGCTCGTTCACCTTCTTGGCGAGCTGGCGGAAGGCGAAGGGGTACCAGCGGCCGAGGAAGCCGTTGGACAGACTCCAGGGCCGGCCCGCCTCGGCGCCGTAGTCGTCGGCCACCGTGTCCCAGCCCATCTGGAAGTGGTAGCCCTCGGTGATCACGTCGTAGTCGTGGCACATGCCGCAGGTCTGCTTGATCGAGAACGGAGCGTCCGCGTTCTCGCCGTTGACCGGATCGATCAGGTCGCCGTTGCGGTCGAGCAGGTTGATGGCGGGGTGCTGGGCCAGGGCCGGCGCAGCGCCCACGAGCACCGCAGCCACCGCCGCCGTACGCACCACCCGAGACAGTAGGGGCCGGACCTTTCGAGTCATCGGGAGACCTCCTGACGCCCGCCGTCGCGCCCGAGGCCCGGACGCGCCGGCGAGGAAGCGGCACCGCCGTGTGCGCGGTGCTGGAAACGATCCTCGCAGAGCGAGCCAACCATCAGGCCGGAGTATACATGCATATTGCGAACTGGTTATAGATTTAGACACATGCTCAAAAGCACAAGTCTCAGTATTGAGCCAGTTTCTCAGAAACTCTGGCGCGCCGGGACTCGAGGACCCCGCCCGCGATGCGCGGGCGGCCATCCCTGCTCTGCAGGGCGCTCGTCGGGCCACTGGTCCCGGCTACACTCCTGCTGCCGACGCCGGTGCGTCAGAGGGAGGTGAGCGCATGACCGGAATCGAGCCTACACCGGGTAGCCGGTCGGATCTCGAGACCCCGCCGCGGCGCCGTCACGTGTGCCCGGTCTGGATCGCGTACCTGCTGCTGAGCCCGCTGCGCAAGCTCGGAGAGCACCCGGAGAAGCTCCTCAGCCCCTTCGTGAGCCCGGGCATGACGGTCATCGACCTCGGCTGCGCGATGGGCTTCTTCAGCCTGCCGCTGGCGCGCATGGTCGGCGATCACGGCCGGGTGGTGTGCGTCGACATCCAGCAGCGGATGCTCTCCACCCTGGTCCGCCGCGCCCGCCGGCGGCGCCTCGACCGGGTCATCGAAACCAGGCTCTGCACCCAGGCGTCGCTCGGGCTCGAGGACCTCGCCGGACAAGCAGGCATGGTCCTCGCGGCGCACGTCATCCACGAGGCCGAGAACCCGCAGCGCCTCATCGCCTCCTGCCGGATGGTGCTACAGCCAGGGGGTCGACTGCTGGTCCTCGAGCCTGACGGGCACGTCTCGCCGGAGGAGTTCGAGGCAACCCGCAGGATCGCGCTCGGCTGCGGGCTCGTCGAGGAGCCGACGCGGCAGCTCTCGAAGAGCCGGATGATGGTACTGGCCCGGCCGCCGGGCTGAACCTCTACAGCTTCGAGTGGGTGCCGTCGCAGAAGGGCGCCCCGGCGGTCTGCTTGCACAGGCACAGGGCCGCCGTGCGCGGCGCCTCGATCACCACCTCCACCGGCTCGAGCCCGGTGCCGGCGTGCGAGCCGTCGCAGAAGGGCTGCGAGGCGGAGCGCCCACAGGCGCACCACCAGTAGCTGCCCGGCTCGAGCTTCAGGACGTGGGGCTTGGTGCCGGCGATCTTCGCTTCGCTCATGATCGGACCTCGCTTTCGATACGGAAACTGTTGCGGCACGCCGAAAAATCCAGGGTCCGGCCCCGAGCTCCGGATGGGCTCCGGATCAGAGCCTGTCGACGATCCGGTTGTCCTCGTCCACCAGCACGATCTTCGGCCGAAAGACCTCTGCCTCGCGCTCGTCGAGCTGGGCGTAGGCGACGATGATCACCCGGTCGCCCTTCGCGACGAGGCGGGCGGCGGCGCCGTTGAGGCAGACCTCGCCGGGGCCGCCGAGGATGACGTAGGTCGTCAGGCGGGCGCCGTTGTCGATGTCCAGCACGTCGACCTTCTCGAACTCCCGCAGACCGACGGCCGCGCACAGCTCGGGGTCGATCGACACCGAGCCCGTGTAATCGAGCTCGGCGCCGGTGACGGTGGCGCGGTGGATCTTGGACTTGAGCATCTCGATCTTCACTGGTTCATCTCCTGTGCGATGCGGATGCCCTCGAGCGCGAGGTCGGGGGCGACGACGTCGAAGAGGCCGGCGTCGGCGAACAGGCCCGCGAAGCCGCCGGTGGCGATGACCACCGGCCGCCGGCCCGCGAAGCACTCTTTCGCGAGGCGGTCGCGGATCTCGCGCACCATCCCGAGGTGGCCCCAGTAGAGCCCCGCCTGGATGCTGTCGACGGTGGAACGGCCGCACACCCGCTCCGGGCGCACGATCTCCACCTTGGGCAGGCCGGCGGTGTTCTGCTCGAGCGAGCGCATCGAGATCATGAGGCCGGGGACGATCACCCCTCCCAGGTACTCGCGTTCGGCGTTCACCGCCTCGACCGTGGTGGCGGTGCCGAAGTCGATGATGACGAGCTCCTCGTCGGGATAGCGGCCGACCGCGCCGACCGCGCCGGCGATGCGGTCGGCCCCGACCTCGGCGGGGTTCTTGTAGCGGATCTTGAGCCCGGTCTTGACGCCCGGGCGGAGGTTGAAGGGCTCGAGCTCGAAGTACCGCCGGCAGGCGTTGACCAGCGAGTGGTTGATGTCCGGCACCACCGAGCAGAAGCCGATCCCGGAGATGTCCGCCGGGTCGTGGCCGTTCTCGCGCACCACCTGGCGGAAGAAGATCCCGAGCTCGTCGGACGACGCACCGCGCTGGGTGATCTTGCGGAACCGCACCGCCAGATTCTCGCCCGAGAAGAGGCCGCCGTAGATCTGCGAGTTGCCGACGTCGAGGCAGAGCTTCATCGAAGGCCTCCGTCTGCGAGCAGGCGGTAGAGCTCCGCCGCCAGCTGCTGCTTGGTTTCGGTTCGCACCCGGGCTCCCCGGCGGCCGTGGATCGTCGCTGCGTGCCGCGCGCCGTCGATCTCCCGCACATCGTTGTGGACCACCAGGTCGGCGGCGCCGCGGTCGAGCTGCGCGCGCGCCGCGGCCTCGCGAGCCGCCGCGTCGGGCTCGTCGGTGAGCTTGAAGCCGATGATGACGACCTCCGGGTTGCAGGACCACGCCCTGAGGCTGTCGATGAGCTTGGGGTTCGGCCGCAGCCGGATCACCACCTCGCGGCCGCTCGCGATCTTGCCCCGCGGCCCGGCGCCCCACGGGCGGCCGTCGACCTCCACTGAGCCGACCGCATAGTCGCTGACCGCCGCGAGGTGGACGACCGCATCGAAGCGCCGCTCGCCGAGCAGGCGGCGCAGGGCCGCCTCGAGCTCGGCGAAGCTCACGAAGGAGAGCCGCTCGACGTCGGGCATGCCGGCCGCGGCGCGGTCGGCGTGCAGCAGCACCACCTCGGCGCCGCGCTCCGCGAAGTGCGCCGCGAGCGCTGCGCCGGTGGCGCCGCTCGAGGTGTTGGTGATGCGCCGCACCGAGTCGATCGGCTCCTCGGTGCCGCCGGCGGTGAGCAGCACCCTCATCCCAGGGCCTCCCGGATCAGTGCCGCCGTCGCCTCGGGCTCGAGCAGGCGCCCGTAGCCGACGGTGCCGCAGGCCAGGCGGCCCTCGCCGGTGGGCAGCACCCGGCAGCCCCACGCGGCGAGGGTCGCGAGGGCCTCGGCCACCGCCGGGTGCGCGAACATGTGGCTGTTCATGGCCGGCGCCAGCCAGTACGGCGTGCGGAAGTTGTTGGCCAGAAACAGACAGCCGATGAGGTCGTCGGCGAGGCCGGCGCGCAGCCGCGTGACGTGGTTGGCGGACGCCGGGTAGAGCAGCATCAGGTCGGCCCAGTCGGCGAGGCTGATGTGGTCGAGGGCGCGGCCGCGTTCCCAGAGGTCGCCGAGCACCTTCCGGCCGCTGAGGCCCTCCAGGGTCGCCTCGCCGATGAACCGCCGCCCGCCGTCGCTCAGCACGCACTGCACCTCGTAGCCGTCCTGGCTGAGGAGCGAGGTCAGGGCGGCGGCCTTGAAGGCCGCGATCGAGCCGGTGATCTGCAGCAGGACTCTAGGCTTCGACATTGTCGATCAACCTCACCTTCCCGAGCCGCACCGCCGCCAGCACCCGATTCCCGCGGCGCTCCACGTAGTCGACCCCGAAACCCGCCGCCTCGAGCCGGCTCGTCATCTCGTCCGGCGAACCGCCCGAAGTGAGCACCTGAAACAGCGTCGGGGCGAGGGTCCGCTGCCCGGGCGTCAGCAACGCGTTGCGCGAGCTCATGGCGAGGCCGTCCGCCTCGCGCACCGTCGGGCAGGCGACGATCTCGGTGTCGAGGAAGAAGGCCGCCGCCATCTCCGAAACCAGCCGCAGCTGCTGCCAGTCTTTCTCGCCGAAGTAGGCGCGGTCGGCGCGCACGATGTTGAGGAGCTTGAGCACCACCGTCAGCACGCCGTCGAAGTGGCCGCCGCGGTGGGCGCCTTCGAGCTCTCCACTGAGGGGCGACTCGGTGACCTTGAACCGGTACCCGTCGGGGTAGAGCTGGTCGTACTCGGGCGCGAGCACCAGGTCCACCCCCGCCCTCTCGCACGCCGCGAGATCGGCGGCGAAGGGGCGCGGGTACCGCTCGAGGTCGGCGGGGTCGTCGTACTGGGTCGGGTTGACGAAGATCGACACCGCGACCCGGTCGTTGTCGCGCCGAGCCCGCTCGACGAGGGCCAGGTGGCCGTCGTGCAGCGCGCCCATGGTGGGCACGAAGCCCAACGAGAGGCCGTCGCCGCGCAGCGCGGCGCAGCGGTCGCGGGCCGCGGCTACGTCGCGCAGCACCTCGGTCATCGGTAGCTCTCCTCGCCGTTGGGGAAGGCGCGCGCGACCACGTCGCGGTGGTAGGCCTGCAGGGCCTCGCGGATCAGCGTCGAGCCGTCCATCCAGGTGCGCACGAACTTCGGTCGGAAGGCGGTGGTGACCCCGAGCAGGTCCTGCAGCACCAGCACCTGGCCGTCGACCGCGGGGCCGGCGCCGATGCCGATGGTGGGGATCCCGAGCGCGGCGGTGACCTCGCCCGCCACCGAAGCCGGCACCGCCTCCAGCACGAGGGCGAAGCACCCCGCCTCCTCGAGGGCGCGGGCCTGCTCGATCAGGCGCGCCGCCGCCTCTTCGCCACGGGCCTGGACCTTGAAGCCGCCGAGCTGGTGCACCGACTGCGGCGTCAGCCCGAGGTGCCCCATCACCGGCACGCCCGACTCGACGAGGTGGCGCACGAGCTCGAGATTGCCCGCGGCGCCCTCGAGCTTGACCGCGTTGGCGCCGGCGCTCATCAGCTTGCCGACGTTGTCGACCGCGACCTCGAGGCCCTTGCGGTACGACAGGAAGGGCAGGTCGCCGATGAGGAACTTCTCCGGCACCCCCCGCCGCACCGCCGCCGTGTGCGCGGCCATGGTGTCGATGTCCGCGGGCAGGGTGGAGTCGTGGCCGTAGACCACCATCGCCAGGCTGTCGCCCACCAGCACGCAGTCGATGTCGGTCTGGGCGATGAGGGCGGCCGACCAGCTGTCGTAGCAGGTGACCATGGAGATCGGGACGCCCTCCCGCTTGCGGCCGGCGAAGTCCTGGATGATCATGCCCGCACCTCCTCGCGCTCGAAGGCCTCGACGAAGGCGCGGTAGACCGGACCGAAGGGATCGCCCGCCAGCGCCGCGAGGTCGCGCGCGACGGTCTCGTCCTCGCGGCGCGCGAGGGGGCCGGTGAGGGCGGCGCCGCCGGAGGCGGCGACGTTACGAAACGTGCCTTCGAGGTAGGGGCGCAGGGCCTCGCCCGGGAGACCGAGGCGGGACTCGAAGTCGTCCTGCACCTTGGCCCACAGCAGGGTGGTGAAGTTGCCGCTGAGGACGCACAGCGCGTGGTACAGCGGCTTGCGCTCGCGGTCGATCGCCCAGCTCGGGTTGACGAGGCCGGGGAACAGGTCTTCGAACCGCGCGCCCCCGAGCTCGGTGATGAAGGGGATCGAGCGGTAGGTCTCGAGGTCGTAGAGCTCGGGCCCGAAGGTCATCAGCGGGTGGGCGCCGTGCAGGCCTTCGACCGCCAGGCTGCCCGAAAAGTGCACCAGCTTCCTGCCTGCGAGGCCCGGGTGGGCGTCGAGGAAGCCCGGCAGCCCGCCGTCGCTGATCGCCAGCAGCACGACGTCGCAACCGGCGAGAACCTCCTCGGCCGGCTGCGGCATCCCGCGGTGCCAGCTGACGCACGGCTGCGCTTCGAGCTCGAGGTAGCGGGCCATGTGGGTGGCCACACGCCCGCGGCCGATGAGGCCGTAGGTGGGCTTCGTGTCCATACGGTACCTGTCCTTCCGATCAAGTCCGTGCTGTCGCTCGTCGGCGGGTGTTCGCCGTCACCGTCCCTCGGGATCGGTGCGCACCCACTCACACCATAGGGCATCCACGCCCCACACTCAAGAGTACGCAGCGAGAAGCGCGAGGATTCCCGTGCCCGTTTCCGTTTCCGTTTCCGTGCCCGAGGTGCCGTCGGTACGTCGGCACCTCGAAACGCGGCCCTCGTGCGGTAATGCGTGAGATGAGGTGCGGATGTGCCGATCGACAGGCGTGGCGACACCTTCGGACGGCGCCTTCACATCGCCGCGAGCAACGCCACCAGGACCGCCAGCGCCACAGCTCCACCGAGCACCACGGCCAGGATCTTGGCCGTCGAGTACGGCGCCGTGCCCAGCAGGCACGAGGCGTCCTGTCCCGAGATCACGACCCGGTACAGGCGGCCCCGGTGACGGTAGGCGAGGACGTACGACGGAAAGGCGACGCGGCGGGTCGCAAGGCGCCGCAGCACCACCGACGTCTGCAGGTTGCGGAACCGCGAGCCCGGGATCGTCCCGTGCCGGAGCCGCTCGGCCACCAGGTCCCGGATGTGGGCCGCCACGCGGGCCCGCGCCGAGGACCGCGGCAGGTCGAACCGTTCCACCACGGCGCCGGGCTCCGCCTCCCCGCCGGCGGCGCGCGCCGTGCCGAGGTCGTAGCTGGGCAGCAGGCGGTCGGTCTCCGGGACCGCGAGCCCGCGCGAGGCGGACACCACCACGTCGTCGAACACGATGTCCGCCTCGCCGCCGTGAGGCGCCCAATCGGCTCGCAGCGCCCCCGCGTCGCTGTCGGCCGTCCAGGTGACGTCGGCCTCGGCGTCGACGACCCACCCCGCCCACCACAGCGGCGTCAGGGACTCGACGCGGCTGGCCGAGCTCAGGTCCGAGGGGCGGAACCAGCCGAGCCCTCCGAGCCAGCCTCGGTAGGCCGCCTCGGCCTCCGGCCGGCCGACGGAGAACGGCAGCGAGAGCTGCACCTCCTCCGGTGGGTCGCCGCAGGTCTCGAGCCGCAGGACCGAGCCGCAGAAGGCGCAGGCGGGTGCCCGGACGCCGACGTCGTATGACACCGCGGCGCCGCAGCCTCGGCAGCGCAGGACCTCCACCGCGGTGTGCCCGGAGTCCTCGACCGCTGCGGCAGGCGCGGCGCCGTTGCACACCGGACAGCGGATGTCTCCCCGCTCGAGAGCGCTCCGGCAGCGGCCACACTCCGGCGGCGCCGGGCTCACGGCAGCAGCCCCGCCAACGACGCCACCAGGATCGGCAGCGCCACCAGGCCCAGGATCACCGCCGCGATGAGCGCGATCTTGCCCCACGACACGGGGACCCTGCCCCACACCGCGCCGGTCTGGCCGTTGACCAGGACCCGGGCCGGCGGCCGGTCCGGCGCGTGGCGCAGGGCGAAGACCCACAGCGGCAGCAGGCAGAGGTCGGCGGACTCGTCCTCGAGGGACGTGCGGTGGTCGAGCCCGACGACGCTGTCCCCCGGCATGAACCCGCGCAGCATCCGGCCCGCCGCGACGGAGGCCTCCCGCCGGGCGAGCGCCAGGCACTCGTCGCGGGTCAACGACGGCTCCTCGGAGGCCCACCCCGACACCAGCCCCGGCGCGTACCTCTGCAGCTCGCGCAGGTCGAAGGGCTCCACGGCCTCCATCTCGTCGTTGGCGAGACCTCGCGATGCGGTGACCAGGACGTCAGCCAGGTAGGCGCGGTGGGGGCCCTCGAGGTCACGGACCTCGGTCCTGCGCCGGCGCCGGACCGTGGACCGACCCTTGGAGTCGCGGCCGACCTCGGTGACCCAGTAGTCCTCGCCGATGCGCGCCCGGTAGCGTGACACGGCGCGCGCCGAGTACAGGTAGGCCGGGACGTACACACCCTGCACCTTCTCCGCCACCGCCCGCGCGAGGCCGAACGGCCCCAGCTTCTTGCGGCCGAGCCAGGACCGAACCCGGCCCTCGGCATCGGCCCGGCCGACCGCGAAGCCGATGGCGAACACCGGGTCGGGTCGGTCCGCCGTCGCCGGCCGGTCCACCACCGCCGGCGAGTCGCAGTAGGGGCAGC